>NZ_JBSFEV010000077.1:0-21517 GCF_053594615.1 Streptomyces sp. NPDC001858
TGCGGCCGATTCCGCCTGCGGCCCCGGTGATGACGGCGGTCCGTCCCTCGTGCCGCCCGGTTACCCGACGGTCATTGATCCGGTCAGACATGGTGACTCCTTGGGGGAATCAGGCCGCGTCGCCTTCCGCGGCGCGGTGCGTCGTGTCCACTTGGTCGGCACTCGCGTCCTTGAGGCGGGCACGCTCAAGAGCGTCGCCGGAACCCGTGTCGGGAGGCGGCCGACGTCACCCAGCAACCCCATCGCCAGGGAGAACAGCACGCTATGCGTACTCCTCGGCAGCTGCGCTTGGTCCATGTCCATGGCATCGCCTCGTTCCGTCGGGCCCGCAGACAACAGCGCACGTCGGCTTCGCGTGACCCTCACTGTGAATACACACTACGCTCATGAGTGCGCTTCCGGCGTCCTGTCTCAGTGACAGAAGGGGAGCCGTGCAGCACCCCGATGTGCCTTCTCACCAGGTATTACCTGCGGAATTGGTCAAATTCGACACCGGAATGGTGAGCGAGTGGGAGGGTGCAATACCTTGGAAAGTGTGTGCATTATGTGACTTGGTTTCCGGGGCTCGCGCCCCGTGAAGCTCCGGAAAACCCCTGGTCCGCAGCATCCTCGTTCGCCCACAAGGAGAGCACCATGGCGACGACGAAGTCCCCGGCCACGAAAGAAGCCAGGCCCGCAGAGAACGCCGCAGCCGCGGGCCCGCCGAACAGCAGCCAGCCGTGGCTGCACCAAAAGGGAAAGATCATCCAGGAGTTCGGGACCGTGCGGCACTTCCCCATGGGACTGACGTACGAGGCGCGCATGTACTCCTGCCAGCGGCTGAACCGGATCCTGGCGGACCTCCAGATTCTGTACAGCCTCTACAAGAAGCACCACTGGCTGATGCGCGGAGCCACCTTCTACTCGCTCCACCTGCTGCTGGACAAGCACGCCGGAGAACTTCTCGAGCTGGTCGACGAAGTCGCCGAGCGCGTGCAGACCCTGGGCGGGGTGGCGGTCGGCGACCCACGGCACATCGCAGAGATCACGGCGATTCCGCGAGCCCCAGACGGTGTCGAGGAGGTGCCTGCCATGCTGTCGCGCCTGCTGGAAGCCGACACGGTGATCGTGTCCGATGCGCACGATGCGGTGTCCCGGGTGTCGGACATGGGTGACGACGGAACCGAGGACCTGCTGGTCTCCGGGGTCATCCGGACCCTGGAACTGCAGGGCTGGTTCCTGGCGGAGCACCTGGTGGACACGCCTCTCGTCAAGAGCTGACCACCTCATGCCGACTGGGCGCTGTCCGAGCAGACCGGCCTTCCCGCCTGTGCCCGCCGCCGCGCCGACTGCCCGTCTGAGACGCTGCCCGACCGACGCGGCGGACCCACCGCACGGCCTCGGTACGCGAGAGGCGCCCTTTCGAGGGACGCATTTCTCCTGTTCGCCGATGGGGCCCGCCCGGACAGAGGGCTTCAGGAGCGCTTGCCGCATCGACCAAGAGGTCACCCATGAGCAGTTCATCCCCGCAGGCGCCCGAGTCCAGCGCCGCTTCGGTCGACAGCGGCCCTGCGGTACTCAGCCGCCGGGACCGCAACCTGGTGTTCGTGACCATTGCGGCGGGCATGCTGCTGGCTTCCCTCGACCAGACGATCGTGGGCACGGCCTTGCCGACGATCGTGGCGGACCTGGGCGGCGGATCGCACATGTCGTGGGTCGTGACCGCCTACATGCTGGCCCAGACCGTCTCCACCGTACTTGTGGGCAAGTTCGGCGACCTCTACGGCCGTAAGACGCTGTTCACCGTGTCCACGGTGGTGTTCATCGTGGGCTCGTTCCTGTGCGGCCTGTCCGGCAACATGGCGATGCTGATCGGGTTCCGCGCGCTGCAGGGGATCGGCGGGGGCGGTCTGACGGTGACCGCGATGGCCCTGATCGCGGACGTGATCCCGCTGCGCGAGCGCGGCAAGTACCAGGGCGCGCTGGGTGGTGTGTTCGGCACGTCGACGGTGCTCGGGCCGCTGGTGGGCGGACTGTTCACGGACCATGCGTCGTGGCGCTGGTGCTTCTACGTGAACGTGCCGATCGCCATCGCCGTGGTCGTGCTGGCCGTGAAGTTCATTCCGAAGACCAAGGCTGCGCACCGGCCACGGGTGGACTATCTCGGCATCGCGCTGATCGCCGTCGGCGCGAGTGCTCTGATCCTGGCGACCAGCTGGGGCGGGAACGAGTACGCATGGGGCTCCGCAACGATCATTGGACTGTTCGCGGCCGGTGTGGTGGCCGTCGCGCTGTTCTGCTGGGTGGAAGCCCGGGCAACCGAGCCCATGCTGTCGATGTACCTGTTCCGCAACTCCGTCTTCACCGTCTGTGTGATCCTCTCCTTCGTCGTCGGCTTCGCCATGCTGGGCGCGATGACCTATCTGCCGTCCTACCTGCAATATGTGGCCGGCGCCTCGGCGACGCTCTCCGGCGTCCGGACACTGCCGATGATGGTGGGCCTGCTGAGCTGTTCGCTTCTCAGCGGCACGGTGGTGAGCAAGACCGGGCAGTACCGGTGGTTCCCCGTGGCGGGCTGCTTCGTGATGGCGATCGGCCTGTACCTGCTTTCCCTGATGGATCGTGGCACCGGCGTCCTCCTGGAGTCCGTGTTCATGTTCGTTCTGGGGTGCGGCATCGGCCTGAGCATGCAGGTGCTGACCATCGCCGTGCAGAACACCGTCGACTACACGGACATGGGGACGGCCACCTCGGGTGTCACCTTCATGCGCACCCTGGGCAGCTCGTTCGGGACCGCCGTCTTCGGCACCATCTACGCGAACTCGCTCTCCCCGAAACTGGACAGCGCGATCCGGGAAGCCGCCGCCACCGGCACGGTCCCCGCCGACCGGATTGCCGAGGCGGCCAACGCGCCGCAGTCCCTGCACAAACTGCCCGATGCGACGGCCTTCCCGATCATCGACGCCTACGCAAACGCCCTGGAGACGGTCTTCCGCTGGACGGTTCCAGTGGCCGTGGTCGGCTTCGTCGTCGCGCTCTTCCTGCGCCAGGTCAGACTGCGCGACAGCGCCCAGTCGGCCTCAACCGACCTGACCGGGGGCCTGGGCGAGCAGACCGGCAGCTCCCGGCAGCTCCTGGAGCAGGCCCTGGCCTCGATCCTGCCTCGACGCGGGATGGACATCGCCCGTGAGGCCCTCACGGATTCCGGATCCCGGCTGGACATGGGCCGCGCCTGGATTCTCCTGCAGACCGACATGCACACGCACCTGCTCGGCCACGCCGAACCGACACTGATCGCCGATCGCCGGCAGATACCGGTGGAGATCCTCACCCCGGTCTACCACCGGCTGGTCGAGGAGGGATACCTGCGCCGTCAGGCCGACCTCTACACACTGACCGGGCAGGGCCGGAGCGAGGCCGATACGATCCGAGACTCCTGGCGGCAGCGAGTGGCCGCACTCGTCGAGGACGACCTGGGACGGCCCAGCTGCCCGGAACTTCAGGAAGCCCTCGACAGCATCGCCAGACGCCTTCTCACCGAAGACCTGTCGGAGTCCCGGCTGGGCCCGCCCGGCAGGGATCCCGCAGCTGTCGGCGCCGGCGTTCGCGGCTGATCGGAGCATTCCGGCGGCCGCAGTCCGATGGACGGTCGCTGCCCATGAACCGTCGGTGTCGGTCCGCCCGGACACGGACGAATGCGCGGGCCGGCGGCGACGAACGACGTCGACATCGTCGGCCCGCCGCCCGCTCTCGCCCGCTGCCGCCGGCGGTCGCTTGTTCGCGGCGCACGACCCCCTGCCGCTCCGCGCCATCCCCGTCGTTGGGCCGGAGCGCACCAGTACCCCGGAGCGCCTCGCTGAAGTGACCGGGGAACCGAGTCACGTGGTGACCGCTGCCTCGGACGAGCTCGGTCACCTGCCGTAGACACCGCGCCTGACGCGCAACCGTCTCAGCGCGCCCCTTCGCGAGCGCCTCCAGCTCCGCGATCCGGCTGATCACGGCCGGCTCGCGGAGCTGAAAGCTCAGGTCTCCGACAACTTCATCGGCTCCGCCGTCCTCCACACCGGCCAGGCGGATTGGCTATCAAAATCCGGCAGAGGCGAACGGGAGAGGTCAGTCCCCGTACGACCAGCCCAGACTCAGACCACCGTCGATGACGAGCGACGCCCCCTGCAGGTAGCGGGCATCCTCGCTCGCCAGGTAGACGGCTGCGGCGGCTACCTCGTCACTGGCTCCGATCCTCCCGGCCGGGATGCCCGCTACGGTGTGCGCGAGCATCGCGGGATTCGTCGTGATCGGTTTCGTCGCCGGGGTGTCGATCAGCCCGGGCCTGATCTCGTTGAAAGTGATGCCCGACCTCCCGAACTCCAGCGCCCAGGTGGTGGTCAGAGCGCCGATGGCCGCGTTCGCGGCGCGGTAGGCGGCCGCGCCGGGATACGGCTTGGGATTGGCCGACACGGTGATGACCCGTCCCCAGCCCGCCTCGCGCATCGCCGGAATCGCCGCAGCCGTGCAGAAGAACGCTCCTTTCAGCTTCGTGGAGACCACGGCGTCCCATCGCTTTTCAGAGAATTCCTCGGAGGGGCCGACGTCGAAGATCCCGGCCGTGTTCACCAGGATGTCGACCCGCCCGAACCGGTCGACGACCTGCTCGATCAGCCGCCGGCCCTCGTCGACGTCGCTGACGTCGGCCCGGACGAACTCGGCTCCGATCGCTTCGGCGGCGGCTGCTCCCCTGCTCTCGTCGCGTGCGCCGATGACGACGCGGGCTCCCCGCGAGGCATAGGCCCGGGCGATCGAGAGCCCGATGCCCGAGCTCCCTCCGGTGACGACCGCGGTACGGCCGGCCAGCGACCCGCCCCGGTCCGGCTGCGTGCTCTCCACGGCGGCGGCTCCTTCCGCCATCCCGCCGTCAGACCAGCGCGCCATTGACTCGCACCGTCTGACCGCTGACCCACTGACCGTCGGGCCCCACCAGGAAGGCGACGGCCGCGGCGATCTCGTCGGGCCGGCCGAGCCGTCCGAAGGGCGACGAGGCCTCCATGGCGCCGCGCATGTGCCCTGACGACGCCCGGAAGCCTTCGGTGTCGGTCGCCCCGGCGGCGATCGCGTTGACGGTGATGCCGAGCGGGCCGAACTCCTTGGCGGCGATGGCCGTGAGGGCCTCTCCCGCGAGCTTCGCGGGAGTGCCGAGCGCCGTGCCCGGCAGCAGCAGCGACGTCAGGCTGGTGGAGATCGTGACGATCCGGCCGCCCGGCCGCATCGACTTCGCCGCCTCCTGCATCATCACGAACGGTGTCACGAAGTTGATCGCGGCGTTGTGCTGGATCTCCTCCGTCGTGATGTCCGCGAGAGGCCGTGCCTCACCCGCGCCCGCGTTGTTCACGAGCACGGTGATGGAGCCGAGGGTGTCGATGACGGTCTGTACGACCTCCCTCATCCGGGCGGGGTCGGCCGCGTCCACCTGGAGTGCGAGGGCGCGGCGCCCGCTCGCCTCGACGGCAGCGGTCGCCTCCTCGGCCGCGGCGGTGTTCTCCTTGAACGTGAAGGCGACGTCGAAGCCGTCCTCGGCCAGACGCTGCACGACGGCGCGGCCGATACCGCGCGAGCCGCCGGTGACGAGTGCGACGCTCATCTCGTACCTGCTTCGCTGTTCGGGGCGGCGGGCGACTCCCAGAACGCGTCCCACTTGGTCACGTCGGCGAAGTGATCCCAGATCTCGACCGCGCGGCCGTCGACGAACCGCCAGATCACGCAGATCATCTGGGCCATGTCCTGGCCGTTCCGCTCTGCGGTGGCCCGGTTCAGCATCACGAGGAAGCTCTCGTTGGCCATGATGTCGGTGACTTCGAGCGCCAGGGTGCCGCCCGCTATCGCCGTGAGGTTCGGGAAGTTGGCCAGTGCCGTGTCACGGCCGTGGTGGTCGCCGCCGAGGGGGCTGTTGCCGTCGGCGTGCAGCACACAGTCCTCGGCCATCATCTCGCGCAGGAGCGTGAGGTCGAGGGAGTCGCTGGCCGCGGCCACCGCCGTCTTCATCCGGGTGACGAGAGGATGTTCGGCGACCTTCTCCGCCTCGTCGGGGACCGGGTCCCCTTCCTCCTGCTGCCACTCGCGGAACCCTGCGGAGTCCTCGAGGTAGGTCCACACCTCGGCGATCGTGCCGTCGGCGTTCATCCGGTGGATCTGGGACTCGTTGCCGGAAATCGTGCGGCCGTCGGGGCGGGACGCGCGGTAGGTGAGGTAGGACATCACGTACTCGCCGCTGCCGACGATGCTCTGCACCTGGTGCCTGGCGCTGTCGTTCGAGCGGTCCAGGTGCAGCCCGATGACCTCCATGACCGCGTCGCGGCCGACGAGCGCCTCACCGGGCTGGGCGTGGTCGCCGTGCCAGACGACGTCGGCGGCGTAACCTGCCGCGATCGTGTCCAGGTCGCGTTCCGTGAACGCCTGGTAGTGGCGCCGGAGCCGGTCCACGTTCGGGTGGGGGGCCCACGACTCGGCGTCGCCCGCGGCCTTTCCGGCGAGCGAGTAGCCGATGCCGCGAAGGAACTCGACGGAGTCCGACAGGAACCAGAGTTCCTTGATCTTGCCGTTCTCGAAGCGAGCGGTGCCGGCTTCGGTGAAGGTGAAGGTGCGGCCGGTAGCCGGGATCCCGAAGAACTCTCCGCTGTGACGGGCCGTCACACTCCAGTGACCCGTGACGAGATCACCGTCGGCGATCAGGGTGTGGTCGTGATGGCGCCATTCGTCGAACGCCGAACGCATGACCTTGGCGGCCTGCTTCAGGCCCTCGATCTTGCTCAGCTCGCTGCTCTGAAGCTGGGCGGGTGCTATCTCGCCGATCGCTGCCAGGGCTCCGAGAGCACTGGTGAGTCCGGCCCGGTCCACGGTGAAGTCGGGATCGAGGAGCAGATCCGCCACGCTCTCGTCGCCCTGGTCGACGAAGTGCTGCTGGAATGCCACAAGCTTCTCGGCATTGGACTGAGGCTTCGGAGCTGCCTCTTGACTGGTGCGGGCGACGTCCTTGTCGCCGATCACTCGGTTCATGCAGCGAGGCTAGCATTTTTGGAGCAATCTGTTCCAAAAATTATTCGAGCGGATTCTCCAGCCGTCCGGGCCCGAACTCGCGGAGGAAGCGATCGACCGTTCGCTCCACGTAATCCGGCGTCACCGGGGCGGCGGCGAACAGGCCGCGCAGCACCAGCGGGCCCGCCAGCTGATCCACGGCATCCTGCATCGCGATGCCCTGCCCGAGCAGGCCTGCGGCCACGCCGTCACGGATGAGCTCCCGCACTCCTTTGGTGCCTTCGAGGTGCCAGCGATCCCGCAGTTTCGCGAACTGGGGATCCGTGGCTGCCCTCTCCGTGACGGTGAGGGTCATCGTGGCCGTGCGAGGGTCATTGACGCGATCGGCGAGCCGCAGGAGCTCGGAGATGAAGTCGGCCCGCAGGTCTCCCGTCGGGATCACCTCGTTCGAGGGCAGCTCGCTCTCGATCAGATCGTGCAGAAGATCTGCCCGCTCGGGCCAGAAGCGGTACAGCGTCGTGCGCCCGAGTCCGCTGCGATCGGCTACCGCGAGGTGCGTGACCGCATCCCAGCCGCTCTCTAGCAGCAACGCCTTCGCTGCGTCGAGAGCAAGAGTGCGGTTGCGGTTGGGGCGGGGGTCGCGTACTCGGCCGCCGGACGGCTTCTCATCGGCTGTCGAACTCATGGGCGGATCTTAGCGATGGCGATCACCCGCCCCGAAGCTCAGACCCCAGTGCCGTCGATGACCGCGATGACCTCGTAGGGGTGAGGGTCGGCGGTGGCGATGCGCCGGACGTTCTCCATGTGCTCGCGGTACTCCGGGTCCGCCTGCAGCACGTCGTGTGCGTTCCGCCAGGCGTCGCCGTCCGCCCAGTGGATGTAGTTCACGAGGCGGGTTCCGTCGAGACTGCGGTGAATGCTGCCCCGCACGAACCCGGGCATCTTGCTCGCGATTCCCGTCATGCCGGTGACCTCGAGCCGCACGAGCTCGTCCTGGTCGCCGGGCTCGACGGTGAACAGATTGATCATCGTCGTGGCTCCGTCGGCGCCGACGCGGATGGTGATGGTGCTGTCGCTCATGTCGCCCTGCTCCTTGTATCGGCGAGTGCACTGGCGCCCGTAGAGGCCGGCGCTCCGCAGTTCACGATCGCAGGAAACCTAGCATATTTTTGGAACAAGGTGCCCCATAAGTGGGGGCTCTACTGTGGCACACTCCTGCGTGTCCTGGGGCCGAAATCACCCCGATGGCTACACACCGCACTCCGCAGGCGACGGAGCGCGCGGCAGCGGCCGTCGCAATTCGGACACTACGGCTCGCGTCAGACTGAGCTTGTCGTGCCTTCCAGGGGCGCCGATCGCCGGCCGAGCAGCCGCGGCGGTGTCTCCCCCCCCAGAAGCTCGATGACAGAGAGCGCGTGGTGGTCGCCCTCCTCTCCGTGTTGATTCTTTACGGCTTCACTGCGTCCGAAATCTGCTGAGCCAGGTTCCGAAATCGGCCCAGCCGTGGGTGGCCACGCTGCTGCGGACCGTCTTCGAACGGCCCGACACAGCGGCTGTCCAGGCCCAGATGTGGCACGTCCTGGACACCCTGGAAGGCAAGTTCCCCAAGGCCGCAGCACACGTGGACACCGCACAGCACGACCTGCCGGCGCTCACCGCATTCCCGCGCGAGATCTGGCGGCAGATCTGGTCCGATAACCCGCGAGAGTGGCCTGAACAAGGAGATCCGCCGCCGCACCGACGTGGTCGGCATCTTCCCCGACCACACCGCCCTGATCCGCCTGTCGGAGCAGTCCTGGCCGAGCAGAACGACGAGTGGACCGAAGCCCGCCGCTACATGGGCATCGAACTCCTCGCCAAAGCCCGCCTCCACCTCGATGCGCAACTCCCGTGGACGTGACCGGAGTGCGGGCAGAGCAAACGGCTTTGCGCCCTGTGTGACCGGCATGGATGCTGGCTCGCCGGAGGTAGTGAAGATGATCGATGTTGTGCTGAAGCTGTCAGCCCGTGATTTGGTGCATGCGGACCTGGCGTCGTGCGGGTGGGCAGGGTCTGACCACCACCTGGCCGGCGTCGCCAAGCAGTTGGAACGTGCCCGGATCGGCGAGGTGGACTACCTTGCGGTCTGCCCTGCAACGGACATCCCTGTGGCGAAGGGCGGCGTCGACTACCAAGTCAATGAGGGTGTCGGCACGTTGTGGCAGCTGGCAGTCCACCCCGCATTGCAGTCGTGCGGGATCGGCACGTTTCTTGTTGGAGCCGCAGAACTGCGGATCAGGAACCGCGGTCTGCGGCAGGCCGAGCTCGGTGTGGAGGAAACCAACCCTCGGGCACGTGCGCTGTACGAAAGGCTGGGATATGTCGCGTACGACCGTCAGCCGGACTCGTGGGACGAACAAGCTCCTGATGGATCGTTGCGCCGCTACGACACGATGTGCACGTTGATGCGGAAGGAGCTCACGTAGGCTCAGTCACCTTCGCGGGATCTGTCAGCGGACGGGTCGTCCTTCGTCCTGCCCATGCTTGCCGAGGCACGTGCGTACTCGATGGAACCCGACCGAACCCTGTGGGACGGCTTGCCCGACGGTGAGAGCGCTGGTCGGAAGCGCGGGCGCTCGGCATCGGTCTGCCGGCACTTCGCGCGGGGCGGTGTCGACGGTCTCCGTCTCATGAGGACGTATGGCTCCGCGCCGCCCGGCGCTCCCTCCGTACCACGGGTCGCTGTGTCGGGGTTCTACCGCCCCGTCGGCACTGTGCCCCGACCGGTCGGCGATGCGCTCGGGACGGGTGCGGTGGCGGGAGTCCAGTTCTCGTAGCGCAGGCCGAAGCCGAAGCGGAACAACGGGTTCTCGGTGTCGAAGGGGACGTCGGACCGGCTGGCGGTCACGGCGTCCATGGAGGACGGCAGGTCGAACGGCAGCTTGCCCTCGGGCTGGGCCTCGCCGAACAGGATCCGGACGAAGGCCTCGTCGGAGGCGCCGAAGTTGCCGGTGATCGCCGCGGCGTGCTCGGCGATGCCGGTGAGGACGGCCGGGCGGTCGAGGTAGACGGCGAGGACGGTCGGGACGGTCTCGCAGATGGTCCGGATGCGCTCGATCTCCTCGTCCGGGAAGGCGAGAGACCCGGCGCGGAAGAACGCCTCGACGGGGCCCGGCCGGTGCTCGAAGGGCGCATCCACGCGCAGTACGGCGACATCCGCCTCGGCGGGGGTGTCGACGAGGGTGGCGCGGGCGCCGACCGCTTCAGCGGACAGGCCCTCGGCGTAGAGGCGCAGGGGTGCGGTGAGGGGCAGGTGGGCGGGGCCGGCGTCGTTCTTGAGGAGGACGTGCGCGGCCGCCTGTGCGGCGAGCCCGTCGGCGCGTGCTTGGGCGGTGCCGACGACGAGGTCGGCCCGCTCGGCGTCGACGAAGGGGTTGTCGAACAGGCCGAGGCGGAACTTCTCGCGCAGCAAGCGTCGTACGGAGGTGTCGAGGCGCTCCTCCGCGACGCGGCCGCCCTTGACCAGGTCGACCAGCACATGGGTCTTGAACTCGCCGCCGAACTGGTCGAGTCCGGCGTCGAGGGCCTTGAGCATGCGCTCGTCGTAGCTGAGGTGTTCCACGCCCCAGCAGGTGTGGCCGAGGATGCCCCAGTCGGCGCAGACGATGCCGTCGTAGCCGAGCTGCTCGCGCAGCAGGCCGGTGATGATCTGTTTGTTGAAGCCGAAGCCGACCTCCTCGAACTCCGTTCCGACGGGCATGCCGTAGTACGGCATCATCTGCGAGACGCCGGCCTCGATGACGGCCTTGAACGGCTCCAGGTGGTAGGTGAAGTTGTCGCCGGGGTAGACCTGTTCGCGGCCGTAGGCGAAGTGCGGGTCCTCCCCGTCCTTCTGCGGGCCGCCGCCGGGGAAGTGTTTGGCCATGGCGGAGACCGACTCGGGCCCGACCTGCTCGCCCTGGAGGCCGCGTACGTAGGCGACGGCGAGCCGGGTGGTCAGGTCGGCGTCCTCGCCGAAGGTGGCGCTGATGCGTGACCAGCGGGGCTCGGTGGCGAGGTCGATCTGCGGGTGCAGCGCGACCCGGATGCCGACGGCGAGGTACTCGCGCCGTACGGTGTCGGCCCAGTGCCGGACCACTTCGGGCGAGCCGATCGCGGCGAAGCCGAGCGGTTCGGGCCACTGCGAGAACGGACCGGCCACCAGCGCCGTCATGGGGTTGTTCGTGAAGGCGTGCCGGGGGTCGCTGGAGATGCTGACCGGGATCCCGAGCGGGTGCCGGAGCGCCGTCCGCTGCACGGCGTTGTGCCATTCGGCGATCGCGCGGGCGGTCGGGCCGTACAGGATGTTGAAGTGGGTGATGCCCTTGGCCAGCAGGGATCCCATCGACGGCACGCCGAACTGGCCGGGCTCGTCCAGAGGGGCGACGGTGGACATGGGCTGGAACATCAGTGCGGCCTTGTCCTTGGGCCCCATACGGGACAGCAGGTCCTCGACTCGCTGGTCGACGCCGAGCGAAGCGTCCTGGTAGGGGTGACGGGGCTCGGTGGTCATGGTGCTGGGGCCTCTCTGAAGTACATGCGTGTGGGGGGTTGGTATCGGTGAGCGGGGGCGTGTTCTCCGCCTCTGCGCTGCCCGCCCGGCGGACTCCTGGGAGGCGGCCGGGCGGGCAGGAACAGTGCGGGTGGCGGTCAGGCAGTCGGCCGTACGGCGGTCACGTGGCGCTCTTGACCCGGGTGATCATGAGCGACCCGATCACACAGAACAGTGCCGAGACGATGAACCACGTCGAGTAGCCGGTGCCGCCCAGCAGGGAGTTTCCCACCGGGATGACCAGGACGCCTGCCAGGAACGGGGAGACCGACGTGGGCAGGGTGTTGGCCATGTTGAGCACGCCGAGGTCCTTGGCGGTGTCCTCCTTGTTGGGCAGCAGCTGGATGCAGAGTGCCTGGTCGACGGCGAAGAGCATGCCGGCGCCGATGCCGATGACGACCTCGACGACCAGCAGGACCGGGAGTCCGGCACCCCCCATCGCGGGAGTGAAGGCGGCCACGACGAGTGCGCCGGAGATGACCAGGCCCGAGATCAGGACGAACGGCTTGCGCCGCCCGATCCGGTCGGACAGGAACCCGCCGAGGACGGCGCACACCATGAGCGGGGCGATGTTCAGAGTGTTGGCGATGGCGTTGAACCTCAGTTGCTCGTCCGTGTCGGTCATGCCGAAGTGGGCGGCCAGGAACAGCGTGAGATAGCCGCTCAGGGCGCCGTAGCCGAGCACGATGAAGAACCTGCTCAGCCAGGCCCAGCCGAAGTCCGGGTTCTTGCGGGGGTTGAACACGAAGGACATGAGCAGGCTGCGCAGGCCCAGCGGTTCCGTGGGCGGCTCCGCGCGGACGCGGTCCTTCAGTCTGAGGCCGAACCAGGTCCCGAACGCGAGAGCGAACAGGGCGGGGACGAAGAACCGCAGGAAGTCGGTGGACAGGAAGGACAGCAGCGCCGATCCGACGAGGATGCCGAGCGGGGTGCTCGCCCCGATGACGCCCGAGACGAACCCTCGCTTGTTCTCCGGTACCTGGTCGGCGACGGTGGCCGTGGCACCGGCGAAGGCGAAGTTCGCCGCGCCCTGAGCGACGCACCAGGCCACCAGCAGAATCGTTACGTCAGGGGCGATCGCGCAGACCGTCAGCGCCAGGAACATCGCGAGGACGCCGCCGACGACGAACGGCCGGCGCATGCCGAACCGGGACGTGCTGCGGTCGGACAGCCGTCCGGCCAGCGGCTGGCACACCATCGCGAACAACGCACCGGTCCCGGTCACCAACCCCAGCTGGGTCGCCGCCGCGTCGACTCCCACCAGGTGCTGGATCCTGACGGACAGTCCGCCGACGAGCGGGGTCAGTATCGCCATATACATGCCGAACTGGGCACCCGCAAGGCGGGGCACGTAGCCGCGGGGAAGGCGAGTGGGTTCGACGACTGCGGCCGGAGCCTCCGGAGGGGTTTCGAGCATGGCGACTCCTGTGGGGACGGGCCACGACATGTGGCGGAAACCAAATATCTACACTCGTGTAAGTATTCGTCAATACCCCTGCTAGAGTCGGATCCATGAGGCCCACTGTCCCGGCGAGGACGCGCAAGGCTGATCAGCGGAACGGCTACGCCAAAGGGCGGGCCCGACGAGCCGCGATCATCCACACCGCTGCGGAACACTTCGCGCAGAAAGGTTTCGGGGCGGCGACGATTCTCGAGATCGCCGCCGCCTGCGACATCTCGCGCGCCGGTCTGCTGCACTACTTCCCCGACAAAGAGGCCCTCCTGAGGGCCGTTCTCGTGGACCGCGACGCCGAGGACCGCGCCCGGTTCCGGCCGTACGTCGGCCTTCCCGAGGGCCTCGGCGTGCTCCGGGGAATGGTCGATCTCGCCGGGCACAACCAGCTCATGCCCGGGCTGATCGAGCTCTTCGTCCGCCTGTCGGCGGAAGCGTCAGACCCCGATCACCCGGCCCACGGCTACTTTGTCGAGCGCTACGACCGCATCCGCCGCGGCACCGCGCGCGCGTTGTGGCAGGCCCATGAGGCCGGCCATCTTCGCCGTGACGTGGACCCGGACACAGCGGCCCTCCGGCTCACCGCCCTCATGGACGGCCTTCAGGCGCAATGGCTGTTCGACCGCACCATCGACATGGCCCAAGAGGTCCGAGCCGCCATTTTCAACGTCATGACCCCGACCGCGATCACCGCCTTCGAGTCCATCTCGGTCGTGGCGGCAGAGCCTGCGGGGTTCCACGCCGAAGGAGCGGACACCGGCACGTCCTGACCGGGCGCACACACGTCGATCCGGACGGTACGAGGAAGACGACCGGGAGACGCGTCCGAAGCATGCGGTGTCGCCACGCGCTCCTGCCCATCCTCAGCGCCGTGTGACTTTCCGGATCCGATGCGCTCCTTCCCCTGTGCGCTTTCCCCTGCTCGCGGACCCGGCGAGTCCTCCGTACCGCCGATCCTCGGCGTCGGGCAGAACTCGCCGGCCCGTGGCTATCGGCCGCTGCGGCCCCAGTGCGCGTCGACGAACCTGCGGATCTCGCCGGCCCGGTCCTGATCCTCGGGTGCCGTGCCGTGGAAGCCGCCGTGGCCGGCCGCCTCGAAGACGTGCAGCTCGGCGGGGACTCCGGCGGCCCGGAGCGCACGATGCAGGCGCACCGTGTCCGACAGCAGGCAGTCGCGGGTGCCCGAGAGCAGGATCGTGGGCGGGAAGCCCTTGGCGAAGTCACCGAAGAGCGGTGAGAGGTACGGATCGCGCACGTCGTGGCCGCCGGCGTAGAGCCGCACCGCGGGTTGAAGGCTGTCGATCAGCACGGTGTCGATGCCCATGTTGGTCTGCCAGGTGTCACCGGCCTCGGTCAGGTCGGTGACCGGGGTCGACAGCACGACCGCCGCCGGCAGCGGCAGCCCCTCGTCCCGGACCCGCAGCATCAGCGCCGCCGCGAGGTTCCCGCCCGCCGAGACACCGCCGACGACGATGTCCTCCGGGCGGTGATCGTCCAGCAGCGTCCGGTAGACGGCCAGGCAGTCGTCGAGTGGGATGGGGTAGGGATGGTCGGGCGGCATCCGGTAGTCGACCGCCCACACCGGGGCGCCGATCGCGGGGGCCGTGGCGATGGCGACGGCGCGGCAGATCTCGCCGCCGCAGAGCGTCCACGAGCCCCCGTGGATGTCGAGATACGCCCGGCGGTCGGCGGGATCGACGCCCTCAGGGGTGACTGCGTAGACGGGCACGTCGCCCACCTTCAGATCCTTGACGACCGTCCCGGCGGGAACGGCCCCGGCTGCGCCCGCCGTGACCAGGGCAGCCAGGCCGGCGTCCATGGCCGCGACCATCTCGCGCCAGCCCTGGACGTCGTCCGGCGCGGGCCAGTCCGGTGCCGGTCCGGTGATTCCCTGGGCGAGCATGGCCTGTGCCTGAGGACTCACCGAGGTGGGAACCGGAATGTCCCGTGCCGGTATGTGCAGGGGTGGATGTGCGGGGTTCGGCGTCGCCATCGTGCGGCTCCTCGACGGAAGGCCGGCCTCGAACACCGAGTGCCTGTCCGGGGATCCGGCTGGCTGGTGAGGGAGGAGCGTACCCAACGCAGGGCTTCCAGGTCTGCTGCGGGAAAGGGTCTGCCTCGATCGCCGAGATGTCATGGCGTCTGACGACAATGCCTCTGCTGCCGAGACGCCCGTCGAGCCCGCGAATCGATGTCACCCGGAGGGCTTGTACGGGGCCTCGGCCGAACGCGCGGAAGTGGCCTTTGCTCCCCGCCCCTTGCGTCGTCTGAGTTGCTTGTTCCTGCTCGGCCTCGCCCGTGGGCTCTGCTGCTCCCCGGCGACGTACTCAGTGTCTACGCGGTGTTGAGCCTCCTGCTGTTCGCGCTCCGGGACATCGTGCCACGTACGGTGATACGGCCCGCGGCCGGCTTGTCGAGGGGACCGCCGTGTGCCTCCCGGCCCGGGGCCTGTTCACCGTGGCCCATGCGGAGTTCGTGCGCGCACAGGACATCACGGCTGTGGTCAACGAGGAGGTGGCTGCCCGTCGGGGTGGTCCCGGCTCGGTCATCAGGACCAATCTGCCCTGGCCACGCGACGGGCTGGGGTGGAACATCCTCTACGGCGGAGACATGCCGGCGGCGTTCCTGGTGGGCGTTGCCGCGGGCCGGCATGGTGTGCTCTCCGAGCCCGGCCGGTACCCGCATGGATGGTGCGCATCGTCGTCTGCGGCCTGTCGATCGGCCTGACCGGCAGCGTTCTCATGGCGGTCTGCCGCAATGGGCCCTTGGCCGCGCGCTGGTACGAGGTCGGATCGACTGTCGGGGTGCGCACTGCTCCCGCGCTGACCGCTGCGGACACCTACGAACTGCCGCTCCTGCTACGCACCCGTCGGGGACGACGACTGGGTGGTGTGCCGGCCCCGGCCGGCCGTGTGGCGCTGGCCAACTACCCCACCCAGTCGCTGTTCATGGCTCGGTGGCTGCTTCGGCGCGTCCCGTACGGGCCGGTCGAGTGGTTGCTGCGTGCGGTGACGTTGGCACGGAGGCGCTATGAAGGTGCCGGCACCACCCGTGCGGCAGACCGCCGTACAGGTGCCAGGCAGTCGCACGGTTCTTCGTGTGGGGCCGGATGGAACGGCGGGCCTCACCGCTCGCGCGCGGAGGACGAGCCCCGAGCCGGGCGAGCCACGGAGTCATGGGGTCACCGGTTCGTTGCGAACGCGGCCCGGCAGCCGCCCTCGGAAGTGCGTGACACACAGCAGCCCGAGATTCGCTGCTGCACCCGCTCCGACGATGCCCGTAGCAGGGGCCAGGAGACCCGTGATCGCATAGGAACCGAGCCATGCGCCGAGGAACGCACCGCAGACCGCCGCGATCAGTCCGGCGCGCCGGAGCCGGGGCGGCTGCTCGCGGCGGGTCCAGGCCAGGTAGGCGCCGAGGCCGATCAGCAGGCCCGTCCCCGGCACGATGACGGTCGCGCTGCCCACGAAGTCGTCCGGCACGACCGTCCAGACCAGCAGGACCCCCAGCAGCCATCCCCCGAGGCCCAGCGGAACCGGCGTCAGGACGCGCATCCAGATGCTCGCCCGGGGGCCGAAACCACCGCGTCGGCGCGACCTGCGAGCGATCACGGCGAGCAGGCCGAGGCCCAGGACGGCGCCGGCCAGGGCGACACCGATCAACAGCTCGGCGATCGTGGACATGCTCCAGGGAACAGCTTCGAAGTCGACCGGCCGCCGGTCGAACCGGGAGCTGTCCACCTTGCCGGTGTCGTAGAAGGTGGTCAGCAGGCGCTTGCCGGCCTCTGGGCGGTGCTCCCAGAAGTCGGCGGTGTGCCCCAGTCCGGGAAGGATCACCTGCTGTCCGCGGGACAGCGAGGGCAGCAACTCGTCCGTGGCCAGCTGCGCGGGAGTGGAGAAGTCGACCTCGCCGCTGACGAGAAGGGTCTCGACGTCACTCGGCCGTACCTCGCGGTACTCGGCGTTGTCCGGACTGTCCGGCCACACCGTGGCCAGACCCGACTTCCCGGCCCAGAGGAAGTCGGTCGACGCATTGCCGAGTATCGAGCCCGGATCACCGCCGTTGTCGTAGTACTCCTGTGCCGCCGGGCCGTCGATCATGGCGAACGAGGCGAACTCACCCCACACGATCGACTCCGGCAGCGCGAGGTCGCCGAGGACCGACATCGCCCACAGCGCGCGGCTGTCCCCACTCAGATAGGCATCGATGACGGTCGGCGCGTTGTTCGGTGCCGAGGCCGGGCCGTTGTGGTGCATGGCGTACTGGCTCAGGACCCGGACGTTGGTGTCCTTGATGCGGAAGGGCCCCCAGCGTTCGGGGATGTCGGCGGCGGTCTTCCGGATCGACTCCGCGAGGTCCGGCGTGCGGTCGGCGCAGGCGTCATCGTTGCTGCACAACTGCGCGTACTGGTCGAACTGCGCGTTGGTGATGCGCGGGTCCCAGAGGAAGTGACCGGGAGGATTGACCGAGACCATCACGGACCGGAGCAGCACCTTCGGATGGCGCCAGGAGTAGATCATGGCGCTGCGGGTTCCGGCGCTCGAACTGAACAGGTTGATCCGTTCGTAGCCCAGGGCGGTACGCGCGGCCTCCATGTCCTCGACCCGCTGGACGGCGGAGTAGCCAGCGAGATCGGTGCCGTCGTCCGTCAACCGGTCCGCGCACAGCTTGAAGGCCCGGGTCGTGGCAGGCAGGGTCTTGGCGTCCGCGATCCCGTCGGAGGACTGCATGACCGCGCTGACCTCGGGGCAGTCGAGACGGCTCGATCCGTCGACGCCCCGGTAACCGACCAGCACCACGTCGTGGTCGTCGGTGAGCCGGCTTGCCTCCGGGAAGTCCATGTTCGTGGCTCCGGGGCCGCCGCCCAGCCGGAAGACCGGTTCCTTGGGGTGGTCGGAGACAGCACGCACACGCGTCACCGGGAGCGCGATCAGGTCGGACTCGGGGTCGCTCCGGTTCTCCGGGACGACGAGTGTGCCGCAGTCGGCGGCGACGCTTCCGGCTTCGGTGTCGTAGTCGCAGGACCGCATGGTCAGCGAACCGGGCGCCGCCCCTTCGGGTACGGACAGGGTCTCCTCCGACCGCGCTGCCAAGTAGCAGAGCGACAACAGGATTCCTCCCGTGACCACGAAGGCCAGAAGGGGGCGCCAGGATCTGAGAAGTGCCATTCCGATACCGTAGGAACGCACGTGTGCCCGATCTTCCCCCGCGAGAGGGATGCGACCGGCACGGTTACGTGTGATCGTCGCAGGTTGGCCGAGGCCGTCGGGGGACCCTTGAACACTTCCGCCAGGGCTCGGACCGGCCTGAAGCGCCAGTCGCTCCTGGTCGCGGGCGTCTGCGTGTGCGCCGACGTACTGGCCTTTCTACTGCAGGACTTCCCGACCCTCGGCGCCTCCTGGGCCTTCGCCCTGATCTGCGTCGTCGCCGCCGATGCCGCGCTCGCCGGCCGGACGCGGTGGTCGGGGGCTGTCGCAGTGGCCGGTGTCTCGGTGAACGTGGTCTGCGCAGTGCTGCTGGGCGGGCCGCTCCATCTGCGGCTCAACGAGGCAGGCATCCTGGTCGCGTCGTACCGGGCGGGGGCCTGGTTGCGGGGCAGGCAGGCCGTCGCCACGCTCGTCGCGGTGATCGTCGGCCTCGTGCTCGCGCATCTCGCCCGGGGGTACGCGCTCGACTGGTACGTCGGTGTCACCGCTGCCAAGATCGGCTTGATCTCGTGGCTCGTCGGCCGCTACACGACCGCCCGCCGTGCCTATCTGGACGAGTTGCGACGGCAGGCCGAGCAGGAGGAGCGGGATGCCCGGGAGGCGGTCGAGAGGGCCGTCGCCGAGGACCGGGCCGCCATCGCCCGTGATCTGCACGATGTCGTCACTCACCATGTCAGCGCGATCAGCGTGCATGCCGGGGCGGCACGGCTGCGGCTGAACCGCGCCGACGGTGACCGGGCCGCCCTCGCGTCGGTGCGCTCGGTCGAGGACTCCAGCCGGCTGGCGCTGCACGATCTGCGGCAGATGCTCGACCTGCTGCTGGGGCAGCGATCGGGGGCCGTCCGGGAGCCCGGCCTGGGAGACGTCGAGCAACTGGTGAACGGCCTGCGGGGGACGGGTCTCACGATACGGCTGCGAACCGTCGGGGAGTCGCCCGCCCTTCCTGCCCGGCTCGACGCCGCCCTGTTCCGCATCGTCCAGGAAATGCTGACCAACGCGCTGCGCCACGGAGCCGGCGGCGCCACGGACGTGGTGGTCCGTCACACGGCAGGCCGACTGGAGATCGAGACCGTCAACCCCTGCTCCTCCTCGGGAGCCACGGCCCGTGAGGGCCGTGGCCTGACCGGCATCCGTACCCGCGTGCTGGCGTTCGGCGGACGCCTCAGCAGCGGCCCGCGAGCAGACGGCCACACCTGGCGAACCGCCGTTTCCCTACCCTTGGGAAGACCCTGATGACGACGACCTCCCGCATCACCGTGCTCATCGCGGACGACCATGCGGCCTTCCGCTCGGGATTCAGCGCGATTCTCGAATCCCAGGACGACATCGATGTCGTGGCCGAGGCCGCGGACGGCGAACAGGCGGTCGACGCGGTGCTCCGCTTACGCCCCGACGTCGCCGTCCTCGACATCCGCATGCCGCGCCGCACCGGTCTGGGCGCGGCCTCGGCGATCCTGGCCACGCCCGGCAACCGCACCAGGATCATTGTGCTCACCATGCATGACACCGACGACTACGTCCACCGGGCCATGAGCGCCGGCGCCCGCGGTTTCCTGCTCAAGTCGCTGCCCGCCGAGGAGATGATCGCCGCAGTCCGGATCGCTGCCCGGGACGACGTGCTCATCGACCCGTCCATCGTCAGGCGCCACGTCGCCCGCTTCGCCGACTCTCTGGATACACCGGCCGCGGCGGACGGCATCGGCCGGCTGACCGTCCGCGAGCGTGAGGTACTGCAGTTGCTCTCCCACGCCCGGACCAACGCGGAGATCGCCGGGCACCTCCATGTCGGCGTTCAGACGGTGAAGTCACACGTGTCGAGCATCCTGCGCAAGCTCGATCTACGGGACCGCACCCACGCCGTTGCCTACGCCCACCTCACCGGATTCGCGAGGAATGGGTTCGTGCAGCGCTCGGAGTAGGCTCCTCGAACACGGCCGGTCGAGCTGTCGACCGAGCGCGTGTTCTCCTCGGAGACGCTGTGTGACTGCTGTGGCTCAAGGCAGCCGACCCGGACGGTTTCTGCGCCGACCGGCCAACGGCGCACCTCGTTGCCGAAGAGGAAACGCGCTGGTTCACGAAGGTCACCACCGGGCTTCTCGCATGAACATCTTCTCGACACTCGGTGCTCTTGTACGGCGGGACGCCACCGCACGAGAGCACCGAACAGCTGTGGCCAGTCCGCGAGTCGGGGTCTGCCGAGGGGACTGTCCGGGTTTTCATGCGGCGGTCCGGCGGTCGTCGCGGTCGGCCCGGGCCGCGGCGATCAGGACGTCGAGCGAGTCGCGGGCGCGCAGCAGTTCCTCGATGTGGGCGCAGAGCCGGTCGCGTTCCTGGGCCATGCGTTCCAGCGCGGAGTCGGAGTTCTCGTCGCTGGGCGCGTCGCGGCACGGCATCAGTTCCATGATGGTGCGGCTGGACAGTCCGGCCGTGTACAGACGCTGGATGAAGTCGACCCGCACGATGTCGTCCTGCGTGAAGTGCCGCTGCCCGCCGTTGCTACGGGTGCTGACGAGCAGTCCCTGCTCTTCGTAGTAGCGCAGCGAACGGACACTCACTCCACTGCGCGCCGCGAGTTCACCGATCCGCATCTCACCCTCCCGACCGACCCTGCCCCGACCTGGCTCCAGGGCTTGCACCTCACATTGGTGTCAGGTTCTAGCGTATCCGTCGGACGGCCCGCCGTTCCCAAATCCCGTACCGCACAAAGGAGTTCGGCATGACCGGCAAGACCGGCACGACCACGCTGTTGGACCGCTACCGGCTGGGAGGTCTGGAGCTGCCCAACCGGGTCGTGATGGCCCCGATGACCCGGGTCCGGGCCGAGGCGGGGGGTCTCGCCACCCCGTCCATGGCGGCCTACTACGCCCAGCGGGCCACCGCCGGGCTGATCGTCACCGAGGGGGTGCAGCCCAGCCCGGTCGGGCAGTCCAACCCGGGCACCCCGGGCCTGCACACCGATGAGCAGGTGGCCTCCTGGCGGTCCGTCACCGACGCCGTGCACGCCAACGGCGGGCGGATCTTCGCCCAGATCATGCACGGCGGCCGGGTCTCGCACGCCGACACCACCGGTCTCCAGCCGGTCGGTCCGTCGGCGGTCGCCGCCGTGGGCGAGGTGTTCACCCCGGTCGGGCCGCGGCCCGCGCCGGTGCCCCGCGCCCTGGACCTCTCCGAGGTGCCCGAGCAGGCGCGCTCGTACGCCGAAGCCGCCCGGCGCGCTGTCGACGCCGGCTTCGACGGCGTCGAACTGCACGGCGCGAACGGCTACCTGATCTCACAGTTCCT
>NZ_JBSFEV010000078.1:0-21498 GCF_053594615.1 Streptomyces sp. NPDC001858
GACGACCTCACCGGCATGCTCTCGTTCCTCGTATCCGACGACGCCGCCTTCATCACCGCCCAGACGCTCTACGTCGACGGCGGACTCATACGGTCGTAGCGACAGCCGCCGCCGGCCGGATCCCGCACCACGGACGGGCCGCCCGGCTCGGCAGGGCGTGACGCCCATCCGGCACGCCCGCTGGGCGTGCCGGTGCCGTGTGCGTCGAATCCCGCCGCGCGCCGCCTTTCCGGATGACTTATTTGGTCGGCCAATGTATAGTCGGAAGGGATTGATTGGCCGACCATGTTTGGAGTTTCCGTGACCAGTCCGTTCGATTCCCTCGATCTCGGCGACACGATCCTGCGCAACCGCATCGTGATGTCGCCCATGACGCGCAGCCGCGCCTACGGTCCCGACCAGGCACCCACCGAGGCGACGGCCGTCTACTACGCCCAGCGGGCGTCGGCGGGCCTGATCATCTCCGAGGGCATCCAGCCCAGCGTGGTGGGACAGGGCTACCCCAACACCCCCGGTCTGCACAGCTCCGCCCAGGTGGAAGCCTGGCGCCCGGTCACCGACGCCGTGCACGAGCAGGGCGGCGCGATCTTCGCCCAGCTCATGCACACCGGCCGCATCGGACACCCGAGTCTGCTGCCCGACGGCCTGAGCTCCGTGGCTCCGTCGGTGGTGGCCGCGGACACCCAGGTCTTCACCGCCGAGGGCCTGCAGCCCAGCGGCACCCCGCAGGAACTCGCGCCCGCCGAGATCGAGCAGACGATCGCCGACTTCGCCTCCGCCGCACGCAACGCGATCGCCGCGGGCTTCGACGGGGTCGAGATCCACGGCGCCAACGGCTACCTCATCCAGCAGTTCCTCTCCGACAACGCCAACCTCCGCGACGACGAGTGGGGCGGCACCGTCCAGGGCCGTATCCGCTTCGGTGTGGAGGTGGCCAAGGCGGTGACCGACGCGGTCGGCGCCCACCGTGTCGGCTTCCGCATCTCGCCCGGAAACCCCTTCAACGACATCGTCGAGAGCGACCTGCCGACCCTCTACGGCGAACTGCTGACGGCGCTCTCCCCGCTCGGCCTGGCCTACGTCCACCTCATGGAGGGCCCGGACCGCGAGCTGACCCTCCAGCTGCGCAAGCAGTGGCAGGGCACGTTCATCCTGAACCCGTTCACCGCTCGCCCGCACTTCACCGGCCCGGACGCGCTGAGCCTGGTCGAGGACGGTACCGCCGACGCGGTCGCGTTCGGCGCTCTCTTCCTCGCCAACCCCGACCTGCCGGTCCGGCTCCAGCAGGGCGGCCCGTTCAACACGCCCGACCCGGCGACGTTCTACGGCGGCGACGAGCGCGGCTACACCGACTACCCGGCCCTCGGCTGACCCACCGGGGGACCCGCACAGGGCCCGTCACGGGACGGGCACCGCACACCTGGTGACCGGCTGAGCGCTCCGCTGGAAGTGCCGCGATGTGCCGTCGTTCCGTTGCGGCGCCGTCGTGGCCGGCCGCTTCCCCACTCACGGCTGCACTTGAGCGGGGGGACCCCCATCGCGGTGGAGCCGCAGATGTCAGGGCCCCGCGCCCCTTCAGGGCGTTGCCGAACCGCAGCCGACTTCGCCCGACGCGCTCAGGCCCTCGGCGTCACGGTCGGCGTCCCGCTCATGACCACAACCTGCGGCATGACCGGCAGCCGGGATATGTATGGCACACGCATGGCCGCGCGACCGGGGCGAACGGCGGCTACTTCTGGGCTCACCGAGTCCCCAGAGCGAAGTCCGCACAGCGCTCCCCGACCATGATCGCGGGAGCGTTGGTGTTGCCGGAGGGCACGGACGGCATGACCGAGGCGTCCGCGACGCGAAGTCCCGGTACGCCGTGGACACGCAGCGTCGGGTCCACGACCGCGTCCGGGTCGCTGCCCATCCGGCAGGTGCCCACCTGGTGGTGGTAGCTCTGCAGGGTGCGCCGCACATAGGCGGCGATCTCCTCGTCGCTGCGCACCCCCGGACCCGGAGCGACCTCCAGGGACCGCCAGTCGCCCAGCGCCTTCTCGGCCACGATCTCGCGGGTCATCCGGATCGCGGCGACCAGGGCGGCGAGGTCGGCGGGATCGGCGAGATAGTTCGGGTCCAGCACGGGAGCGTCCGCCGGATCGGCTGAACGCAGCCGCAGACTGCCCCTGCTCAACGGGCGCACATGGCCCGCCAGGACGGTCCAGCCGTGCCCCGCCGCCGGGACCTGGTAGCCCGGCACCGGCAGCGGGAGGTGCGACATCAGCGGCTGCAGGTCAGGGACCGGCTGACCGGCGTCGCTCCGTGCGAAGTACTGCGCCTCCAGCTTGTTCTCCTGCCCGTCCGGGATCACGGACGGCGACTCCCAGATCATCGGCGCGATCGTGTGATCGTGCAGGTTCCGGCCCACCCCCGGCAGATCGGCCCGCACCGGGATGCCGAGCGCGCGCAGCTCGTCGGCCGGGCCGATCCCGCTGAGCAGCAACAACTGCGCCGTACCGATGGTGCCGCCGGACAGGATCACGTCCCCGGAGCACCGGACGGTCTTGAGGCGGCCGTTCCGCTCCACCTCGACTCCGCGTGCCGTTCCCGAGTCGTCGAAGACGATCCGGGTGGCCCGGGAGCCGGTCCGGACCGTCAGCAGGGGGTTGCCGAGCACCGGCGCGAGAAAGGCGACCCAGGCCGTGCTCCGCCTTCCGTCCCGGATGGTGCGGTGCAGGAGTCCGGCGCCGAGGGTGTCCTGCGCGTTGCAGTCGTCGTTGAGCGGCAGCCCGGAATCGACGCACGCCTCCACGAACGCCGAACTGACAGGATTGGGCCGGTGGTTGCGGCTCACGGTGAGCGGCCCGCCGGTTCCGTGGTAGTACGACGGGCCGTCCTCGAAGTCCTCCGAGCGCTTGAAGTACGGCAGCACGTCGTCGTAGGACCAGCCGGTGGCGCCGGCCGCCGCCCAGCTGTCGTAGTCGGCGCGGTGACCGCGTACATAGATCATCGCATTGATCGCGCTCGATCCGCCGAGCACCCGGCCGCGCGGCCAGAACACCTTCGTGTCGTCGGCATGGGCCTGCGGCTCGGTGAAGTAGGCGTAGTCCGACGGGCTGTTCCACAGCCGTCCGAGGCTGCCGGGGTCGTGGATGGCCGGGTCGTCGTCCCGCCCGCCGGTCTCGACGAGCAGGACGCGTCGGCCGGCGTCGACCAGCCTGCGCGCCACGACACAGCCCGCCGACCCGGCCCCGATCACCACATGGTCGAACTCCACGCCGTCGTACGCCTTTTCTGCGGCTCCCACGATGTCCCTCCGGAAGATGGTGCGGTCGATTGGATGGTCAGCCGAGGCCGTCGGCGCCGACCTGGACGGCGGACTCGTCGAGGAGGGCGTCGGAGACGGGCTGCGGCCGGCCGTCGAGGTCGAGGACCGGGGTGGCCTCCTTGTACCAGGACTCGATGACGGCGTTGCCCCAGAAGTCGCGCCGACGGTCGTCGTGGACGTTCCAGCGGTACGTCTCGTGGTCGGGGTCGCCGGTGTAGTAGTCGGAGGTGTAGATCTCCACCCGGTGGCCGTCGGGGTCGCGCAGGTAGACGTAGAAGGCGTTGGAGACACCGTGCCGTCCCGGGCCGCGCTCGATGTACTGCTCCTTGCGCACGGCTCCGAACAGATCCGCCGTGCGCAGCACCTGGTGGGATTCGTGGGTGGCGAGGCCGAGGTGGTGCAGGCGGGGTCCGGCGCCGCCGGTGAAGGCGACGTCGTGCACGGTCTGCTTGCGGTACATCCAGGCGGCGTACAGCTCGTGCTCGTCGCCCTCGATGGTCTCCGAGCAGCCGAAGCCGAGCGACTTGTAGTGCGCGAAGGCCGCCGGGATGTCGGGGGTGCAGATGTTGAAGTGGTCCAGGCGGGCGATCTCGGCGCCGCGGTGCAGGTCGTAGCGCTGGATCAGGCGTTCGGCGCGGTCGATGTCGTGGAAGAACTCGACGGGGAAGCCGAGCGGATCGACAACCCGGACGGCGTCCCCGACGCCGCGCGTGCCTTCATCCCTCTTCAACCGTCGTACCGGCCGACCGAGTTCGGCGAAGAACCGCTCGGCCTTGTCGAGGTCCTCGGGGGTGCGGACGCGGTAGGAGAGGTGGTCGAGGGCCGCGGTCTCGCCCTTGCGCAGCACCAGGGAGTGGTGGGTGAGTTCGTCGGTGCCGCGCAGGTAGAGGGAGTCCGCGTCCTCGTGCTGGACGTGGAAGCCGAGCATGTCGACCCAGAACCAGCGGGCGGCGCCGAGGTCGGTGACGGCGAGCTGGGCGTACGCGGAGCGGACGACGTCGGGTGCCGGGGTGTTCATGAGGCGGCTCCGAAACGGGGGGTGTGCACTTCGCCCAGGGCCACGTGCACGATCTTGGACTCGGTGTAGAAGTCGATGCTGTGGGCGCCGCCCTCCCGGCCGACCCCGCTGGCCTTGACTCCGCCGAACGGGGTGCGCAGGTCACGGACGTTGTGGGAGTTGATCCAGACCATGCCGGACTCGACGGCGTGTGCGACGCGGTGACCGCGCTTGAGGTCCGAGGTCCATATGTAGGCGGCCAGGCCGAACTGTGTGGCGTTGGCCAGCTCGACGGCCTCGGACTCGTCGTCGAAGGGCGCGACGGCGACGACCGGGCCGAAGATCTCCTCCTGGAAGATACGGGCGTCCCGCTCGACGTCGGCGAAGACGGTCGGCTGGAGGTAGTTGCCGTCGGGGAGGTGGTCGGGACGGCTGCCGCCGGCGACCAGCCGGGCCTCCTTCTTGCCGATCTCGACATAGTTGAGGACGCGTGCGTAGTGCTCCGCGTGGACGAGCGCGCCCACCTCGGTGGTCGGGTCGGAGGGGAAGCCGACGCGGACGTTCTCCGCTCGTTCGGCGAGGCGGCGGGTGAACTCCTCGTACAGCGGGTGTTCCACGAGGACGCGTGAACCGGCCGTGCAGCGTTCGCCGTTCAGGGAGAACACCCCGAACACCACCGAGTCCAGGGCTGCTTCGACGTCCGCGTCCGCGAAGACGACGACCGGCGACTTGCCACCCAGCTCCATCGACGTGGTCTTCAGGTGCTGGGCACTGGAGCGGATGATGTGGCGGCCGGTGTCCGTGGAGCCGGTGAAGGAGATCAGCGGCACGTCCGGGTGGTCGACCAGGGCCTGCCCGGCCTCCTCGCCGATGCCGTGCACGATGTTCACCACACCGGCCGGGACGCCCGCCTCCTCGAAGACCTCCGGCCACAGCGACGCCGAGAGCGGGGTCCACTCGGCGGGCTTGAGGACCAGCGTGCAGCCGGCGGCCAGGGCCGGGGCGAGCTTCCAACTCTCCAGCATGAACGGGGTGTTCCACGGTGTGATCAGCCCGGCGACCCCGACGGGGGTGCGCACCACATAGCTGAGCTGCTCGGTGCCCTGCCGGAACGCCTCCTCGCCCAGCGCCACGATGACGTCCGCGAAGTAGCGGAAGTTCTCGGCGGCTCGGCGGGCCTGGCCGCGCGCCTGGGTGATCGGTAGTCCGGAGTCGTAGGACTCGAAGTGCGCGAGCCGGTCGTGGCGGGCCTCGACGGCGTCGGCGATGCGGTTCAGTACCGTAGCGCGGGCCCGGTTGGACATACCCGCCCAGGCGGGGAAGGCGGCGCGGGCGGCGGTGACGGCTTTGTCGATGTCTTCTGCGCCGCCGCGCGCGGCCTGGGCGTAGGTCCGGTTGGAGACGGGGGCGGACACGTCGAAGGCGCGGCCGTCGGCGGCCGGGACCGGCTCGCCGCCGATCCAGTGCGGGATGAACGAGGGCAGTCCCTCGGGAGTGGTCACCGGTCGGCTCCGATCTGTGCGGTGAGGGCGCCGCCCTCGGCGAGCAGGGCGCGGATCCGGACGAGCGCCGTCTCGGTGGGCGGGATCAGTGGTGGGCGCACGTGGTGCGAGGCGATGCGGCCCTGCTGGGCGAGCACCCACTTGGCTGGGGCTGGGTTGGTCTCGACGAAGAGCAGATCGACCAGCGGGTGGAGGGCGTAGTGCAGATCGCGTGCGCTGTCGAAGTCGCCCGCCTCCCACAGCTCGTACATCCGGGCCACGGCCGTCGGCGCGAGGTTGGACACGGCGGAGACGAAGCCCGCGCCGCCTAGGGCGAGCAGCGGCAGGCACAGCAGCTCGATGCCCGACCAGACCAGGAGCGAGCGCCCACAGGCGTGCAGGACGCGGGAGAAGTGCTCGAAGTCCTTCGTCGTCTCCTTGACGCCGACGAAGTTCTCGAAGTCGGTGAACAGGCGCTTCACGGTCTCCGGCGCGATGTCCACCGCGGTGCGCGAGGGCACGTTGTACGCGACGATCGGCAGGTCCGGGAACTCCCGGGCGACCGTGGCGTACCACTGGTAGAGCGCCTCCTGGGTGGGGCGCGCGTAGTACGGGGTGATGACGAGGGCCGCGTCCGCGCCCAGTTCATGGGCGGCGGCGGTCATCGCCAGGGTCTCGTCCAGCTTGTGCGAGCCGGTGCCGGGCAGGAACGGCACCCGGTCGGCGATCGTCTCCACGGCCGTACGCATCCCCTCGATCCGCTCGGCCACGGACTGCGCGCTGGGTTCGCCCGTGGAGCCGCCGAGCGAGATGCCGTGTGAGCCGGACTCCAGCTGAAAGCGGATCAGGTCGCGCAGACCGGTGTGGTCGACCGCGCCGTCGGCGGTGAAGGGGGTGACGACCGGGGCGATGGACCCGCGGATGACGGACGGGTCGCTGCGGAACTTCATGCGTCGTCTCCTTGCTGCTGTTGTTCCTTGCGCCAGCGCTCGTACGGCTCGCGCCAGTCGGGGCCGAGCGGGTAGAGGCCGTCGACGGACTCCCCGGCGCGGACCTGCTCGGTGATGAACCGCTCCTGGAGTTCCTGCTCCCGGCAGTCGGCGACGAGTTGCGCGGCCAGCTCCGGCGGTACGACGACCACGCCGTCCGCGTCCCCGACCAGCAGGTCTCCGGGCTGGACGAGGGCGCCGCCGCAGGCGACCGGCACCCCGCTGTCCCAGGGGACGTGCCGGCGGCCCAGCACCGAGGGGTGCGCGCCGCCGTGGTAGACGGGCAGGTCCAGGGCGGCGACGGCGGCACTGTCACGCAGCCCGCCGTCGGTTACGACCCCGGCCGCGCCCCGCTTCAGCGCCCGCAGCGCGAGGATGTCGCCCAGCGTTCCGGCGGTGGTGTCCCGGCGGGCGTCCATCACCAGGACGTGTCCGGGGCGCAGTTCCTCGATCGCCCGCTTCTGGGCGTTCATCCCGCCGCCGTACTTCTTGAAGAGGTCCTCGCGCAGCGGGAGGTAGCGCAGGGTGTGGGCGACGCCGACCATCGTCTCGCCGGGGCGGGTCGGACGTACGCCGTCGATGGACATGTGCGGAAGATTGTGCTTGCTGCGGAGTTGAGCGCTGAGCGTGGCGACGGCCACCGAGCGCAGGTCCTCGGCGAGCTGCGTGTCGAGGACGGGTTCCGGCACGTAAGACGCTCCGTAGGCGGCCTCGCGTTCGGCGGGGTCGGCTTTGGGCATCGCCCCGTACGGGGCCAGCGGCTCGCCCTGCGTGACCGGGTTGCTCAGCCTTCCGCTGGACTGGCCGCCGCCGCTGACCTCGACCTCCACGACGTCGCCGGGGGAGACGACGGAGGCCCCGGCAGGTGTGCCGGTGAGGATCACGTCCCCGGGCTGCAGGGTGACCAGCCGGGAGAGGTCGGCGACGAGCTGCCCGAAGGGGAAGAGCAGGGTGTCGGTGGTGTCGTCCTGGACGAGTTCGCCGTTCAGCCAGGTCCGCAACCGGAGGGCGGCCGGGTCGAGTCGGCGCGCGTCCAGCAGGCGGGGGCCGATCGGGGTGAAGCCGTCGGCACCCTTGGAGCGGAGGTTGGAGCCGCGGTCGGCCTTGCGCAGGTCGTACACGCCCGCGTCGTTGGCGGCCGTCACCCAGCGGACGTGGCGCCAGCCCTCCTCGGGCGGCACCCGGTGGGCCAGGGTGCCGATGACGAGGGCGATCTCCCCCTCGAAGCCGAGGAGTTCGCATCCTTCCGGCCGGACGATCGCCTCCTCCGTGCCCGCCAGCGAGGACGGCGGCTTGAGGAAGTACGAAGGCTGGGCCGGGACGCGCCCGCGCTCCCGGGCGCGGCTGGGGTAGTTGAGATGGACCGCGATGACCTTCGAGGGGGTGCTGCCCAGGGGGTGCGGCATCAGGCGCTCCCCGCAGGGGTGCGGAAGGCCAGTCCCTCGAAAGCGCCGGACTTCCCCCACTCCTCGGCCATGCGGAAGAAGGCCACAGGTCCGAGGGGGTAGGGCCCCTCCAGCCGCTGTGCCATCCCCAGCGGCTCGCCCTCGTTGTTGTAGTAGCCGGGCGTGCACTCGACGTCGTACACATGGGGGTGGCCCTGGAGGAGCATCTCGCACCAGGCGTTCTGGGCCTCCTCGGTGACCTCGACCTCCGTGTGGCCCGTGGCGAGCGTGCCGCCGACCACCGCAGCCACTGACTTGGCGGCCTCGTCCCAGCCCTGGGTCATGTTCGGGCCGAAGTAGGCGCCCTGCGGGTTCTGGATGACGAACATGTTGGGAAACCCGTGGACGAACATGCCGTGCAGCGAACGCATGCCGTCCCCCCACGCCTCGGCGAGCTTCAGGCCGTCGCGGCCGGTCACGGTGTAGCCCATGCGCTCGTGGAGCGGGCTGCCGTACTCGAAACCGGACGCGAAGACGACGCAGTCCACCTCGTACTCGGTGCCGCCCACGACCACCGCGCGTTCGGTGAAGCGCTCCACTCCTTTGCCGTCGGTGTCGACCAGGTGGACGTTCGGCCGGTTGAAGGACTGGAGGTATTCGTCGTGGAAGCAGGGCCGCTTGCAGAACTGCCGGTACCACGGCTTGAGCTTCTCGGCGGTCTCCGGGTCGTCGACGACCGCGCTGACCCGGGCGCGGATCTGGTCCATCTTGGAGAAGTCGGCTTCCGTCATCACGGCCCCCACTCGCTCGGGGGTGAACTCCTCGGGCGGGAGCTCGCGAAGGATCGCGCGGGCCCGCTTGGCGATCTCGGTCCAGCCGTCGTTGACGTAGTCCTCGGGCTCGTCGGCCCCGGGCGGGCCGAACGGCGGGGTCACGGCGTCGAGGAAGTTGTCGAGCCAGCGTTTCTGCCATCCGGGGGTGGCGATCCGGGCGAACTCCTCAGTGTCGATGGGCCCGTTGGCCCGGACGTCGACTCCGGACGGGGTGCGCTGGAAGACGAAGAGTTCACCGGCGTCCTTGGCGAGCGAGGGCACGAGCTGCACGCCCGTCGCGCCGGTGCCGATGACCGCGACCCGTTTGTCGGCCAGCTTGTCGAGGGGAGCTCCGGCGGTCACCGGCGAGCCTTCTGTACCCGATCCGGACCGGTAGGCCGAGCTGTCGTCCCCGCCGGTGTAGGCGAAGTCCCAGCGGCTGGTGTGGAACATGTGCCCGGCGAACGTGTCGAGGCCGGGGATGCGGGGCACCTTCGGGATGTTCAGCGGGCCGGGGCCGATGCCGACGAAGTCGGCGGTGAACCGGTCGCCGCGGTCCGTGGTGACCGTCCACAGGGACGTGTCCTCGTCCCAGTCGAGCGCGGTCACCCGGGTGTGGAAGAGCGCCTTGTCGTAGAGCTCGTAGTGCCGGCCGATTCGCCGGGCGTGCTCCAGGATCTCCGGTCCGTGCGCGTACTTCTCCGTCGGGATGTAACCGGTCTCGTCCAGCAGCGGCATGTAGACGAGGGAGGTGCTGTCGCACATGACGCCCGGGTAGCGGTTCCAGTACCAGACCCCGCCGAAGTCGCCGGCGTGCTCGACGATGCGCACGTCCTCGACGCCCGCCTCCTTGAGCCGGGCGCCGGCGGTCAGCCCGGCGAACCCGCCGCCGATGAACGCGAACGTCACATGGTCGGTGACCGGCTCCCGCTCCCGCACCGGCAAATACGGGTCCCCGTCCAGGCCCTTGAACCTGTCGGTCAGCCGCATGTACTGGGCCATGCCGTCGGGGCGCAGCCGCTTGTCCCGCTCGGCGCGGTATCTGCGCTGCAGGGCTTCGGTGTCGAGCTCGGCCGGCGTGGCCATCGGGGCACTGCTGTCTGTGGGCACGGAGACTCTCCATGTGGTTCGGGGCGGGGCGGGGCCGTCGGATTCCCTTGGATTTCCTGCGGTGGCGCTTTCGGGCAGCGCGGTGCCGTGCGCCGGACCGGCAGGCTCCGGGGCGGGGGAGTGCTCAGCTCCCGGTGCGGGAGAGGAAGCGCACCAGGTGTTCGGTGAAGACCTCGGGCTGGTCGAGGTTGGCCATGTGGCCGGCGGCCTCGATCACGCTCAGTTCGGCGCCGGGCACGGCGGCGGCGATGGCCTCGGAGAACGCCGGCGGCAGGCTCAGGTCCTCCGCGCCGACGACGACGAGCGTCGGCACGTCGAGACGGGGCAGGTCGTCGAGCAGGTCGAGCTCGGCGATCGCGCCGAGCGCGACGCTGAAGGAGAACGCGTCGGTCGTGGCGACCTGCTGTTGGAACTCCTGGATGTACGGCCGGTTCTCGGCGAGCGCGGCGGCGGCGAAGAGCACCGGCGTCATCTGCTCGACGTTGGCCTTCATCCCGTACTCCACCGCGGCCGCGCCCGCCGCCCGCATCATGGCGGCCATCTGCTCGTTCGCCTGGGCGCCGGTGCCCGCCAGGACCAGGCCCGAGACCCGTTCCGGTGCGGCGAGCGCCATGGTCATGGCGACCATGCCGCCCATGGACAGTGCGACGACCGGCGCCCGCTCGATGCCGAGAGCCGACATGACAGCGAGGACGTCGTCCGCGTAGTCACGCAGTGTCATAGGCCCCTCGGCGGGAGCGGACCCGCCGTGGCCCCGGGCGTCCACCGCGATCACCCGCCGTGAGGATTCCAGCGCCCTGAGCTGAGGTTCCCAGCTCAGGGCGTTGCAGCCGATGCCGTGCAGGAAGAGAACCGGGTCCCCTGTGCCCCTGTCAACGACGTTGTTGTGCGCTTCGTGCGCGGGAGAAAGCACAGCGACCTCCTTGCGAAGTAGGTGCCTACTTACTTTGGTCTGGGGACTTCCTAGCCCTCGTTCCGAGCCCGCGTCAACGGTCGTGCAGTGGATTTCCGTTTTGTTGCGCCACCCCTTGACCGTGGCGCGGAGCGTTGTTAGTAAGTACCTACTTCGAAAGGGGTGAGCCGTGCTCGACAGCGCAGTTGCAGCAGGCCACAACACCGTCGACGAAGGCATCGGCAGCTGGATCACCCGGCGCGCCTTCTTCGCCGGAGACCGGATCGCCCTCGTGGACGGGGACCGGCGCATCACCTATTCCGACTTCGACCGGCGGACCGGTCAGCTGGCCGACGCCCTCCGTGAAGCGGGCGTGCGACAGGGCGACCGAGTGGCCGCACTCATGACCAACAGCGCCGCCTTCCTGGAGACGCTGTTCGCCGCCGCCAAGCTGGGGGCGGTCTTCGTGCCGGTCAACTTCCGGCTGGCGCCGCCCGAGGTGGCCTACCTCCTCGCCGACTCCGGCGCCGACGCCTTCGTGTGGTCCGGCCACCTGTCACCGCTTGCCCGTGCGGCCCTGGCCGGCGAGGGCGTCCGGGTCCGTGTCCGCGTCGTGGTCGGCGGTGAACCGGCCGACGGCGAGGCGGAGTTCGAGCAGCTGCTGTCCTCCGGAGCCCCGCGGACGCCCCGAAGCAAGGTTGCCGGGCGTGACGTGTGCGGCCTCATGTACACCTCGGGTACCACCGGGCGGCCCAAGGGGGCGATGCTCACCCACGACAACCTGCTGTGGAACGTGATCAACATCCTCAGCAACGGCCGTGGCATGCGCCAGACCGACCGCACGGTCACGGTCGCCCCGATGTTCCACATCGGGGGCCTGGGCGCACACACTCTGCCCCTGCTCTACGTGGGCGGAACGAACGTCGTCATGCCGTCGTTCGACGCTCAGGAGATGCTCGCCGCGATGGCGCGCGAACGGGTCACCCTGCAGTTCCTGGTGCCCGCGATGTGGTCCGCGCTGATGGCCGTTGCGGACTTCGAGTCGTACGACCTGTCCGCGCTCGAACTGGCCATGACCTCGGCCGCACCGTGCCCGCGACCGGTGCTCGACCACTTCCTGGCCAAGGGTGTGGCCTTCCGGGAGGCCTTCGGCCTGACGGAGACGTGCGGGGTCACCCTGCTCGACCCCGAACACGTCAGGAAGAAGACGGGCTCGATCGGGCGGCCCGCCTTCCACACCCGCACCCGGGTGGTCGACGAGCACGACCGCGACGTCCCCCTCGGCGAGGTCGGAGAGCTCGTCGTCCAGGGCCCGACCGTCTTCGCCGGCTACTGGGGACAGCCCGAGGCGACGGCCGAGTCGTTCCGCGGCGGCTGGTTCCACACCGGGGACCTGGCCCGCGAGGACGACGAGGGCTTCCTGACCCTGGTCGACCGCAGCAAGGACGTGATCATCTCCGGCGGCGAGAACGTCTACCCGGTCGAGGTCGAGCGGGTGCTCGTCCAGCATCCGGCCGTCCGCGAGGTGGCTGTCGTGGGCGTACCGCACGTCAAGTGGGGCGAGACACCGCTGGCCGTCGTCGTCCCCGGCGACGAACCGCCGCCGACGGCAGACGAGTTGATCGCCCACGCCCGTGAGCGCCTCGCCCACTTCAAATGCCCGACCCGCGTCGAGTTCGTCCCCGAACTCCCGCGCAACGCCACCGGCAAGGTGCTGAAGACGACCTTGCGCACCCGCTACGGCTCATCAGAACAGCAGCACGCACAAGGAGACCAGGCATGAAAGCTGGACGCTTCATCGTCGACACGCACGTCCACGCCCAGCGGCACGCGGCGGGCAAGAAGGTCCGGGACTCGGTCGCCGCCGCGAACGACGGCAACAAGGGCGTCAAGGTCAACCCCTGGCGCCAGCTGGGCGCCAACATGCCCGCCATGGAGACCTATGACAACTCGGAGCGGCTGCTCTGGGACATGGGCAACTACGACATCGACATGTGCGTCCTGCTGCCGGCGTTCGGCATGTCCGACGCGATCAACGCCGAGCTGGTCGAGCGCCACCCCGACCGCTTCGTGGCCGAGTGCGGCGCGACGGAGTACCGCAAGGCCTGCATCGCGGGCGAGGTGGAGTGGTCCATCAAGGGAGCCTGCGAAGCGCTCGACACGCTCCTCGCCACCGGCACGTACCGCGGCATCGGCGAGGCCGCGCCGTACATGCCGATCCTCCCGGACGGCACCGACCCCCGGGAGGGGATGGTCAGTTCCGAGCAGGCGGTGCGCAACATGATGGACATGTGCGACGTCGTCAAGGAACACGGCGCCGTCTTCCGCACCCACTCCGGGTGCGCCATGGGCTACGAGCTGGGGTACCACTTCGGCAGCCTCGGTCCGACGAACTACAACATCCTCCTGGTCCACGACCTGGCGACCGCCTACCCCGAGGTCCCCATCGTCATCAACCACGGCGGGATCCAGGGACACTGGTCGGAGATCTTCTACGACCAGTGCCTCCAGGTGGCCGCGGCGCACGACAACGTGTACCTGGAGACCGGCCTGTGGTGGTCGGAGCTGTACGACAAGGCCATCGCCGACCCGAACATCGGCCCGGAGAAGCTCATCTTCGGCACCGACTGGGGCGCGAGCATCGGCTGCCACACCCAGCCGTTCGGCAAGCCCTCCAGCTACTTCGTCCAGGACCGCCGCTCCGGCCCGATCCGCCACCAGGCCGACTACTGGGGCTGGGGCCTGCGTGAGCTGACCCGGGTCCGGATGGCGCAGGACGACATGAACCTCATCCTCGGCGGCAACGCGGCCCGGCTCTACAACCTGCCCACGCCGTTCTCCCGCATCTTCCGCCCGACCTACCTGGACTGACGGTGCCCGCCCGGACCGCGGTACTCGAACTCACGTACACACCCTCAAGGAGTCGCCATGCCCGAAGCCGTGATCGTAGCCACCGCCCGCTCACCCATCGGCCGAGCCTCGAAGGGGTCGCTGCGGGACATGCGCCCCGACGACCTGACCGTGCAGATGGTGCAGGCGGCGCTGGCCAAGGTGCCACAGCTCGACCCGCGCGAGATCAAGGACCTGATGCTGGGCTGCGGTTCGCCCGCCGGAAGCTCCGGCTACAACCTGGGCCGGGTCGTCGCCGTACTCGCAGGCATGGACCACCTGCCCGGTACCACCGTGAACCGCTACTGCTCGTCCAGCCTCCAGACGACCCGGATGGCACTGCACGCGATCAAGGCCGGCGAGGGCGACGTCTTCATCTCCGCCGGGGTGGAGACGTGCAGCCAGTACGACAAGGGCGTCGCCGACGGCCTGCCGGGCACCACGAACCCGCTCTTCGACGCGGCGCGGGCGCGCACCGCACTGCTCGCCGAGGGCGGCCGGACCTGGACGGACCCGCGCGAGGAGGGCGGGCTGCCGGACATGTACCTGCGGATGGGACAGACGGCCGAGAACGTCGCCCAGGTCGCCGGCGTCAGCCGTGAGGACCAGGACGCCTTCGCCGCGCGCAGCCAGAACCGCGCCGAGAAGTCCATCGCCGACGGCTTCTGGGCCCGGGACATCACCCCGGTCACCCTCTACGACGGCACCGTGGTCACCCGGGACGACGGTCCCCGCCCGGGCGTGACCCTGGAGGCGCTCGCCGCCCTGGAGCCGCGGTTCCGCCCCGATGGCACGGTGACCGCCGGTAATTGCTGCCCGCTCAACGACGGCGCCGCCGCCCTCGTGATCATGTCCGACACCAAGGCCCGCCAGCTCGGCATCACCCCGCTGGCCCGCATCGTCAGCACCGGCATGACCGGGCTGTCGCCGGAGCTCATGGGGCTCGGCCCGGTGGAGGCCTCACGCGAGGCGCTGGACCGTGCCGGCCTGACCATCGACGACATCGACCTCGTCGAGATCAACGAGGCCTTCGCCGCCCAGGTCGTCCCGTCCGCACGCCGACTCGGCATCGACGAGGACAAGTTGAACGTCCACGGCGGCGGCATCGCGGTCGGCCACCCGTTCGGCATGACCGGGGCCCGCATCGCGACCACCCTGATCCACGCCCTTCAGGAGGGCGACAAGCAGTTCGGCCTGGAAACCATGTGCGTCGGCGGCGGCCAGGGCATGGCGATGGTCCTCGAACGCCTCAGCTGAGACCCCCGAATCCCTCGACCGACTAGGAGATCTGCCATGGCAGCCCATCCCACTTCACGCACGGCCATCGTGACCGGCGCGGCCCGCGGTATCGGCGCCGGCGTGGCCCGCCGACTGGCGGACGACGGATACGCCGTCGCCGTGCTCGACCTGACCGAGGACGCGGGCGAACAGGTCGTCGCCGAGATCGAGAAGGCCGGCGGCCGGGCCCTCGCGGTCGGTGTCGACGTCTCCGACGAGCAGGCCGTACAGGCCGGTGTCGAGCGGGTGGCGGCCGAACTGGGCGCCCCCACCGTGCTGGTGAACAACGCCGGCGTCACCCGGGACAGCATGCTGTTCAAGATGGGCGTCGACGACTGGGACGCCGTGCTGAACGTGCATCTGCGGGGCGCGTTCCTGATGAGCCGCGCGGCCCAGAAGTACATGACGCAGGAGAAGTGGGGCCGGATCGTCAACCTCTCCAGCATCGCCGCGCTCGGCAACCGCGGCCAGGCCAACTACTCGGCCGCGAAGGCGGGTCTGCAGGGCTTCACCAAGACCCTCGCCGTCGAACTCGGCAAGTTCGGCGTCACCGCGAACGCCATCGCGCCCGGCTTCATCGAGACCGACATGACCCGGACCACCGCCGAACGCCTCGGCATCCCGTTCGACGACTTCGTCAAGGGCGCCGCCTCCAAGATCCCGGTCGGCCGCGTCGGCCAGCCCGAGGACATCGCGCACCTGGTCTCGTACCTGGTCAGCGAAGGCGCGGGCTTCGTGTCCGGCCAGGTCGTGTACGTCGCCGGCGGACCGGTCGGCTGAGCCACTCACCCCAGGGAGCACCAGCAATGAAGATCTTCGAAGGACTCGACGAGCTGGAGAAGGCCGTCGGCACCCACCTCGGCCACTCCGACTGGCTCACGATCACCCAGGAGCAGGTCGACCTGTTCGCCGAGGCCACCGGCGACCACCAGTGGATCCACGTCGATCCCGAAAAGGCGGCCACCGGCCCGTTCGGCGGCACCATCGCCCACGGCTATCTGACCCTGTCACTCATACCGAAGCTCACCTGGCAGATCTACAAGGTCGACGGCCTGGCCATGGGCGTCAACTACGGTGCCAACAAGGTCCGGTTCCCCGCACCGGTGCCGGTCGGCTCGCGGCTACGGGCCGGTGTCGAGGTGGTCTCGCTCGTTGCCGGGGGCGGCGGCCGGCAACTCGTCACGCGCGTGACGATCGAGCGCGAGGGCGGCGACAAGCCGGTCTGCGTCGCCGAGACCGTGAGCGTCCTCGTCCCCAAGACCGCCTGAGAGCCACGATGAGCACACAGACAGCCCTGCCCGCAGACCTACGACAGCGGGTCGAAGCCCTGCTGGTCGAGCACGACCCGGCGACCACCGAGCGGTTCGCTTTCCTGCGGGCCAGGTTCGACGCGGGCCTGGCGTGGGTCTGGTTCCCGCCGGGGCTCGGCGGCCTGGGCCTCCGCAGGGAACTCCAGCCCGAGGTCAACGCCCTGCTCGCGGCGGCCGGAGCCCCGGACAACGACCCGCACTCCAACGGACCGGGCCTCGACATGGCGGCGCCCGCGATCCTCGCCTTCGGCACCGACGAGCAGAAGCAGCGATTCCTCAAGCCGCTGTGGACCGGCGAGGAGACCTGGTGCCAGCTGTTCAGTGAGCCCGGCGCCGGTTCCGACCTGGCCGCGCTGAGCACCCGCGCCGTCCGGGAGAGCGACACCTGGATCGTCAACGGACAGAAGGTGTGGACCTCCCTGGCGCGCAAGGCCCGCTGGGCGATCCTGGTGACCCGCACCGACCCCGACGCGCCCAAGCACGCCGGACTCACCTACTTCGTCTGCGACATGACCGACCCGGGCGTGGACATCCGGCCGCTGCGTCAGATCACCGGTGAGGCGGAGTTCAACGAGGTCTTCCTCACCGACGTACAGCTTCCCGACGATCTGCGGCTCGGTGCCGTGGGGGAGGGCTGGAAGGTCGCGACCGCCACGCTCAACAACGAGCGGGTGGCGATCGGCGGCGCGGCGCCGGGGCGGGAGAGCGGCATGATCGGGGTGGTGTCCCGCACCTGGCGGGAGCACCCCGAACGCCACACCCCCGAACTCCACGACCGCCTGTTGTCGTTGTGGGTGGAGGCCGAGGCCGCCAGGCTCACCGGCCAGCGGCTGCGGCAGAAGCTGGCCGCCGGGCAGCCAGGGCTGGAGGGCACGGCGACGAAGCTGACGTACTCCCGGGTGGCCCAAGCGGCGAGCGGCCTGGAAGTCGAACTGCTCGGCGAGGACGGCCTGCGCTACTCCGACTGGACCGAGACGCACCCCGACCACGCCGACTCCACCGGCCGCGACGCCGGTTACCGCTATCTGCGCGCCAAGGGGATCTCCATCGCGGGCGGCACCACCGAGATCCTGCGCAACATCATCGCCGAACGCGTGCTCGGCCTGCCGCCGGAGCCCCGCGTCGACAAGAACGTTCCCTGGAAGGACCTGCCCCGATGAGCGAGAACCCGCGAGCAGGTTCTCAGCCCGGCGAACTGAACCTGCTCGACACCGAGACCGAGACCGACCTGCGGGCCATCGTCCGTGACCTGCTCGCCGACCGATGCGACCCCGTCACGACGGCGGCGGTCTACGACGGCGACTCCTCGGCCGTCGACCCGCTCTGGAAGTCTCTCGCCGTCGAACTGGGCCTGGCGGGGCTATTGGTCCCCGAGGACCAGGGCGGCGCCGGTGCCTCGGCGCGCGAAGTCGCCGTAGTGCTGGAGGAGTTGGGCCACGCCGCAGCGCCGGTGCCCTTCCTCACCAGCAGCGTCGTCGCGGCGACGCTGCTGCTGGCGGCTCCGGCCGGCGGCCCGGCCGACGGGCTGCTCGCCTCCCTGGCCGCCGGCGAGTCCACGGCGGCGCTGCTCCTCCCGCTCTCCACCGCCCCGGGCGAGGGGACATCCGGGCTGACCGCCGACGCGGGCGGCCGGATCAGCGGGCGGGTGACCAGCGTCGCCGGGGCCGTCGAGGCGGACGTCCTGCTGGCCCCGGTCACGACACCCGAAGGCACGGCCCTCTACGCCGTCCCGGCGCGGAACGCCGTCGTCGACCCGGTGTCGTCCCTCGACATGACCCGCCAGCTCGCCGACGTGCGCGTCGACGGCGTCGCCGGCGAACTCCTGCTGTCTGCCGAGTCGGGCGCGGCAGCCGTGCGCCGTGGGTGGGAGACCGGCGCCGCGCTGCTTGCGTCCGAGCAGGTCGGCATCGCCCGGTGGTGCCTGTCCACGACCGTCGCCTACCTGAAGGAACGCCGTCAGTTCGGCCGTGTCGTCGGCGGGTTCCAGGCACTCAAGCATCGGGCCGCCGATCTCTATGTGGCCGTGGAGTCCGCTTCGGCCGCCGCGCGCTACGCCGCCGCGGCCGTCGCTGAGGACCATCCGGACCGAGCCGTGGCCACCGCGGTGGCCCAGGCGTGGTGCGCGGATGTCGCCGTACGGGCGGCGGAGGAGGCGATCCAGTTGCACGGCGGGATCGGCATGACCTGGGAGCACCCCGCCCACCTGTACCTCAAGCGCGCCAAGGCCGACCAGATCGCCTTCGGCACCCCTGGCCTGCACCGCGCCCGGCTCGCCGGCCTCATCGACCTGGTGGCCTGAGCATGCGCGCCCACGTCCTCGAAGGGGACGTCACCTGGGTGGAGACCGACGCCGGCGGTCTGATCCACAACACCTCCGCACTGCGCTGGGCCGAGGCGACCGAGCATGCCTTCTACCGGGCGGCCGTGCCGGACCTGCCCGTCGAGCGGCTGCCGCGCCGGAGGATCGAGGCGACCTACCACCGCCCGCTGAAGTTCCGGGACCGCTACCAAGTGACGCTGTCGGTCGAGAAGTTGGGCCGCACCTCTGTCACCTACGCCTGGACGGTGACCTCCGGCGGCGAGCTCTGCATCGAAGGCCGCCACGTCGTCGTACACCTCGACGGCCACGGTACGCCCGCGCCGTGGCCGCAGTACCTGCGGGACGCCGTCGCCCGCCTGGAGAACACGGCTTCAGACGGCGCCCGGTAGACCCACACAGACAAGGTTGGAGTGCTCATGCGGACGGAGATGTTCATCGCCGGCAAGTGGACCGGGGGCAGCGGCGCCACGTCCGCGACCCTCGACCCGGCCACCGGCGAGGTGATCGCGACGGTACCCGAGGCGACGGCCGCCGACGTCGACGCGGCGGTGGAGGCGGCGGCCACCGCGTTCGCCTCGCCCGAGTGGGCGGACATGCTGCCCGCCCGGCGGGCGAAGCTGCTGTTCGACGTGGCCGACCTGCTGGAGCGCAGAGCCGACGAGTTCGCCCGGCTGGAGACCCTCGACCAGGGCCAGCCGCTGGGCGTGAGCACCCGGATCTCGGTGCCGAACGCCGTCGAGCACCTGCGCTACTACGCGGGCTGGGTCACCAAGATCACCGGTACGACGGTGCCGCTGTCGACGCCCGACGTCGACTACCGGTCGCGCCGCGAGCCGCTCGGCGTGTGCGCCCTGATCACGCCGTGGAACTTCCCGCTGATGATCGCCATGTGGAAGCTCGCACCGGCGCTCGCCACCGGCAACACCGTGGTGATCAAGCCCGCTGAGCAGACACCACTGACCACGCTGCTGCTGGCCGAGGTGCTGGAGCAGGCCGGGGTGCCCGCCGGGGTGGTCAACGTCGTCACCGGCGGGCCCGAGGCGGGCAAGGCGCTGGTGGCGCACCCGAAGGTCGCGAAGATCTCGTTCACGGGCTCCACTCCCGTCGGCAGGGAGATCGCCGCGGAAGCGGGACGCGCCCTCAAGCGGGTCTCCCTCGAACTGGGCGGCAAGGCGCCCAGCATCATTGCCGCGGACGCCGACATCGACGCGGTGATCGCGGGCAACCTGATCGCGGGCCTCGGCAACTCCGGCCAGGCGTGCGCGGCGGCGACCCGGTTCTACGTCGATCGCGCCCGGGCGGACGAGTTCGCCGGAAAGGTCGCGGCCGCCGCCTCGGCGATGCGGCTCGGCCCCGGGCTCGACGCGTCGACGCGGCTCGGCCCGCTGGTGTCGTCGGAACACCTGGAGCGGGTCGACACGTACGTCCGCATCGGCAGGGCCGAGGGCGCGGAACTGCTCACCGGCGGCCGGCGCGCGGAAGGCGAACTCGCGAACGGCTACTTCTACGAGCCGACGGTGTTCGCCGGCGTCACCCAGGACATGCGGATCGCCCGCGAGGAGATCTTCGGCCCGGTGCTCTCCGTACTCCCCTACGACGACCCGGACGAGCTGGCCCGGCTGGCCAACGACACCGAGTACGGGCTCTCCGCCTACATCTGGTCCCACGACATCCGTACCGCGGGCCGCCTGGCCCGCCTGATCAAGGCCGGCACCGTGCTGATCAACCTGCCGCCGGGGCTCGACGCCGCGGCGCCGTGGGGCGGCATGAAAGCGTCCGGCCTGGGCCGTGAGATGGGGTGGGAGGCGATCGAGGCCTACACCGAGGTCAAGAGCATCTGGACCGGCCTGGCCTGAGCTGGTCCGTTACCGCCCGGGACGAGTGCGGTGGGCCGCCCGCCCGCTGCGCGTGCACAGGTATCGTGCTCTGTATGCCGTTCATGACAAGGGTGTTCGCGTGACGACAGACCGCCGGCGCTCGCCCGCGAAGAGCCCTGCGAAGGGCTCACGACAACGGCTTTCGAGCGACGAGCGCAAGGGCAAGATCATTGCGGCCGCCCGTGAGGTGTTCGTCAAACGCGGGCTGGCCGGGGCGCGCACCCGTGACATCGCCGAGGCGGCGGGGGTGAACGAGGCCCTGCTCTACCGGCACTTCCGCTCGAAGGAGGAACTCTTCGAGGCCGCGGTCGTCGCTCCCCTGGAAGAGGCCACCGCCTGGCTCGCACAGGTCCTCCCCGGCCCGCAGGACGACCTCTCCGACGAGACCGTCCACCAGCGGATGCGGCAGCACATGCTCAACACCGTTCGTGCGATGGACGAGGTCGCCCCGCTGCTGGGCGTCATGCTGTTCTCCGACGAGGTCACGGCCGGCACGTTCTACAAAGAGCGGGTCGAGCCGCACCTCGCCGAGCTGAGGCGCATCCTCGAACTGAACCTGCCCCACTGGCAGCACCGCGACTTCGACCCGGAACTGGTGATCCAGGCCGCCTTCGGCGCCACGTGGTTCCGTGCGATCAACGCCCGCTTCACGGGCCGGCCGCTCGACTTCGAGGCCGAGGCGGACCAGCTCACCACACTGGTGCTGGACGGGCTGCAGCTCCGGGAGCAGTGACCGCGCGCCCGCGCGGCGGGGTCTTCACGGGGTGCCGCCCTCCTCGGCCGAGGGATTGAGCGACGCCAACAGTTTGAGCAGCAGTGCGTGCGTCTGCGCCTGTTCCGTCGGCGTC
>NZ_JBSFEV010000079.1:0-19109 GCF_053594615.1 Streptomyces sp. NPDC001858
AACGTTCCCGCTCATGATGTCTCCTCGTAATTGTGAACTCGGCATCAAGACACCGACCGCCCGCCCCGCGTAACAACTCACGGGATGAGACACAGGTCACATCGACTGCGGCGCAATGCCGCCCCTTCTTCGGGCGGCAGTCCGGGCAGGTGCGTAGGGACGTTCATCGGACGGAAGCCGAGGCGTGCGGGCCGCGATTTGTTCGCCCGCTCACCCGCCCGTGACGCGGAGTTTTGACGACGAGGTGCCGCCGCCGCATTCGGGACGCGGGCGAATGGATCTCCGTCGTGACCCGTGCCGATCAGGAGCTGAATATCGCGAATGAGCCGCAATGGTCGCTGACGAGATGTAACACCAACGTGTGACACCGTGTGTTCAGTCGGCCAACTCCCCGTAACTGAACGGCTTTTGGGTAATGAGAGGCGACCGCGTTCACAAGATGTGCACCCCCGCCTCGTATAAAGTGTCAGCGCTGAGGGAGAGCGCTTTCCGTCTGCCTTCCGCGACAGGCCCGGCATGTGATCCGCGGGCGGGCGGGGGCGACAACTTCCCCTCGTTCTGCGCCACTTGAAAGGACCCATTGTGCGCAAGAAGCTTCTGAACCGTCGTACCGTCCTCATGGCGGCCGGTGCCACGGCCGGCGTCGCGGCCGGCCTGGCAGCCATGCCGGCCGGTGCGACCACCCCCGCCCCGGCCGCTTCGGGCGCGGCTACGGTCCGTGTGCCGCGTACGCGTGCCAAGTCCGTCACCGGTGCCGCCGCGCGGACCGTGCAGGCCGACTTCCCCGTGGAGCACGTCGGTGTCAGCTGGACCGGGCCCAAGCGGGGCGCGAGCATCCGGCTGATAGGCCAGGACGGCAGCCGTGGCGCGTGGAAGGCGCTGCAGCCGGTGTGCGGGGCCGGTGCCGACGGGGATGCCGGGGACCCGGCGAAGAGCGTGAGCGTGCTGGTGCCGGCCGGCGGCGCCGCCGGGTACGAGCTGCAGCTGCCGGACGGTGCGACCGACGTACGTTCCACCGCCATCGACACGGTCAACGGGGCGTCCAAGGAGGTCGCCGTGGCCGCGAAGGTGGGGCAGATCGCGGGCATCGAGTACATCACCCGGGCCGGATGGGGCGCCGACGAGTCCCTCCGCTTCAAGGCGGACGGCACCGAGAACTCGCCGCAGACCTACTACCCGGCCCAGACGCTGACCGTGCACCACACGGCGGGCGTCAACGGCGACCCCGACCCGGCGGCCACCATCCGGGCGTACTACTACCTCCACGCGATCACGAACGACTGGGGCGACATCGGCTACCACTTCCTGATCGACGAGGCCGGCCTCATCTACGAGGGCCGTTACTCGGGCACGGACGGCATCCCCGCCCACGATGTGAGTCGGAAGATGGTGACCGCGTTCCACGCGTCCGGCTACAACTCGGGCAACCTCGGCATCGCACTGCTCGGCAACTCGAACGAGCAGGCCCCGACGGCCGCGGCTCGGGCGTCGCTCACCCAGCTGCTCGCCGCGCTGTCGATCTACCACAACCTCGACCCCGAGGCCGCCGTCACCTTCGTCAACCCGGTCAACGGCGTCCGCAAGGACGTCCAGATGATCAGCGGCCACCGTGACTGGCTCACCACCGAGTGCCCCGGCACCAACCTGTACGCCGACCTTCCCGCTCTGCGCAAGGACGTCGCGGCGAAGCTGCTGCAGCCCCACGTCTGACGGCAGCCCCACGTCTGACGGCAGCACCGGGCTGCCGGGCTGGCAGCCGGACTGTCGGCCGCGCGGGACGGCAGGTGACATCGGACCCCGACGCCGCGGCGGTCGACGCGGCCGCCGGCGGCGCCACGCGCCCGTCATGGGCCACGCCCCGCCCGTTGCACGGACGTGCAACGGGCGGGGCGCAGTGGTGGGCGGACGGTGGCCTTGGGCTGTTGTTTCGTCGGATTGGCCCCGGAGAAGCGCGTGCCCGCTGCGGTGATCTCCCGGACGCGAATGGGTCACCCACCACTTCCTCCTCTCTCTTGAGAGGCATTGATCAACATGACTGATGGGACTGGCATGACCGGCACCACTGGCACGACTGGCGCAACCGACGAAGCCGACGTCACTCCGAGCGGTCCGGCAGCCGATGCCGGCGCCGTCTTCAACCTGCTGGGTGGCCTCGCCGCCGCCCAGATCCTGCGGGCCGTGGCGGCGCTGAACATAGCCGATCATCTCGCCGACGGCGTCCTGTCGGCCGAGGAGGTGGCCGAGCGCGCCGGCAGTCATCCGCAGACCACGTACCGGCTGATGCGCGCGGCTTCGTCGTTGGGCCTGCTGAGCCATGAGGGGCAGCACCGCTTCGGTCTCACCGGGCAGGGCCGACTGCTGCGTGCGGATGTGCCCGGTTCCATCCGCTCCATGGCTCTGGTTCAGACCAGTCACAGCCACTGGCAGTCCTGGGCCCGCTTCCCCGAGGCGGTGCGACAAGGGAGCAGCCAGACCGAGAAGGCGCTGGGAGCGGACCTTTTCGAGTACTACGCGCGGCCGGAGAACGCTGCGGAAGCAGCGCTTTTCGCTGACGCGATGGGAGACATATCCGGCCTGGTGACACAGGGCGCCGTGGCCGCGGTCACCACCGCCGGAGTGTCCACCGTTGTCGACGTCGGCGGTGCGCACGGTTCTTTCGTCCTGGCGCTGATGGAAGCCGACCCCGAGCTGCGCGGGCAGGTTTTGGATCTGCCGCACGTCGTCGACGGCGCACGCGCCGAAGCCGAGAAGCGTGGCTTGTCCGACCGCTTCTCCGCGGTGGCCGGCGATTTCTTCCAGGAGGTTCCCCCGGCGGACCTCTACCTGGTGAAGACGATCCTGCACGACTGGGACGACGCCCAGTGCGAAACGATTCTGCGCAGGTGCCGGTCTGCCGTGAACGAGGGCGGACGCGTACTGGTCGTCGAGATGATCATCGGCGAGCTCGGCCGCCCCGACTTCGCCACTCTGTCCGACATGACCATGCTCACCATGACGAACGGCAGGGAACGCGAACTGACCGAGTTCGACGCCGTTTTCGCAGCCGCGGGATGGCGCCGCTCGAAGACGTACCCCGTCGGCGGCGGGTACTTCGGCATGGAGCTCGTCGCCGTCTGATCTCGGGTCTGCCGCTGCGACGGCGGCCCGGCCGGTCCGGACCGCTTCGTCGAGGTCGGCGGGCCCGTACCCGTACCCGTACCCGTGTACCGGTAACTCACCGCACCGTGCGTCTGTAGAGCACAGCGTGGCCCTGACTGCCGTGCTCTACCGCCCGCCCGGCGACCGCTCAAGGCTGCTTGTTGACGTCCTTCACCGAGGTCGGACCCAACTGCTTGGCGCTGGCGTACTCCGGCATCGTCATGGGCTTGTCGAACAGGAAGAACGACTGGTTCGTGCCGACCGTGAACTCCATGTACGCGTTCGTCGTGGCGTCGAAACCGTAGTAGGCGTTGCAGGTGGAACCCGACGTGTACGTGCCGTCCATGCCGGGCTGCGCGAGGACCGCGATACCGCTGTCGGAGTGCTCCACCTTCTCCGTCGGAGTGAGCATCTTGCAGCGCGGCACCGGCAGGCCCTTCATGATGAAGTACCCGTACTCGCCCTTGGCGTTCTGGATGTAGACGTACGAGAGTTTGCCCCGCTTACCCCATGTCGCGATCCACTGGTTGATCGCCTCGCGGGTCGGCGAGTAGTCCATGCGGCCCGCCGGCTGCTGGGCCACGAGGTGGTCGTAGTTGTCCTGCTTGGCCTTGTTCTCCTTGTCCTGGCTGGTGTCGCTGGTGCAGGACGTCAGGGCGAGGCCCACAACGAGCGCGACGACGGTGGCCAGGGCCATGCGTACGAACTTCTTCATGCGGTGCTGCCCTCTTCCCGGGGTGAGATGGGGATCAGTTCGTGCACGTCGTGCGTTCGGCGGCGGTGTCCAACCGGTACGGCAGATCCTTGTCACGGAAGGCCGTGCGGTGCTCCTGGGCGGCCTTCGAGTTGTACTCGTTGACCGACTCGATCCGCGTGGCCTTCAGCGCGGTGATCGACTGGTCGATCTGCGCGGTGCGCGTCTCCGAAGCGGTCTTGCGCTCTTCCTCGAGCGCCTGGATCGTCCCCTCGGCGTTCTGCACGGCCGCGCACAGATCGAAGAACACCTCGTACGTGGTCTGACGGAACTCGCCCGAGGCGACGGTGTTCTCGCGCTTGTCCACCTCACCGCGGAACGGCGCGGTGATCCACGCCGCGCCGCCGAAGGCGAACACCCCGATCACGTACAACACCGCCAGCCCGAGCACCCCGGCGACGGCCCAAGCCCCTAACCTTGCCCCTTCGCGTATCTGCCCCATGGCATCCCCCTTCGCAGGCGGCTCCGTGGCGTGGAACCACCTTCTGTGAAGGAGGACACGGCACCCGCTGAAACGGTTCCGCGGGCACGAGCGTCAGGAAGGGGCTACCCGGTCCTACTTCTCGGCCGTGCCGGGTTTGCCGCTGATGGACTCCTGATAGATGTCCGCGTAGGTGCGCGAGTCCTTGATCAGGTCGTCGCAGAAGGCGGCGACGTCGGTGCCGATGATTTCCAGGACTCCCTTGCCGGACGCGGCGCCCTCCTCGAAGAAATCGACGATCCCTGAGAGCAGGTTTCCGTCAGGCAAGTCGATCGGTCCGACCTTGAAGAAATACTTCTGGATCTCCTTGTAGACGATCTGATAGTCCGGCGGGAGCGCCTTGACCCGCGCCATGTGCGCTCGCCACTGCTTCTTGCCTTCGATGATGTCTTGGATGCCCACGTCAGCCTCCTAGCCGGCCCAATTTCCTTGCGACGTTCCGGTTCAACTGCTCGCGCCACCGGTCGCGATAGCTTCGAGTTCCCTCTCCACCGGCCAGCGCCGCGCAGAATCCTGCGATGTCGTCGCCCAGCACCTCGTCAACGCTCTGCCCGTCCGCGGCCGTTTCCTCGAGCAGTCCCAGGGCGCCGTCGAGGATCGGCATCAGGTTGCGGCCTGTGAAGTCCCCGTAGGGAGAGAGGTGAACGTTGATCTGTTCCCACGCCGCCCGGTAGTCGGCCGGCAATGCCTCGGCCCGGGCTTGGAACGCCTTCCATTCCCTGGTGAGGTCGCTTCCGGTGATGGTCTCCCAGAAATTCATTTTCCGCCCTCCTTGAGCTTGTCGATTCGTGATGAGAGGTACTCCCATTTCGCCCAGAACCTCCCGAGTTCTTCGCGCCCCGTGTCGTTGAGTGCATAGAACTTGCGGGGCGGACCCATCCCGGATGGCCTTTTCGTCGCCTGGACGAGCCCGTTCTTCTCCAGTCGCAGCAAGATGGTGTAGACCGTCCCCTCGACGACGTCGGCGAAGCCGAGTTCATTCAGCCGACGGGTGATGGCGTATCCGTAGGTCTCCTCGCTGTCGATGATTTCAAGCACGCAGCCCTCAAGGGTGCCTTTCAGCATCTCCGTCAGGTCGTCCACGACGGGCCTCCTGTTCGATCCCCCTCGTACTTCGTAGTACCGAGTACCACTATACGGTATCACGGAGTAGTCCACCCGGGGGAGGAGCGGGCGCGCGGGAGCCGTCGGCGATCACAGGACTGCGCGAGCCGGTGCTGCGGTCGGCGAAGCCGGGTGCGAGACGCCCTGTCCCGCCGCGCGGTCGCATCACGGCTGCCGGAGAACGACCTCGGGATACGCGGCCACCGGCCCGTCGAGGATCGGCTGCGGTATGCCGCGCAGGTGAAGGCTGCACGCTCTGGGCGGAGGCGGCGGGCGCGGCGCCCAGAAGCGGGACGGGGACGGACAGGGCGAGAGCGAGGGCGAGCAGGATGGCTGCGGCGGCTCTGCGACGACGTCTGGTGGTCATGCGGCCGACGCTAGGCCTCAGGCTGCCCCCAACACGTCGAACTACAGGGGTACTTGGGCGTACCTCGATGGTCTGATCTCGTCAGACCTGGGTCTGGCCCGCTTTGCCCTGCGGACCGACAACCTCAACATGCGATCCCAACAGGCCCTGACACGCCTGGGGTTGGTCTATGAAGGAACGCTCCGCAGTCACCGTCCATGCCCTGGGCGGGCTGTCAGTCGTCCATCAGCAGAGTGGTCGCCGTTTTGAGTAGTTCGGGTGCGACCTCGGGCATGGCGCTCAGCGTCGTCGTCCATGTTCCGACGCTGAGTGCCTCGGCCAGCAGCGCGTGACCGGCCGCTTCGTCTCCGGCTGCGCGCGCGACACGGGCCAGCGTTGTGGCCCGTCGGTCCGCGTCGGCCAGAGTGCGGGCTTGGGCGGCGGCCTCGGCGAGGTGGTCGGCGGCCGCGTGGTGCTGCCCTGCCGCGCTCAGTGTGCCTGCCATGTCGGCCAGCGCCTCCGCACGGTCGGCGGGATCCGGGATGCTCCGGGCGGCATCCCCGGCCGCCGGCAGTTCTCCTGCGGCGAGCAGCGCGCCGCTCGCCTGGGTGAGGGCGATGGCCCGCAGATCGAGGTCGGGGATGGTCAGGGCGAGCGCGGTGGCCCGTTGTGGTTGCCCGCAGCTGAGCAGCACGCGGAACGCGTTGAAGAGGACGTCGGCCTGCATGTCCGGGTCGTTGAGGGCGCCCGCCTGTTCGACCGCCATGTCTGACCAGTGCTCGGCGGGCAGGGTGTCTCCCGCCAGGGCGAGTGTGTGGGCCGCGTATGCCAGTGTGAGAGCCCGTGCTCCGGTGCCGTCCACATCGCCCACATCGTCGACGCCGGCGGTGAGGAGCGTGACCAGTTCGACGGCGTGCCGGACGTCGCCCGCCTCGACCAGTGCCTCCGTGATGCCGGCCAAGAGGCGGGGGTCCGAAAGGGGTTCGTCGACGGTCAGGGCCACATCGATGGCGCAGTGCGCCAGCAGGCATGAGTCGGTCTCGAAGCGGTTCTGGTCGTCGGGGCGCGCCAGGGTCCGGACGACCCTTTCCATGGCGAACGCCCTCCCCAGCGGGTCCATGGCGGCGAGGGCGAGAAAGCCCGCCTGGGTCGCCGCGTCCTGGGCTCCCTGGAAGTCGCCTGTCTCCGACAGCGCCAGTGCCAGGTGTGCCATGGCGTCGGCCTTGGTCTCCGCGTCGGTCAGCGCATCGGCGAGGTCGCACGCCTCGTCCGTTCTCCCTGCCCGTGCGAGGGCCTGGACGATGCCGACCAGGGGACGTTGCCCGGAGCCGAAGCCGGCGTGTCCGAACGTGAAGATGACGTCCCGGGCGATGTGAGCGGCACCTTGGAGATCTTCCGCTCTCGCGAGGGCCAAGGCCACCTCTGCCCAGGCGTCGGCCCGCAGGTCGACGTCGATGCTCATCTCGTCGGTGCGCCGGGTCAGTTCGGTCGACTGTGCCGTCAGGCGGACGGCGGTCTGCAGGTCCCCGGCCTCAGCGCAAGCCTTGGCGGTGAGGGCGAGGGCGTCGGACCGTGCGGCCGGGTCGGCCAGCGACTCGGCCATGCGCGCAGCCCGTTTCAGTCTTCCCGCCCGGCCCAGCGCGTCGATCAACTGGGCCAGGGTGAGGGCCGACGGACGGTTCTTCGTGCCGGCCCGGGCCAGCTTGCTCGCCGCCTCCGCCACGCTGGCGGCACCGTGCAGATCCTCGGCGCGCGCCAAGACCGTGCCCGCCGCGGCCAGCAGCTCCAACCTGGGGGCCGGGTCGTCCAACGACCGCGCGATCTGCGCAGCCTCGTGGGCGAGCGGAGCGGCGTGACCGGGTTCTCCGCAGTCGGCGAGCGCCCGGCCCGCGGTCAGCAGAGCCCGGGCCCTGTCCTGCGGCCGGGTGAGAGTCCGGCCGATCTCGGCTGCCTCCCACGGCCTGCCTGCCCGCGTCAGCACCTCCACCACCTCGCGCAGGACGTCGTCCTGACGGTCCTCGTCCGCGGCGACGAGCGCGGCGGCTTCGAGTGCGAGCTGCACCGCACTCCGTTGCTGCTCCCGGGAGCGGAGGTCCGACCACAGGCGAGCTTCGGCCAGCGCCAGCATGCCGCGCGCCACCACCATCAGCCGGCCGGCCTGCCGAGCGGGGTCGGACACCTGACGGACGAGGTCGGTGGCCTCCTGGCACAGTTCCTCCGCGCGTTCCACCTGCCCTGCCTCAGCCAGCGCTTCGGCAATGCGAGCCAGGTGTTCGCCCTGCACGCCGGGACTTTTGAAACCCAGGGCGTGGGCCGCCTCGGCGAGTTCGACGGCGCGGCCGTGCTGCCCCGTGCGGGCCATCATGCGGGCGACGCTCACGAAGTGCGCGGGCCGGCTGCCCGGGTGCATGGCGGGGACCATGCGGGCCGCCTGGTGTGCGAGTTTCTCCGTTCTGTCAGTGATACCGCCGCTGCGGCAGGCTTCGCTCGCCTCGGCCAGTGCCACGACCGAGAGGTGCAGTGCCTCGAACTGCGGCCCCGGAGCGTCATGGAGGATCCGGAAGTTCTCCGCCTGCCGGCCGGGGTCGGTGATGATTTCCGCGAGGCCGACGGCTGTCCGCAGCGGCGAGGTGGGGTCCTCGCCCACCCGGGCCAGCATCCGGGCGACTCGGGCGAGCATGCGCACCTGGTCCTTCACGCTGAGCAGGGTGACGGTCTCGGCGCGGGCTGCGACCTCCTCCACCACCTCGCGCGCGGTCGTGACCTCGGCTCCCTCCAGCAACGTGTCGCCGATCGCCATCAGTTGCTCGACCCGCCGGGCGGAGCTGGAGTGCGCGCGGGCGAGGGCGACGGCACGACCGGTGTGTCCCAACACCGCCCACAGCGCGACGAGTTCGTCTGGGAGGTTTCCGGTGTGCCGCAGAAGTCCGTCACGCCGGTGCGACAGCCGCATCGCCGTCTTGAGGTCGGGCCGGGGCGAGTTCAGCAGCAGCCGGAAAGCATCGTCGATCTCGGCCAGCGCGGCGGCGTCCGAACCCGTCGCGCGCCACAGGCGTTCGTGGCGCACCGCATCGGTGGCCAGCCGTCCGAGCCGCTCCGTGTCGCCGAGGGAGCGCAGCAGTTGGGGGTACCCGACCAACGCGTACTCAGGGGTGTCCGAGGGCCAGCCGGCCTTCCGCCACACCTTGACGAAGTCACGCACCCGTTTCCGCTCGCGTGCCAGTTCATTCTGGCTCAGCAAGTCAAGTGCGCTGTCCTGCAGTTGCCGGTGGCCGAAGAAGTACACGGCTTCCGCGCGGCAACCGTCCGCCGCGTTCCGGGAGGCGCGCAGCTGGAAGGACCGGCCGACCGAACCGCCCAGCACCTGCCTGACGCGCCCCGCACTCGTGCCGGTCAGGTGAGCGAGATCTTCGGCGCTCAGCCCGCCGCCTGCGGCCGCGGTGAGCCGGGTGACCTCCTTGCCCAGGCCGCCGCCGTCCAGCAGGGCCGTCAGACTCTGCTCGGCGTCGACATGCGCCGCCCGCGCGGCCGGGGAGCTCTCCAGCCAGTGGTCGATCTCCTCCCCGCGCAGCGGATGCCCTTTGGAGACATCGATCGGCACGGGCAGCCCGGGACGCGTGGCCAGCACGATCCGTGCCGCGGGGTGGGGCCGGGTCGGCAGCAGTGCGGCGATGCTGTAGCCGGTGCTGCTGCTGGTCACCCCCGTGTCCTCGTCCAGTCCGTCCACGACCAGCAGCAGCCGTCGCCCCCGCTGCGCGGCCTGTTGGGCTGCGCGCTGCAGCGCCAGATGGAACTGGTCCCGGGAAGTGCATTTCAGACCGGAGTCCTTGAGATACCAGCGCAGTTGCTCATCCATGGCGGCCAGGAACGCGGTGCGGTCGGAGTGCCGGGGCTGCCGAGTGGTCACGAAATACGCCAGCACGTCCACGCCCGGGGGAGGATGGAGGACGAACTGCGCCAGCAGCGCCGTCTTTCCCGCCCAGGCAGGCGCCGTCCATCGCCAGTACCCGCTCTGCTGTCCGTCAGGCGCCGCGCAGTAGCGTTCCATGGCGGCCAGTTCCTGCTGCCGTCCCTCGAACCGGGTGGCCGCGAACTCCCCGACTTCGAGCAGATGGCCGGACTCCCGCACCGGCGGCCGTCCGTCCACCCGCTCCAGCACCGGTGCGTCTGCGCCGTACCGCTTCAGCAGCTCCGCGAATTCGCGACGAGCGGCGAACGCACTGGTCGGCAGCGCGTACAGGCGACGGTTCTGGTGCTCGACGTCGTCGAGGACCACCACCCCGACCAGCAGATCACGGCAGAACACCGCCGTCCCCGACACCCCCGCCCATGCGCGCTGCCCGTTGCGCGAGACTCCGGGGGCGTTGTCCTGGACCAGCGTCCAGGTCATGCCGGGCCCGGGGGCCAGGGGCGGAAGGTCTCCCCACAGCTGTTCGATGCCCCGCTTGTCGTCCTCGTAGGACACGGCGTGCTCAGGGAACCCGAGCCCGTCGTAGCGCAGCGGACTCGTACCGTCCGGACAGCCCCAGCGCACCGCCTCCGGGACGCCCACCGGCGCGTCCAGCAACAGCAGCGCCACGTCATCGCCCTCGTCCGGCACCCACAGCACCGACGCGGTGCGCCGCTCGATGGGAGGGCGAAGGGGATGTCCGACGCGCACATCGATCTTTTCCCAGGGCACGCCAGTAGCCGGGTCCTCCACCACGACATGACGTGCCGTCAAGACCAGGCTGGACGCCACCAGATAGCCCGATCCGGCGGACTGTTGACTCTTGGCGGTCCCGCTACGGATGTCTGCCAGCCTGCGTGGATCCACCTCGGACGGCCCGTCACCAGCCCTTGGAGACGGAGTCGTTCACAAGGGCGTTCCGGGGGCCGTCGGGACCCTCGCCGAGGGCCTGATCCCTGACCTTGAGTCTCAACACCAGCTTGTGCGTCCGCGCCGAGGCGGAGGTGCCGCCCACGCCCACCGAGGCCACCCCGAACGACAGCTTCCCCTCCGGCCGCACATCGGAACGCAGCTCCAGCAGCAATTCCAGCTGAGCCTCCTCCACTTCGAAGGCGAATTGCTGCCTCGCCCCCGCTTCCTGCGCCTGGTACAGCTCCTGCCGCAGTTCCTCGATCGCCGCGGCCAGGCCGATCTCCGACATTCCCCACCCCTCAAACGCGCTGGTGGGAAAGGCACCCCCACGCGAACCCGGTGGCACCACACTGCCCTATCGCCACCACCCGGCGCAGCCGAACGGACACGGTGCGTTGCGGAGGGATGCTCCGCGAGGACGAACGTCCGCTCACCGCAAGCCTCCATTCGTGTGCGTCTGCGGAATGACGTCACGGCCAGCGCCCGCGGTCGTAGATCGCCCGCAGCCACGGTTCCCGGACGGCGGCCATCCGCGCCAGCGTGTCCCGGAACGCACCGCCCGACGGCCCGAACGGCCACTGCGGGTGCGGTGGCAGCGGATCGTCCCGCTCCACGCCGGCCGGCAGCCCGCCGACCACCGGCAACCGCGTCCGGTGGGGAGGGAACGCCAGTTCGGCCCAGAGCCCGGCCTCCATGGGCACGGCCACCGCACCGCTGCTCGGCTGCCACACCTCTCCGGTCTGCGGATGGACCGGCGCCAGCACCAGCTCGGCAGCCGGCTCGCGGAGCCCCGGTCCCGCCAGATCCAGCCGCTCAGCGTCCTTCCCGGAGGGCAGCAGCCCGGCGAGCGCCCGGCCGAGGGTCTCGGCGACCGGACCGGGCGCCGCCTCGACCGGCCTGCCCCCGGCGGCCACCACCACATGGGCGAGGGCCACGCCCGCCGGGATGTCCCGGTACTCGCTCAGCCCGTGCCACAGCGCACCGTCGGCCGTCAGCTCCGCCCAGTCCATGATCGGCCGCTCCGGCGGAGCAGGCAGTCGCACCACCGTCTGCGGGAGGAGCCTGACCACCTGCCACTCCCCGCAGTCGTCGATCCGAGATCCGACCGGCAGCCCGCAGCCCAGGCAGGCGAGGTTCGGCCCGCCGCTCCCGTTGATCCCCCTGCAGTAGCCTTCGGTCCGCTCCGCGATCAGCCCGGCGCCGCGTAGGTCGCCGGGCGCTAGCAGGACGGTGTGCGACGGGCCGTCGGACAAGGAGCCGAACGGTGCGAAGACCCCCCGCGCGGCCGCCTCCTGCGCGCCGACCTCCTCCCACGGCCGCCAGGGCGGCCCGTACCGCTCGGGGTCGACGGCATAGGTCCCCGCCTCCATGAGCGGTGGGTGCAGCGCCTCCCAGTAGGAGTCACTCAGGTGGATCGGCCGTGCCACCTCCGACACCGCCGCCGTCAGTACCGCACCGCAACCCGCACACCCGAACACCGCCAAGCCGTCCCCCTGCCGTTGAGCCCCCGCATCCCACCAGGCCGGTGATCGGGAGGCAACGGCTTTTCGGCCGACGCCGAATTCCTGATCGGAATCGGACGATCAGCCGCCGTCCGGCGCGGGGGCGGCACCCGGCGCGGGGGCGGCACCGGGCGCGTGCTGCTGGGGTGTGCGCCCCCGCTGCGCCACGAGGAGCTACCCCTCCAGCGACCGGCCTCTTGCGGCGGCGCGTTTTCGGCATCCAGGCTGGGGGTCGGCGCTCACTCGGGAAACGGGGGCGGGATGGTCGCTGCCGCGGACATCATCAGGACCAAGACGGCAGGCTTCGTCGGCCGCGACTACGTCTTCACCGCCGTGGAGAAGTTCATCGAGGACCACGACCGCGGCTTCCTGGTCCTCGAAGGCGATCCCGGAGCCGGCAAGACCGCCATTCTCGCCGAGTACATCCGCCGGACCCACTGTGTCGGACACTTCAATCTGCGTGCCCAGGGGCTGAACACGGCTGGGCATTTCGTGAAGAGTCTGTCCGAGCAGTTCGTGGCACGCTACGGCGCGCATGGGGCCGGCGGTGCGGACGGCGGTGAAGCGGTGCCCAGGATGCTCAGCGAGGTCAGGGCGGGACTGCCGGACGGAATTCCGCTGGTGATCGCGGTGGACGCGCTCGACGAGGCGGAGGCGACCCCCGGCGCGGCGAACCCGTTGTACCTTCCGGGGATCTTGGACGAGGGCACCTATCTCGTACTGACGACGCGCCGCAACGAGAGCGCGCTGCACATCGACAGCCCGTTCCAGAAGATCGACTTGAAGGACTTCCACGCCGAGACCATGGCCGACGTGCGGCGTCACCTGGAGAACCGGTTGTCCGAGGGCGCTCTCGCCCGCCGCGTGGAGGAATCGCACCTCGGCACGGACGAGGTGGTGGCCCGGCTCAGCGAGATGAGCGAGGGCAACTTCATGTATCTCTACTACACGCTCATGGACATCGCGCGGTCACCCGGCCTCGATCTCGACCGGTTTCTACGGGAGTTGCCGCAGGGCCTGGAGAACTACTACCGGCTGCACTGGCAGTCGATGGGCATGACCGCTGCCGAGGCGCCGACGGTGAACGCGTGGATCCTGTACGTCCTGTGCGAGGCGGAGGCGCCGCTGCCGGCGTGGATCATCTCCTCGATCCTGGCTCCCGTCACGACACGGGTGTCACCGGCGTCCGTACAGCAGTGTCTGACCCAGTGGCTGCCCTTCCTGCACCGGGACATGTCGACGTCACCGGCCAAGTACAGCCTCTACCACGCGAGTTTCCGAGACTTCCTGCACCGTCACGACGTGGTCGCCAACGCCGGCATGGACCTCACCAACGTCCGTGCGGCCATCGCCGAACTGCTGTGGCAGCACATGATGGGGGACAGCGAGGGCATATGACTGCTGAGCTGGACGCCCTGGCCCTGAGCAGGATGGTCGCGCTCCTCCACGGTGCGGGGCAATCGCGGCGCGTCTACCAGCTGTTCGAGTCCGACCGCTGGCTGCTGCTGCACCTGCGCGACCCCAAACAGGGGTGGGCGGGGTACGCCTCGGACCTCGCCCTCGCCTTCGAAAGCCTCGACCGCGACATCGCCCGGCGAAGCGCGCCGGCCGGTGAGACCGTACTGCGGCTGGTACGCCTGTGCATGATCCGGTCGGCCCTCACCTCGTCGACCGACATCCCCGAGGGCGTCCTGCTCGGCGCCGTCCGCTCCGGGGCATGGCGGGGAGAAGACATCACCTCGGCGATCGAGCGGTATGCCGACCACGACCGGCAGGCTTCCGCCTACGTCACCCTGCTGCGGTCGAGCCTGGACGCCGAAGGCCGCACCGCGGTACAGCGGGCACTCACCGCGCTCGCCTTCGTCCGCCCCGACCGGATGCCGACGGCCGAACTGCTGCGCGGCATCCCCCTCCTCGACCCACCCGACCGAGGCGCCGTCGCGGACCGCCTCGCGCTGTGCCGCATGGAGCCGCTCGTCCGCTCGGCCCTGCGCGGCAGAGGCTTCCGTCCGGGCGTCCTGAGCGCGGTCGCCGCCGTCACGATGATGGCGGCGGTCCCCGAGGCACGACGGCCGGCGCTGGTGAAGAAGGCCGTCGACACGCTACTGGAAGAAGCGGCCCGCATCAGTCGGCACGCCCAGGCGGAGTACGTCGACCGGCTCGAGACCGCCACGACGTTTCAGGACGTCGCGACAGCCGATCTCACGGAAGTGACGTACGGCGACTACCGACGCCGGCCCAGGGCGTTGGCGGCCTTGGCCACGGCCGCGGAGTTCCTGTCCGCGTACCCGTCCCCCGACCACCTGCCGGCCGCGTTCGCGTCATGTGCGGGGTGTGCGACGTCCGCCGAGGAGTGGGCGGCGTTCTCGGCGACCTGCGCCGCGGGCCTGCACGAGGCGGGCGTCCCCTGGGAGCCGCCGGCGTACCGGCAGGCAGCGCGCTACACGTCCCCGCTGTGGCGCCGGGACCAGGACCGCCTGTGGTGGCAGTGGCAGGTTCAGCTGCGCATCAGTCTGTCGAAGCAGGGTCCCCACGGTTCCCAGCAGGAAGACGAAAGCCACCATATCGGCTACCTCAGTCTGGAGGAGGTACAGAGCGGATGGGTGCAGCGAGCGCTCAGTGCCCTGACGGCCACCGGCGGCTCCGGCCTCCCCGCGGCGCCTCCGTTCCCCGCGACCGTGCCGACGCCGCAGCAGGACGAGGAACCCACCGCCGAATCGGGCTCTCTCGTGATGGACGCGCTCAAGCGCTCCACCGCCCCCTTCGTCGCCGCGCTGTCCGTGACGCTGAGCGGCATGCCCGTCGAAACCGTCGACGAGTTGATTCCCGCCGCATTCGACGACGAGCTCCTGCCCGTGCAGTTGCTCAGTCTCGACAGCGCCGTACGCAACGAGCAGCTGGACGCGGAGGTGGCCCGACGCACGATGGGCGGGTTGCTGCGCCATGCGCTCCACCTGGCGCATCGAGCGGGCGGCATGCGGAGCGCCTGGACCAGTGTGGACACCGAACTGATCGCGGCGGCAGACCTGACGCCCGTCGTGGACCTGGTACTCGGCATGCCGACGGAACCGGAACGCAACCACGCCAGCGATCTGTTCCAGTCCCACGACGTGGAGGTCCGTGACGTCCCGCTCCTGGCCGCCCTCGAAACGGTCGTCGACCATCTCGACACGACGGGCGCGGTCCGCCTGGCGGACGCCTTGCTGTCCGTGCGCAGCACCCCGGTACGCAACCAGGGCCTGAACATCCTGGCGACCCGCCTCCCCAGGGAGACGATCGAACAAGTGCTCGCGTTGAGGTGGCGGCCGGGCGACGCGCGCGAACAGGTGTGGGCCCTGCGTGAGATCGCCTCCGGCTGTCCGGCCGACGCGACCGAGGCCAGGGCGATCGTCGAGGAGACGGCCGTCGCCGCGGCGAGCGGCATCGAGGACGGCTGGGCCTACGCCGACACGCTTCTGCACTCCCGGGACGGGAACGGCCACCTTGCCGCCGCAACCGTGGCAGCGAGCCCCGAAGTGCTCGCGGCGGTAAGGCGGTTGAGCGTCAACAACCGGACGGACGCCCTGCGCGGGCTGTGCCGGCACATCGGCCCTGACCAGACGATTCCCGCGGCGCTGTTCGAGGAGATCCTGAAGCTGCCGGCCGTGAACGCGTTCGGCACCTACAGTTGGCGCGCCGTCGCCCTGGTCGCCTGCGCGGAGTCGCTCGACGCGGCCATGGCAGGCCAGGCCCTGGATTCCGCCATGGAGCTCCCGGAGCGCTTCTCAGACGGTTCGAGCGAGGCATGGGGACGCGACTGGACCACCGAGTTCCTGCGTGCGGCCGTGGTGGACGCACTGGCCCCGGCGCTGTCACCGTCCGATGCGCGCCGTGCCTTCGACTATGCGAAGGGCCTGCCGTATCTTGCGCGCGAGCCCGTCTTCCGCACGCTGGCGAAGACGGCCGACGCCGCCCTGGCCCATCGGCTCTTCGACCACACCGTCGAGCGCTATCGGGGCTACCTGAGCCTGAGCCTGGACGACTCCGCACCGCCACGCGCAGTCGACGAGGTCGTCTCCATGGAAAAACCCGAGGTCTTCCTGATGCACCGGCAGGTGCAGACCGCGGAGATCATCGCCGCGGTGGTGGACCGGCTGGACGGCCCGCGCCGGGCGGTCGCGGCAGAGGTGGCCATGGGCTTCTCCGCCTCCGGTCCGTGCGCATGGCTCGGCGCGGCCGTTCTGAACCACCTGGAGGAGGGGGACGAGGTGAACGTGCCGCTCCTCACCGGGGCGGCGCTGGCGGATGCGTACGGCTACGTCGCCGAGGACCCGGCCCGTATCGATCTGCTGATCGACCTGCTCCCTCATACGGACCGTCAGGCCGCGCAGCAGCAGGCGGAGCTCGCCCGGTTCCTCGCGCCGCGGTTCCCGAACCTGAGCGAACCCTTCCTCGACGAGGCTCGCCAACGATCCCTCGCCCCGGACGACTTGGCCGAGTACTGCCGGCTGACCGGCCTGGACCACGTGTCGCGGCTCAAGCAGGAGGGCTCGGACGGTCTGCCCCAGGCAGACGCCAGGCGGCGGATGGGCGACTGGATCCTGCGCCCCTTCGCGCGCCACGTGCGCAACGACGTCCTGCGGCAGGTGCTGCTGGCCTCTCCGGCCCTCAGCCGGATCCGCGCCCTGTCGCGGCTCTCGGAGATCCTGCCCGAGAAGTTCCACGCCGACGTACTGACCGCGTCGGTCCGGCAACTCGTCGATCACGCCTCCCGTCTCGGCGAGGACGACCTGGCCGCGCTCAGCCGGGTCGTCGAGCAGTTGCCCGGCGCGGAACGCGGAGTGTTCCTCGATCTGGTGGCCGCGCTCCCCGAGGCCGACCGCCGGTCCGCGGCAGCCGTCGAGGCTGAGTTCCTGGAGGAGCTCTACTGGGACTGGGGTGGCCTTCTGCGCCCGCACCCCCGGTACGAGGAGGACAGCAGGTCGGTCGCGGTACAACTGATCGGCAGTCAGCTCAGGGACGAACGGTTCCGTGCGTCCGTCCATTTCGTGACGCCACGTGTCCGCTTCCTGGCGCAGTTGGTGCGCTATCTGCCGCCGGACGACGTCACGCGGGCCGTGCTGCTGCTCCGCGACTTTCCCGAGCTCGAACGGGCCGCAGGGCTCGCCGTGCTGTTGCCGGTGGCCGACGAGGCGACCGCCCGGCTCGTCCACGCCGAGATCCGGTCGCTGGAGTCCCGGTTCGCCCGGCTGTGGGTGCTGTGGCCGGCTCCGGACGTGCTGGGCGACGAGGGAGCGGACGCGGATACGGACACGGACGGGGATACGGACGCGGACGCGGACACCACGGCGTCGGCCGAAGAGAACGTCGCGTTGTTCGACATGCCCTCCTCGGTGGGAGCGGCGGCCTTGCTGATGATGGGTCATCTGGGCGTGGACCGCACGTTCGACATCATCCTCGACCAGATCGGGAAAGCCGGCGCCGCTGGTGACGACGAGACGCTGCTGAAACTGATGACCCTCGCCGCGCGGATCGGAGAGGATGCGCGGCATCGCCGACGGCTCTCGACCCTGCCGACCCGACTGTCGACACCGAAGTCCCGATACCAGGCACTGCTCCTGCTCGGTCGGGCCGGCCTGCGCCTGTCCGACTGCCTGCACGAGAACGGCGAGAACGGCGAGAACGGCGGGGAGGGCGGAGACCACGGCACAGACGCGGTTGCTCTCCTCACCGCCGTCTCCCTGCGCCTGTCCGAACTCTCCACGCAGCCACGCACACAGTTCCTGCGTGCCCTGTCGGGTGAGATGGCGGTGGTCACCGGTTTCCTCGACGGCTCCGAGCAGCTGGCGCTGGCGCGGACCATCCGACAGGTCTGCGACCAGTGGCGGTGGCCGTGACGCCCCGGGTCCCGCCGGACAGGCCCCTCAGTCACCGAGCAGCCGCCGTGGCGGTTCGTGCGTCGTCCGCAGCCAGCGCAGACCTGCCGAGTCCGTGAAGCGGAGTGTGACCGAGGCGGACCCCGGCAGGTCGACGGTCCCGGCCTCGGCGGCGGCCTGGACGACGAGCCGTCGCACCTCACCGGGCCGGAGAGCCCGTACGCCCTCCGTCGCCGGCCCCGGGCCGACCGCCACGAAACGCCCGTTGCGGTCCTCGACGTTCTGACCGGTCACCCGAACAGTTCCAGGACCGGTCACCGTCACCTGCACGTCCAGATCGTGGATCGCCTCGCGGCTGTCGTTGCGGATCTCGAGGAAGGACAGCCCCAAGCCACGTCGTATCGTGGCGGAGACGAGACGGGCCGTCGACGCCTCCCGGTCGCGGAGTTCCGACGCCAGTCTCCTGTTGTCCTTGACGGCGAGCAGCAGCGCCACCGTCACCGCCGCGAACGTTCCGACGGCGCCTGCCACTTGCCCGACAGCACTCAACCAATCGGTGACCGAAGGCGTCTGGCTGAACATCATCGGCAGGGCTCCCTTCCCCTGCAACGCCCCTACCCAGCCGTCGCCTTGGCCGACACCTGTGGCGTGAACAGGTCGGCCGCCGAGTCCTCAGGCGTCAGGCCCCCAGGTCGGCTTCACGTGGCCGCTGCATCACGCCCCGCAGCTGCTGCTCATCCCCGGCACCGCTGAACCGCCATCCGCTCGACCGCGGCGCCGGCACCCCGTCAATGCCCTCCTCGGCCGCATGAATGTCGCTCACGCGGCCACCGCCTAGCCGTGTCAGGCTGAATTCGGCGAGCCGGGCCCGACTCGCCCCCTGCCGCGCGCCCCCGGGGCCTGTCCGACCTCGTCAGGGCCGCGTAACGCCACTCGCGGAGGGTGGGTCGGCGTTTCGCGACTTCTGGTGTGTGCCAAGTCTCATCCCTGGGTTGTCACGGGGGGCGGTCGGTCGGTGTCTTCATGGCGAGTTCACAATTACGAGGAGACATCATGAGCGGGAACGTC
>NZ_JBSFEV010000080.1:0-18219 GCF_053594615.1 Streptomyces sp. NPDC001858
GCCAACGCCCTGCTCGGCACCGCACTCACATTGCGCGATGTCTTCGACCACCCCCGCATCAGCGAACTCGCCCGAATCGCCGACACCACCACCGCGACCACCGCTACCACCGCTACCACCGAGACATCCAGCACACGAATCGGCGAACTGCCACGCCCAACCCCCCTACCAGTCTCATACGGACAACAAGCACTCTGGTTCACAGAGCAGATCGCAGGGCGTCCGATCTATCGGACTGAAATCGTGCTGCAAGCAGGCGTGCGGCTCGATCTGGATGCTTTGGCCACGGCGGTACGCCGGATAGTCGCTCGTCACGAGATCTTGCGTACGATCCTCGTGCCGGACGAGGAGACCTCATCGCTCCGCCAGGTCATCTGCGCGGAACCCGACGACGACACCAAGGTCCTGGAGGTCGAACACGTCGGTCCTGAGCTGCTCAGCGACAAGATCGCTCAGGTTGCCGCACTGCCACTTGACTTCACCTCCGAGTTCGGGCTGAAGTTTCATTTGTTGCGCCATTCCGATGGTGATGTGCTGGTGGCTTACGGGCATCACATAGTTACCGATGCGGATTCCTTTGGGATTCTTGTCCAAGAGCTGAACAAGTTCTATCTCGAAGCGGCTTCCGGTAATTCCACCGAGGTCGCGTCCTTGCCGATCCAGTATGCCGACTTCGCGGTCTGGCAGCGACATGTGCTGGGCAGTCGGAGAGATCCGGAGTCTCGCTATCAATCGGACCTGCGGTACTGGCAGGACGTGCTGTCGGATATCCCGACGGAAACCGTCCTACCCCTCGACCAACCACGCAACGGATCCGAAGAACGAACCATACGACCTGCCACCACGTCCCTCACCAGCAGTGAGACAGCCACGGTCGACGAATTCCTGGTCGAGCACAAGGCAACACCGCTGCAGGCGTTGATTGCGGCATTCTCGTTGGCGCTCTGGGACGAAGGTGCCGGCGATACGGTGCCTGTCGGCACCCCGGCCAGTCTGCGCGACCAGCCCGAATTGCAGGACCTCATCGGGTACTTCGTGAACACCGTCGTGGTGCGCGCCGATATCGACGCCGCAACCGGGTTCGCGCAGACGCTGCTCCGTTGCCGCGATCGCATGCTCGAAGCTGCTGACCACAAGCTCGTTCCGTTCGAGCAGGTCGTCGAGGCGGTGAACCCGCCGCGCCAGGTCGGGATCAGTCCGCTTTTCCAGGTGATGGCCGCCTACGTGGATCGCGGTGGAGATTCGGGTGCGGCGTCGCCGCTCACCAACTACGCCTCGACCACTGCGGATGGCCCGCTGGAATCTCAGCCTGCGCTGTTCGATCTCGTGTCGAGTATCGAAAGGCTGGACAGCGGCGCATTCGGAATGAATCTGAACGCGGCCCGCGAGCTGTTCTCGGCGGAAACCACGTCACGGTTGTTGCGGAACACAGCGCGCTTCCTTGTGCTTGGATCCCAGCACCCGGATCTGACGGTCAGGCAACTCGCCCAGATCGTTCGTGCCGGCGACGAGGGCCGGACCAAAGCCGACAACACCAAAGCAGACAACAACGTCGGTGACATTCGCCGCTTCCAGCTGCCGCTCGAAGATTTCGACATCAGCGTGGCTCCGCTCTGGCGGGCGGCGATCGACCACGTCAGTCACGCCCTGTCGGGAGCAAGCCTCGCCTTGCGATTGGCGATCCGCGACAGCGGCGCCGGTGAACTGGTCGCCGAAACCGGCAATCCTGAGCTGCTGGATGCGGTCAGAGAGAAGCTCACCGAGCTGGTCACCGCATATCAGGCAAAAATTCCGATGGTCGTCGTCCCGCCCACCCGGGCCTCGTCCGGATACAAGGACGACGAATTGGCGGCTGTCCTCGACGATCCGTTCTGGGAGGACTGGGTAGATCAGCTCGCTGATGCGACCGCCACTGTGCTGCCGCAGCGAGGCGACTCGGTGGCTTCCGAAGCCTCGGAAGCATCAAGTGTCACGGCTGGACGAGCGGCTCCCGCCACAGACGAAACCTCCGAAACCTCTCTGCGGTCCGTTGTGCTGGCGGCCGTGGCCAAGGCCTTGGCCGAGATCGCTGAAGGTGATCTGCTCGTGGAGCTCCATGAGTCCGACGGTCCCCTGATGACGCGTAGATTCCCCGTGCTGCTTGATGATGGTGACGTCATCGGACTGAACCCGGAGCGAGCGGCCGAGTATGCCTCGCTGGCCGGACACCCCCGGTTCAGCCGCTTCTTCGATGATCTTCCGATACCACGGATCCGTGTAGGTGTGTTCCGCAGCCACGCGGAGCTGATCACCGAGCCTGCTGCGGGTGTCGGCGTACCAGAGGACGGACTCGACATCCATGTCCTCATCGCGGGTCGTGAGCCCGGCGATTGCGTCGTCCGCGTCCGGGTGGAGTCGGCGGACACCGTTGATGTCGACACCGAGGCAGTGGCCGCCGCCATTGCCGAAGAGATTGCCGGAGCCGGCGTCCCTGCCCCCGGCCGCGAGCGTCGAGAGGCATTCGCTCTGCGTCGCGCCGACCGGGTCACGTTGACGCCCGGCGAAGAAGAATCCATCCGAGCCCGCTACGGGTACGACGCCCAGATCCTTCCGCTTGCCCCCTTGCAGCGCGGATTGTTCTACCACCTGCTGCGGTCCCGGGAATCCGACGACCACAACACCTACGTCTCGCAGATCACCCGACAGATCGCGGGAGATCTCGACCCCGAGCGGATGACGGCCTCCATCGCCAGTGCGATGGAGAGGTACCCCAATCTCCAGGCGGCGTTCGTCCCACCCGGGGACGTACAAGTGATCCCGTCCGGTGTCGAAGTCCCGGTACGGGTCATCCGATTGGAGGAGTGGGGTGGCCGCAGGGTCGATGTGGAGGAGTTCCTGGCGGCCGAGCGAGGTGAGCCGTTCGACTTCGAGGTCCCGCCGCTGATCCGGTTCACGGTGCTCGAACACGGCCACCGAGCGTGGACATTGGTCATGAGTTTCGAGCACATCCTGCTGGATGGCTGGTCCATCAACGGGCTGTTCGCCGAAATCCTCAGCATCTACGCCGATGACGGCTACGTCGATCGCGTGCGACCGGCGTCTTTCCGCTCCTACCTGGACTGGGTCGACGACCAGGATCCCGCTACCGCCTATCGCGCCTGGGACGGCTACCTCGCGGAACTGACCGGTCCGACGTTGCTGTGCCCTGACTTCGTCGACCTCGGTGACGCACAGAGCGAGACCGGTGAACTTCACCTCGATCTCAGCCCGGCAGAGGCCGCGACGGTGTTCGGTGCCGCACGAGATGCCAAGGTCACGGTGGGTACCGTGCTGCAGACCGCCTGGGGGATCGCGCTCAGCCGGCTCACCGGCAGCAACGACGTCGTATTCGGAAACACGGTTTCCGGTCGGCCGCCGTCGTTGCCCGACGCCGACCGAATCATCGGGCTGCTGTTCAACACGGTCCCGATGCGGGTGAGTCTGCCCCCGTTCCAAACGAAACGGCAGCTGCTCGCCCAGGTCCAGTCCGAGCAACTGCTCGTCATCGACCATCCGCAAGCCGCTCTGACACAGATCCAGACCAACGCAGGCGTTCCTGTTCTGTTCGACACGCTGTTCGTCGTGCAGAACGTGCCGCTCGGCCAGGCCGCGGGGCAGGACACCGCCGGGTTGCAGGTCGTCGACGCAAAGGTCGATGACGCGACCCACTACCCAGTGACGTTCGCGGTCGACCCGGAAGAACGCGACGGAGCGGCGACCGTGCACGTACGCCTGTCCTACCGCCGGGACGTTTTCGATGCCCCGGCCGCGGAGCTGTTGCTCAAGCGCTACGTCCAGGTGCTCGTTTCCCTTACCCGCCGGCTTGATGAGCCCGTCGGTACGTTGTCCGCGCTGTTGCCGGACGAGACCGCCCCGCATACGGGTATCGCCGCTGACCTCATCCGCGACATCGAACCGGTCACGGTCGCCGAGTTGCTGCACCGGCAGGTGCGGCTGTCCGCATCGGAGACGGCGCTTGTCGCCGGCGATCGCCGGTTCACCTTCGCGGAGTTCTTCGCCGAGGTGAACCGCTACGGCCGACTTCTGCTCGACGAGGGAGTGCGCCCAGAGCACCGGGTCGCGCTGCTGCTGCCGCGCGACGAGCGCACGGTCATCGCGATGTTCGCGGTGTTCGCCATTGGAGCCGCCTACGTCCCGGTGGACAGTGAACTGCCGGACGAACGGATCGGCTACATGATCGAGGTCGCTGAACCGACCGTCACTCTGGTGACCGACCGCGATGTGGATCGGCTCACCGGCGCCGTCGGCAAGGTGATCAACCTGGATTCCACGACGACGGTGGATCGCCTCGCGCAGACCGGAACAACTCCGATCACGGCAGCGGAACGCGGCGGGGAGGTCTCGCTCGACAACCTCGCGTACATCATCTTCACCTCGGGCACCACCGGACGGCCCAAGGGAGTCGCCGTCGGCTACCGCGGACTGACGAACATGTACGTCAACCACGTCGAGAAGATCTTCGATCGGGTGGTGGACCACCAGCGCGGGCGCCGGATGAAGATCGCGCACACGACGTCCTTCTCCTTCGACGCCTCGTGGGAGCAGCTGTTCTGGCTGCTGAACGGCCACGAGGTGCACGTCATCGACGAGGAGATGCGACGCGACCATCAGCGGCTGCTGGCGCACTACGACGAGGTCTGCATGGACGGGTTCGATGTGACCCCGTCGTACGGGCAACTGCTCGTCGAAGAAGGGCTGCTGGAGCGAGACCGGCCGGCCGGCCGGTCCGTTTCCTCCGATGCGCCCGGTGTCGTCTTCGTCTCCCTCGGCGGCGAGGCCGTCCCCGACCGGCTCTGGCAGCAGCTGCGCGGCGCCCCCGGAGTCGAGTCGTACAACCTCTACGGACCTACCGAGTACACCATCAACGCCCTCGGCGCCGACCTGGCCGACAGCACCGACTCAAGTGTCGGGACGCCGATCTTCAACACCCGGGCCTACATCCTCGACGAGAACCTGCAACCTGCCCTTCCCGGTGTCGCCGGCGAGCTCTACCTGGCCGGCGAAGGAACCGCGCGCGGATACTGGGGCCAGTCCGCGCTGACCGCCGAACGTTTCGTCGCCTGCCCGTGGGAACCGGCGGAACGCATGTACCGCACCGGAGATCTCGCCCGGTGGAACGAAGCCGGGATGATCGACTACCTCGGTCGCGCCGACGAACAGATCAAGATTCGCGGTTATCGCATCGAACCGGACGAGATCCGGGACGTGGTGCAGGAGTTCCCCGAGGTGACGCGCGCCGAAGTCGTCGCCTTCGAGCACGCCACCGGGCTACAACTGGCCGCCTACTACCGCACGACGGCGGACCGCGACATCAGCGAGTCGCTGCGCAACCATCTGGCCAAGTACCTGCCCGACTACATGGTCCCGGCAGCCCTTGTCCCGGTGGAGTCCTTCCCCCTCACCCCGACCGGCAAGCTGGACCGCCGAGCGTTGCCCGCGGCTGACGTGGCCGCGTCCGGAGTCAGCGCGGGCCGGGCACTCGAGTCGGAGACGGAGCTGGCGGTGGCCGCGATCTTCCGTGCCGTGCTCGACCTCGACGAGGGACTGGCCCTGGGCGCCGCGAGCGACTTCTTCCGGCTGGGCGGGCATTCGCTCGCGGCAATGCGGCTCGCGTCGCAGATGAATCGCGCGTTCCCCGTGAACATAGCCATGCGGGACGTCATCACCGCTTCGACGATCGGCGAACTGAGTGCGGTGGTCGACAAGAGGACGCAGCCGGGCGCCGATACCGAGGTCGACATCACCGCGATCGCGACCCGATTCACTCAGTCCCTGAACGGCCGCACCCTGTTCTGCGCGCACCCGAAGTTCGGCGCCTCGTCCATGTACTCGGAACTGTCGCGATACCTCCCGGACGGGGTCGGGCTGGTCGGGATCGACGATCCGGCGATCATCGGCATGGAGGTGGACTTCGACGACCTCGACGACCTCGCCTCAACCTACGCCGACGTCATCCAGGGGCTCCAGCCGGCCGGACCGTACGAACTGCTGGGTTGGTCGTACGGCGCACACATCATGTTCGCCGTGGCACGCCAGCTTCTCTCCCGAGGGGAACGCGTCGGCCCCCTGGTGATCGTGGATGCCATGCCTGCCGGTTCGGAGAACTCGGGGGAGCTCCTCGTACGACCGGGATCTGCCGAGTCGATGCGTGACGAAATGCTGAAAGCGTTCGGCGAGGAAGCGTTCAACGAGTTGCTCGCCGACGCGAAGCAGCTCAAGGCTGTCGAGACGGCCGGCCGTCGTTGCGATGTCCTGACGTCCACGCCGACGCGGGGCAGTCTCGACATCGAGACGCTCGTGATCGCGTCATCCGCGACGCACACGCCCCGAGTGGCGGAGCTGGGCCGCGAGGACGCGCTGGGCTGGGACGGTCACTTGACCAACTTCTCGTTCTTCGTCGCTGAGGACGAAGACCACCAGTCCATCCTCGAACCCGATTCCGGTCTACTGAAGTGGGGCCCGCTGCTGACGAACCTGTTGGACGGCTGAGCGGATTTCGAGGTCTGGTGCGGTACGGCGAGCCGTACCGCACCAGACTCGGAGCCGATGAGCCGATGAGCCGATAACTCAGGTGATGGCTCAGGTGATGGCGGCAGCGTCTTGCAGGCTGTCGAACAGGGCCGCGCGGCGCATGTAGGCGCGGGCGGTGTCGAACTTCTCGGCGGTGCGGCGCAGTTCGTCGAAGTTGTGTCGACGCACTTCGGGGTCGCGTTCTTCCAACAGCCGTTTGTTGGCGATCGTCTGGGCCTGTACGTAGTTCACCGCGGCATGGCGGCGCTGGCGGCTGTAAAGGTCGAGCAGGTCGTCGTCGGCCTCACCGGCGATCACCTTCGCGAGCTTCTCCGTCAGGTTGATGGCGTCATGGATACCGCCGTTCATACCCATGCCGCCGATCGGGTTGTTCACGTGCGCGCTGTCGCCGGCGAGCAGGATGCGCCCCTGACGGAAGGTCGCGGCCACGCGCTGATTGACCGGGTAGACGTTGCGGTACTCGATGTCGTACGAGCCGGTCTTCGGGAGGAACTTCTGCAGCCGCTGCTCGACGCGCGCCGGCGACAACGCGGTGGCGTCGTCCTCGTCGTGGCCGATCGGCAGGATCACCCGCCAGAGCCCGCCGGGCGTTTCTCCCCGCACCTTGAACACGTTGGCCCACTCATGGGGGTCGGAGAAGTAGTTGCGAAACGCCAGCTCCGGCTTGACGGTCTTGAGGTCGAAGCTGGTCGCGATCTTGATGAACCGCTCCGGATAGGTGAATCCCTCGAATTCGATGCCGGCGAACTTGCGCACCGTCGATCGGCCACCGTCACAGCCGACGACGTAGGCCGCCGCCAGGCGTTCCGTGCCGGCGGGTGAGGTGTACTCCACCTCGATGCCGTTCGCGGTTTCGGTCAGACCGGTCAGCGTGTGGGAGAACCGCACGTCGAAGTCGGATTCGTTCGCGTATTCCGCGGCGATGGCAGCGGTCAGCTTGTACTGCTCGTACTGCAGCACGTACGGGAACCGGATCTCGTCCTTGAGCCGGCCGAGATCGAACTCCGCCACGACCTCTCCGGTCGGCCGGTCGTGGAAGCGATAGGTGCTGGAGAGCAGACTGTGCGCCCGGATCTTCTCGGTGACGCCCAGTTCGTCGAGCATCTCCAGTGTGCTCGGATGGATGGTCGCCGCGCGCTGATCCTGCACCGGCGCCGGCTCGGACTCGAGAACGGTCACCGGGATACCGCGCCGATTCAGCGCCAGCGCGCAGACCATTCCGACGGGGCCCGCGCCCACGACGAGGACACGTGTGGTCTTGTTCGACATGCGTCTAACTCAGCTCGCGCTGCAGGCGCTTGCTGACCTTGCCGACCGCGGTGTAGGGGAACTCGTCGACGACCTCCACGACATCGGGGAGCTTGAACGTGGCGAGGCCCTTGTCGCGCAGGAACTGGCGCAGCTTGCCCAAGGTGAGCTCGGCCGCGCTCTCCGGCGTCCGGGGAATCAGGTACGCCTTGACACGTTCGCCGAGAACCTCGTCATCGACGCCGACGACGGAGACGTTGTGGACGCCGGCATGAGTGAGCAGCGCGTTCTCCAGTTCCTCGGGCGCGATCTTCTCGCCGCCCCGGTTGATCTGGTCCTTCGACCGTCCCACGACTCTGATGAAGCCGCGCTCGTCCCGCTCGACGATGTCACCGGTGCGGTAGAAACCGTCGCTGGTGAACGCCAGCGCATTCTGCTCGGGGTTGCGGTAGTACCCGCGAATCACCGACGGTCCTCGGGTCAGCAGGTGGCCGGGTGCACCGGGTGGCACGTCGTTGCCCTCGTCGTCGATGACGATGCACTCGTCGGCCTCGGAGGCCGGCCGGCCCTGGTACCTCACGCTGGTGGCCCGGTCGACGTCGGCGGGATTGCTGACGACGAGGCCCTCGCCCATCCCGAAGCTCTGCGACAGTTGCACGCCGAACTCCGGCTCGACCCGACCCGCCACTGATTCGCTCAGCTTCGCGCCGCCGCACATGAGCACCTTCAGGCTGGAGATGTCATAGGACTTGCGGAGCGAGGAGTTCAGCCAGGCCAGCAGGATCGGAGGTACCAGCGAAACGCGGGTCACCCCGTGCTTCTCGATCAGCGGGAACGCCGCATCGGGGCTGCCGTTCGGTGCGATCACAATGGTGGCGCCCACGCTGAACGCGCCAAGGAATCCGGGCGAACGCGTCGACATGCTGTGGCAGATCGGTATGACCAGCAGATGCACGGTGCGCTCGGTGATGCCCCGTTCCCCAACGCTTCGCCGCAGTGCGTAGCCGTACGTCTGGTGCGTGTGCGGCATCAGCTTCGGAACGCCCGTCGTGCCGCCCGACATCTGCAACAGAGCGACGTCCTGCGGGCTGCACCGTCGCGCGTGCTCGAGCGATCCCTTCGACTGCAACGCCTTGTACTCAGCGCCGCCGCCATCACGTTCGAGCACTACGGTGTGCTCCAGATGCGGCCAACGCTGCTTCAGGTCGGCGGCCATCGCAGCGAGATCGGTGCCGCTGTCCGAGGCGACCGTGATGTAGGCACGCGCCTCGGCGATCTCGATGAAGTGCTCGATCTCGGCACGACGGTGCGCGATGGGAGCGACGACGGGAACCGCCCCGAGCTCCCACAAGGCGAAGACGAAGGCAATGTACTCATAGATGTTGGGCAGGTGTACCACCACCCGGTCGCCACGGCTCAGCCCCAGATCCTGCAGGCCGGCAGCGAGGCGCAGGACCTCGTCCGTGAGCTGTGCATAGCTCAACTCGGCTTTGCGGTCGATGACGGCGAGTTTGTCGGGACAGCGCTCCGCGGTGGCGAACAGCAGCTCCGGCAGCGTCTGATCGCGCCAGTACCCCTCGGCGACGTACTTGGCTGCCGTCTCCGACGGAAACGGAACGACCCCGTCAAGGGCCAACGGTTCGATGCTCACTTGGTTTCCCTTCGAGGAGCTACATCCCAGCCCAGAGAGGGTAGGCTACCCTAACTTCACAATCAACGGTGCTGGATCCGGTCCGCCAGGGGACGCGCACAGCGTCGCTCCATCACGTGACCGACCGAACCGGGATCGCGACGGTTCGCTGTTGCGCACGGCAGGGGTTGTCCCGGTTCGAACATCCGGCCGTGCCGATCCTGGCGGGGAAGAACCGCGAACCCAGCTGGCCAGACGGAGTGGTGGGCAGCCTCATGCATGGCGACGGGTATCGCGCCGCGGCGGTCACGAACTCACTGGGCATCGCCTCTCGGTCGGCATCGACGCCGAAGTCCACCGGCCGTTTCCTGACGGAGTCGACGAGGCCGTCACCGTTGCCGGCGAGGCGCAGATGTTGACGGGACATCTGCTGGTCCCCGGACCGCGCATCGGCGGTACGGCGATCGCCGGGTTCGACGGACGGTGGTCAGTCATGGGCCGTCAGGTGTTGACGGCGGTTGGGCCGGCCGCGGTGACTGACACCGGCGTGCCAGGGCGTGTCCGCGATGTGGTGGGGTTGTCGGTCTGTGCATGGTGCGTCGTCATGAGCTGACGGATGAGTCGTGGGGTGGCCGCGGACGAGGGCTACTCATCCACGAAGATCCGCGCCTACCTGCGCAGACGAGGCATCCGGGCCGTGATCCCCGAACGCATCGACCAGATCAACGGCCGCATCCGCTGCAGCGAGAGCCGCTGCCGCCTCGACCGGGCCGCCTACCGCCGCCGCAACGCCGTCGAACGCTGCTCGACGCCACACACTGGGACGACGTGGTCACCAAGCTCGGCTACGAGCGCCTGCGCCGCCACGACCTCCGGCACACCGGACTGACCTGGTTCGCCGACGCCGGAGTTCAAGTGCGTCCTTCGCAGGATCGCCGGCCACGGATCGCTGACCACCACCCAGCGCTACCTGCATCCGGACGTACACAAGATCACGGCCGCCGGGGCGGCGCTCTCCGCGCTCATTGCCCAGGAATGATCAAGGGCCGGTTTCGGATGCCTCCGAAACCGGCCCTGACCTGCGACTGTCTCCAGTCGGGACGACAGGATTTGAACCTGCGACCCCTTGACCCCCAGGAGTGAGGGCCATAGGAACTACCTGCGCATATCAGGCAGAACTAGGGTGCGGGGCGTGCGTCCGCGCACGTGCTGTTCAGGGTCGCGACCTCCGTGTGGTCCCCAACTGGTCCCCACGACAGTGGGGACAGCGTGGGCATCTGCCTGCCATAGAGCAGCAGGTGCCGGACGGATCACCGCCGGGACAACGAGTGTGTATGGGGCGATACAGGCGAAGGCGATGCTGGAGAGCTCCTCCACCGCCTACTGGTGGTCGGCCGGCTCCTTCGCCACGGAACTGATCGTCTGCGCACTCCTCTACCGCTCCGGCATACCCAAGCAGGTCGACAACCGGCTGACGGCGGCCGCACCCGCGGCTCCATGGCGTTTCTGGACTGCCTGGAGCGCTACGGGGACCGCGCACGGATCCGGCCGCAGGACGCGTGCGGCCTGCTGGACCTCGTCTCCTTCGTCGGCTCGCCCCGCGTTGGCACGCTGGTGCACGGCTGCGGCCCGGAGCCGCTGCCTGGGGCCGCGCAGGAGAGTTGCGTCGGTTGGACCGCTGATACCCAGGGCATCGAGCGGTTCGCCCAGGTCCCGCCAACCGCCGAGGCTGCTCCCGCGGACGCCTTCGACGTGGTGCTCGCCCGGTCGGGGTGCACGCTCACCGTGCCGCCGGACCGATCGGTGCTCGAAGTGGTGAAGGAGGCGGGTGTCCGGTGCTGTTCTCCTGCCGGGAAGGCACCTGCGGCACCTGTGAGACGGACGTGCTGAACGGTACGTCGGACCACCGGGACTCAACTCTCGACGAGGACGAGCGGCCTCGGACAACACCATGCCGATCTGCGTCTCGCGTTCCTGCGGCCCGGCTGGTGTTCGACCTCTGACCGGGAGGGCAGCCGCACGAGGACTCAGTCGTCGTTTCCGGAGTTCTCCCTCGCCAGGAACCTCTGGCGAGCCCAGAGGCTCAGCAGTGCCGTTCCGCCGAGCAACAGCGGCACCGGGTCTCGGGCAGGCGGGGCCAGCACATATCCCAGCGCCGTGGCCGTGCAGACCGTCAGGGGAATGAACGCCGCCGCACCCTCCATCCCCCATCGCAACCTCGGTTGAGCAGTGCCCAGGGCGCTCGCCCCACCGGGCACCCAAGGGCCGACAGCGACCACCAGCAGTCCCGCGGTGACGCACGCGTCGACCAGCGGACAGGACATCACCTCGGGGTCGTGCGGGCCGACCGCCCACAGTCTCAGGGTGTCGCCCATCAGCATGAGGGACACCCCGGCGAACCCGACCCACAAGGTGTCTCTCTGGTCGCTCCGTACGAGACGGCGCAGGGCGAAGAGAAAACTGAGGAACATGACCTCCGCGGCCCACAGAACACCGACCATCCCCGTCCCCAGCCGCCAACCGTCACCGGCCCCCCGCAGCAGTACCCATCCCGTCATGAACACGGCCCCAGTCGTGACGACCCCGTCGAGCACGCGCCGCAGCAACACATGCCGACCTGTACCGGCATCGGCCGCGACCACCAAACCGGCCATCCCCAGGCCGACCGTCAGCGTCACGCCGGTGACCACCACACAACCCAGCAACGATCGCCCGTCCCCTCCCGAAGCCGGAGGCTGAGCAGACAGCACGGTGACCGCTGCCCGGTACACACCTCCGGCTACCGCGGAACCCCCCAACAGCAGCAGACGCGTCCGCACCCGTCCGCTCGTTCCCCTCGCGCGGAGCATCAGGGAGGCCGCCAACCCCCAGCAACCGGCGGACGGCCCGAAAGCCGCCATCCGCGCCGCCCCGCTCCCGGCGGCCCACGACCCGCCGAACGTCAGAACCGTTCCCACGAGACCTGCCACGCCGACCGCGCCCCAGGTCCGCGCCCAGGTCCAACGGCAGCGGCCCGCCCGGAGCCTGAGCACGTCCGGCGACTTCCCCAACCCCGACATCAGGTGCGCCTTTCCACCGGTCCCCCGCCCGCAGGGCCTCCCCCGCAGCCCCCGGATCCACAGAGAAAGCGTAAAGATCCGGCACCCGGCCCCGAACGAAACCATCGGTTCATTCACTCGTACTGCGTAAGGAAGGAGAGATCACCGGCCCTCCGCTTCGCACAGCCACCTGCTGACCTCACCTGCCGGCTGCGGCCCAGCGCCCACACCTCACCGCAGCGGATCCTGTGCCATACCCACGGACGGGCAAGCACCAGCACATTCCGGTTCCCTGCCGGCCGTACTCGGTGATCTGCGCGCTGGAAACGGGCCGCAGTTCCCGGACCGCGCCATTGGACGCGCTGCGTCTGGCGCCGGGCAATGATGCCGCCACTGTCACCGCCGGGCAGATGCGCGAGCTCGTCGAGCGGCTGACGGCGGCGACGACCCGGAGATCCTGATCGTGGTGGACGCCGGCTGCGACGTGCCCCGCCTGCCTTCCTCCTGAAGGATCTGCCGGTGCAGCTGCTGGGCCGAATGCGGTCGCACCGTGTCCTGCGCCGCGCAGTCCCGACGCGGGAGCCCGGTGTCCGGGGGCGCCCCCTCGTCACGGGGGTGAGTTCGTGTTCGGTGACCCCGAAACCTGGGGCACACCCGACGAGCAGACGACGACCGAGACCCGTCTCTACGGCACCGCCGTCGCACGGGCCCGGCGGTTGTCTTCTCAAGGCATGGGTCGCGAGGCATGGGTCGCGTCTGTGAATTTGAGCGCCCCTGCAGTACTGGACTACTAATGTCCTGGTCATGAACGATTCGCTCTCTTCCGAGAGCTTCTTCCATGGCGCCAGGGAGGCCGCCCACAAAGCCATGGAGGACCATGGCCGCCCAGAGCACGACGAGTTCGCGCTCCACGCCGGCGTCGCCGTCGAGAAGCTGGCCAAGGCGGTCCTCGTCTCGAAGAACCCGGTCTACATCGGGGAGATCCGCAGCAACAGCGCAGACATGGTGCTGTACCTCGGAGGGCACCTCCAGGCGGACGAAGAGAAGGTCCGCACGGTCGGGGCCATGGAGGCCATCAAGCGGCTCCGGAAGATCAACGTGCTGCAGCCGGACCCCCAGCTCGACCTGCTGATCGAGATGCGCAACGGAGCAGCTCACACCGCTGCTGACAGCACCCTGGCCAAGGGGATGATCTCTCCCCTCGCGCGGACGTCGCGGCACTGCTCGGTGATCTCGGCAAGCCGCTGGACGCCTTCTGGGAACGGTGGACGGACGCGGTCAAGGCCGCCGTCAACGAACAGGAGGACCAGGTCTTCCGCGACGTCCAGCTCCGGATCACCCAGGCCCGACACGCCTTCGAAGACCGGTTCGTCGGCCTTCCGGCGGAGGTCAAGGAGGGCGCTCTCAAGGCGCCCCAGCCCCGCAACGAGGAGTGGTTCGTCCGGCCGACGGAGTACCTGAAGGCCGGCATCGTTGTCCTGAAGACCTCGGGTGGCGAATGCCCGGCTTGCGGCGGTCAGGGACTCCTCACGTTCGAGCCGGCCAGCCGGACGGACACGAACACGCACTACTCCGCGAACGGCTTCGGCTGCTATCTGTGCAACTTCGAAGCGAGGGGGCCGGATGAGATGGCCGCCCTGCGGAAGGCCAACACTCCGCCGATGATGACCACGGTGTCGGTATCGCACGGGCCGACGCTTCCTCCTGAGGTGCTGAAGGCGCTGGACGAGGAAGACGCCTGATCCACACCCCGAATGCCCCGGCTCCCAGAGTCGGGGCATTCCCCATGTCCCGAACCGCGCCGGGTCCTCCTGCGCCCACCCCGCGAAGAGGTCCCCTTGTTGATCCCCGAGCGTGCTCAGAGTGGCCCCGGAGAAGGCTGACACCGGCCCCGACATCGGCAAGCTGATCAGCCAGTTCGCCCATTACGGCATCGCCCGGGTGGGCGTCGTCCTGCTGATCCGACGAAGTGCGCGGAAGGGAGGGTATGGTCGGCGACCAGGCTGCGGATGACGCGGTCGAGGTACAGGCCGTCGAGCGGTGGCCGGGCTACACCCGCGCCGGCCAGAGTCCGCCAGGTGAGGTCCGGGCGCATCCGAGGCACCCGGCCTCGAGGGCCCGTGGCGAAGGCGTAGCTGCTCAGGTCGCGCATGGCGGCCTGCGGAAGTACGGCGGGGTCGTCGATCCTGGACTTCCGCTCTTCGCCTTCAACCGTGTCCAGCCGGTAGCCGTTGCGGTGAAGGGCCTCGTGTACGCCGCCCATGAGCAGAGGTTCCGGGTGGATCAGGTGGAACGTCTTTCCTTCCGCGCCTTGGTCCAAGCAGAGCTGGACCAAGGCGCGTGCCACCACGTCGACCGCGTCGACGGGCAAGGAGACCCCGGTCGGGTCACCACGCCGGGGCGGAAGACCGTGACGGGCACACCCCGGACGGCCGCGGCGCGCAGTTCGCGTTCCGCTGTCACCTTGGTCTCCGCGTAGCCGAGTGTGCCCGCCGTCTCCGCGTCGGCGAGCGTCCGCTCGTCCACCTCGGTCAGTCCGATATCGCGGGCGGTGGCGAGCGTGGCAAGGGTGGAGACGAGACCCTTGGTGCACTACAACGTCGCCGGCGTCGACGGCACGTCCGGCACTGGCAAGTACGTCGCCGCGAACGGCGTCTGCACGTTCACCGCTCAGATCGTCGCGAAGAAGGAGACCGTCTCGGCGTCCAGCGCCGGGTTCGGTCTGACTCTGCCGATCCCGGTCCCGGTCGGCGTTCGCTATGTCTTCTCGGCGAGCCTTGAGGGCCGCGACGCGGACAACGGCATCTGGACCGGTGAGGCACCGCGTCAGCGTCTCCTCCCACCGCCGGGTCCTCCAGGTCCGACGCCTCGAAATCAGCCGGCAGATCGACTCCGGTGACAGATCACGCCCGTGCAGGAGCGGCGAAATAGCTGGGCGCGTTGTATCCCGAGTGAGGGTAGGAGGCCGCCCAGCTCACGGCCTCGGGCTGGGTGCGAGGGAAGTCCGCGGCCACCAGCGTCGCCAGGTCGAAGTAGGCCTCGCGGGTCCGTGCCTTCATCTGCTCCAGATCGACCTCCGAGCCCGTCGCAAGGTGCTCGTCGAACGGAATCATCACCACACCCCGGCACCGTGCACGGAAATGGTGCACGACCTCGTTCACCTTCACCGCCTTGCTCTTCCGGCGCGCCTCGGAGACCACGGTGATACTCCGGCTGACGAGGTCCTCGTACTGATGCGCAATGAGCCAGTCCAGGGTGGTACTGGCGCTGGTCGCGCCGTCCACGCTGGGCGTGGCGACCACGATCAGTTGATCGGCGAAATCCAAAATGCCCCGCATCGCGCTGTGCAGCAGGCCCGTGCCGGAGTCGGTGAGGATGATCGGGTAGTGCTGTCCGAGGCAGCTGACGACCTGTCGGTAGTCCTCGTCGTTGAACGCCGTCGAGAGAGCGGGGTCCACCTCATTGGCCAGGACCTCGAGGCCGCTCCGGGACTGGGAGGTGAAGCGCCGTACGGACATGTAGTTGGTGAGGTTCGGGATTTCGGCTACGAGGTCGCGGATGGTCGCGCCGGTTTCGCGACGGACACGGCGGCTGAGGGTGCCTGCGTCCGGATTGGCGTCGATCGCGACGACCCGGTCCTGCCGCTGGGTGGCGAGAGTCGCGCCCAGGGCGGTCGTGGTGGTCGTCTTGCCGACTCCGCCCTTGAGGCTGATGACGGCGATCTTGTGGCACTGCATCACCGGCGTGCGGAGGATGGCCAACTTCTGCTGGCGCTCTCGTTCGGCGGTCCTGCCGCCGATGCGCAACCGGCTGAGGATTCGTCGGCCGTTGGGCCTGCCGCGCAGCAGGCGGTCGGAGGAGAGTTCGACAGTCGCACTGTGCCCCAGTGCCCCGCGGCCGTTCCAGTCCGGCTCCAGCCATTGTGCCGGAGCGTGGTTCGCCGGCGGGCGAGCGTAGGGCAGTGTTCCGCCGGCGACCGTGGTCGGCGGCGCTCCCCTGTCATAGGGAACCGCAAGGGGTACTGCGCCGAAGCGGTTTCCCGCAGGCGCCGGGGAGTGATTCTCCGCCGGCCCGCCCTGCGTCACGGTCTCGTTGGCCGCCCGCGGGCTGGTCAACGGCTCCGTCGGCACACAGGCCTGGGGCCCGTCGGCGACGTGCGGGTCCGGCGGCGTGGGAACGAGCCCGTCGGAGAGTTCCCTGCCCCTGCCGGGTGCAGGATCGTTGGCGTACGTGTCGCGATCGTTCGTCACGTTCTGTCCATTCGACGAGATGGTGGGCCCCTCGGGCACGGAGTCGACGGCGTGGCGGCGGGCAGGCTTTACGCCCGGTACCACGCCTGCGGGCTCGAGCGCCGGACGCCCGCCCTGCCCGGCAGCGGGGGCACGCACCGCGTGCCCGGACCGAGACAGGACAACGACGCCCGGGCGGTCCGTCACGGGCTCGATGGGGCGGAGCGGCCGCGGTGGCGCGGCGAGAGTGCTCGGCGGGGCGGCGCGGACCAAGCTGCCGTTTTCGCTGAATGAAAGCCCCATTGATATAAACTGATCAGGAGTCAGTGCCCGCTTGTCGCCCCGCAGGACATGCGGCGGGGGCGGTTGCCAGGTCCGCGCGCCACCGCCGCCCAGACCGACCACCGTCGCGTACGTGGCGCGGGACCGCTGGTCGACTTCCAGGGCGCGCTGGACCTCGGGCGGCACCTCGAGGCGGCTGCGCACGCGATACTGCCCGACCTTCAAGTTCTCCGTCCGCTGTAGCTGAACCTTCAACGGACCTACGAACGAGTACTGCTGTTCCTCGGCATGTGCGCGCACCTTCTCGACCAGCTGTTCGCCGAGCATGGCCAGGCATGCGCCGTAAGCCTCGTGGTCGCCCGGACTGAGTTCGACGACGAAACCGTTGGGCACGATGGTGCAGCCCTGCATCCAGATCCTGGCGTTGACGTCGCACTCGCGCCGGAGCGCGCCGGCAAACTCCAGGGGCTGCACGGCGGATCTGAAGATCTTGGCGAAGGTGTCGTTGACTAGAGCCTCGAAGCGCTGTTCCAGCTTGTTCAGCGTTCCCACTTCAGCCTCCGGGTGCCGATCCGCTGCATGACAGTCAGATCGGCAGATGATGTCACTGATAGTACTTATGTAGACACACAGAGTGCCGATCTTGCGGCATGTCGCTGTATTTCACCGGATCGGTCGCAAATGCCCGCCCTTCGGGCGGCGTGGTCCGCCGGTTCGGCGCCGCCCTCGGAACGCGGGGGCTCCTGGCGCTGTGCCGTCCGGGCGGCGCGGTGTCGTCAGGCTGGGGTGGCAAAACGAGTACACGTCCGCGAGATCGATGACGACGAGAGACGGTGCCTGTCGCGGATCGTCCGCAGAAGCACCGGGTGAGTGGTGACCTGGCGGCGGGCCCAGACGGTGCTCTTGTCCGCGCAGGGCAAGCCGGTGGCAAAGGTTGCCGAAGTCAAGAAGTTCGCCAAGTCACCTGTTCGCCGCCTTGGACCTGAGCAAGGGCAGACTCTACGGCCACACCATGGCGGCCGCAGCTCACGTCCGGGACGCCCGGATCGTCACCGCCGTGAACGCCTACCACTTTCATCGGAGGCCCCTGCGCCGAGCTGGTCCCGGGGATATTCCGCCTCGTGATCACGGAAAGCGGGTCGACTGGGTCTCCACCGGCAGCGGCTACACCTGGGGCCAGGTGGCGTACGTCGACGGTCTGCTCTTCGAGATCGAGCCCAGG
>NZ_JBSFEV010000081.1:0-16980 GCF_053594615.1 Streptomyces sp. NPDC001858
GTGGCGTCGGATCGTGGCGAACTGCTGGAGGGGTTGGCCGCGTTGTCGGTGGGGGAGTCGTCGGTGGGGGTGGTGGAGGGCCGGGATCTGCGCGCTGATGAGCGGGTGGTGTTCGTGTTCCCGGGGCAGGGCGCGCAGTGGGCCGGGATGGCCGTCCAACTGCTCGACTCCGTACCCGCGTTCGCCGAGCGGATGGCCGAGTGCGAGCGGCTGCTCGACGAACTGGTCGACTGGTCGCTGCGCGACGTCCTCGGCGACGCGGCGGCGCTGGAGCGCGTGGACGTGGTGCAGCCCGTGCTCTGGGCGGTGATGGTGTCGCTGGCCGAAGCATGGCGCGCGGCCGGAGTCGTCCCGTCGGCGGTCGTCGGGCACTCGCAGGGCGAGATCGCCGCCGCGTGCGTGGCAGGCGTGCTCTCCCTGGAGGACGGCGCGCTGCTGTCCGTGCGGCGCAGCAAGGCGCTGACGGCACTCGCGGGCCGCGGCGGGATGGTGTCGGTGGTGGCCCCCGAGGACCGGGTACGGCAGCGGATCGAGCCGTACGGCGACCGGATCTCCATGGCGGCGGTCAGCGGACCGTCGTCGGTGGTCGTCTCCGGCGATCCGGACGCTCTCGACGAACTCCTCGCCTCCTGCGAGGCCGACGGCGTACGCGCACGCCGCGTGCCGGTCGACTACGCCTCCCACTCCGCCCAGGTGGAAGAACTGCGGGAGGAACTCCTGACGTCGCTGGCCGGTGTGCGGCCGCGCCCGGCCGAGGTGGCGTTCTACTCGACCGTCACCGCCGAACGGGTCGACGGCACCGAACTGGACGCCGCGTACTGGTACCGGAACCTGCGACAGCAGGTGCGGTTCGAGGAGACGACCCGGGCCCTGGTCGAGGCCGGGCACGGGGTGTTCGTGGAGGTCAGCCCGCATCCGGTGCTGACCATGGCCCTCCAGGACACGGTGGACGAAGCCGACCGCGCGGTCGTGGTCGCGGACACCCTGCGCCGCGACGAGGACGGGACCCGGCGGTTCCTGCTGTCCGCGGCCACGCTGCACGCCCAGGGCGTCGCGGTCGACTGGAGGCAGGCGTTCGACGACACCGACGTCCGGCCCGTGGACCTGCCCACCTACGCCTTCCGGACGAAGCCCTACTGGCTGCGCGTGCCCGAGCCGTTGCTCGGCGCGCCCGTCGAACTGGCGGACGGCGGCCGTACGGTCCGTACCGGTCGGCTGTCCTTGCGCAGCCATCCATGGCTCACCGACCATCGCGTACACGGCCGGGCGGTGGTGCCGGGGACCGCCCTGCTGGAGATGGCGCTGCTGGCGGGGCACGCGGTGGACGAACTCACCCTGCAAGCCCCCGTGGTGGTGCCCGAGCAGGGCGAGATCGAGATCCAGCTGCTGGTGGACCCCGTCGACGACACCGGTCACCGGCCGCTGTGGCTGCACGCCCGCCTCCCCGACGCCGACTGGCGCCTGCACGCGACCGGCGCCCTCGCCACAGCCGACGCTCCGCGTGATGAGCACGGCGACGGGGACCTGGCTTCTTTCCTGGACCCGGACCTGGCGCAGTGGCCGCCCGCCGCCGCGGAGCGGGTCGACCTCGAGTCCTGGTACGACGACCTGGCCGCCCAGGGCCTGGAGTACGGGCCCGGCTTCCGGGGCCTGCGGGCGCTGTGGCGGCGGGGCGACGAACTGTTCGCCGAGGTGTCCCTCGCCGAGCCGGTCCGCGCCGCGCTGTTCGACGCCGCCCTGCACGCCCTGGACCTGAAGTCCGCGCCGGCGCTGCCGTTCTGCTTCAGCGACGTACGGCGTCCGCACCCGGACGCGGACGCGGACGCGGACGCGGCTGCGCACGCGGACCCGGAGATCTCGACCCTGCGGGCACGGATCACACCGCTCGCCGACGGCTCGGTGTCCCTGCACTGCGCGGACGGCACCGGGCACCCCGTGCTGTCGGTCGGCGCGCTGACGCTGCGTCCGCTGGCGGCCGCGTTTTTCGGCGGCGCCGACCAGGGCGCGCTGTACGAGGTGACCTGGGTTCCCGCACCGCCGGTCGCCGCCCGGACCGGTACCGAGGGCGTCACGGTCCTGCACTGCCCCTCCGCCGACGGCGAACCGCCGGTCAGGGTCCAGGCGGTGACCTCGGCCGTGCTCGCGGACCTGCAGACCTGGCTCGCCGATGCCGACGCCGACGCAGATGCCGAGGCTAAGCGGGTCGGCAGCGCCCTGAAGGGGCGCGGGGCGCTGACATATGCGGCTCCGCCGCGCGGGCGCGACCAGCCACGACGGCGCCGCAGCGGAACGACGGCACATCACGGCACCTCCAGCGGAGCGCTCAGCTCTGGTGGCGCGCGCCTGGTGGTCGCGACGTACCGGGCCGTGGCGGCCGACGCGGACACGGAGGTGGACCCGGTCGCGGCCGCGGTGTGGGGCCTGGTGCGGTCGGCGCAGACGGAGCACCCGGACCGCATCGTGCTCGTCGACACCGACGACCCGGAAGCGCTCCCGGAGCTGCTCCCCTCCGTGCTGGCCTGCGACGCGCCGCAGGTCCTGGTGCGCGACGGCGGGACGAGCGTGCCGAGACTCGTACGCGCCGAGCCGCCCGCCACCTCCGAGCCGTCGGCGCTCCCGGAGCCCTCCGCGTTCCCGGAGCCCTCCGCGTTCCCGGAGCCCTCCGCGTTCCCGGAGCCCTCCGTGTTCCCGGCCGACGGCACGGTGCTGATCACCGGCGCGTCCGGGACCCTCGGCGCGCTGGTCGCCCGGCATCTGGTCGCCGAGCACGGGGTGCGCGACCTCCTGCTGGTGAGCCGACGAGGCGCGCCGGAGCTCGCCGACGAGCTGACCGCATCGGGCGTGCGAGCGACATCGGCGACCTGCGACGTCAGCGACCGGGACGCACTGGCCGCACTGCTGGCGGAGATCCCCGAGGACCGCCCGCTGCGTGCCGTCGTCCACGCGGCGGGGGCGCTGGACGACGGGGTGATCGGTTCTCTCACCCCCGACCGTCTGAAGAACGTGCTGGCGGCGAAGGCCGACGCCGCCTGGCATCTGCACGAGCTGACCCGCGACCTCGACCTCGCCGCCTTCGTCCTGTTCTCCTCGGCCGCCGCCACGCTCGGCACGGCGGGACAGGGCAACTACGCCGCGGCCAATGCCTTCCTCGACGCGCTGGCCCGGCACCGCCGTGGCCTGGGCCTGCCCGGCCTGTCGTTGGGCTGGGGCCTGTGGGCCGAGCGCAGCGCCCTGACCGGCGGCCTGGACGCATCCGACCTGGTGCGGCTGACCGAGGCGGGCGTGCTTCCGCTGGCCACCGAGGACGCCCTGACGCTCTTCGACACCGCTCTGCGCGTCGACCGGGCCCACCTGCTTCCGCTGCGCACGAACCGTACGGCGGACGACGAGCTGCATTCGTCGTTCCGTGCTCCGACTCCGGCCGCAGCCGGGGGCCTTCAGCCGGACCGGCGTCCTGCCCGGCTCCCCGCGACCGGCGAGGCAACCGGTCCGCGGCACGTTCCGGCGGCCGAACGCGCGCGCCACGTACGCGAGTTGGTGCTGCGGGAGACGGCGGCGGCGCTGGGCCATGACTCGGTCGCCGACCTCGACCCCGACGCCGAGTTCCAGCGTCTGGGGTTCACCTCGCTCGCCGCGCTGGAACTGCGGAACCGACTCGGAGCGCGCACCGGGCTGCGGCTGCCCGCGACGATGGTCTTCGAACACCGCACGCCAACGGCACTGGCCGACTTCCTGACCGGCCGACTGCTCGGCGACGAGCCGATCGCCGCCCCCGAGACGAGCGATCCCGCGGCACAAGCCGGAACCGAGGAGACGGGCGAAACGGGGGAGATGGAGGAGACGCGGGAGCCGGGGGAGCCGGGGGAGACGGAGGAGACGCGGGAGCCGGGGGAGCCGGAGGAGACTCAGGACGACGACCGCATCGCGATCGTCGGGGTCGCCGGTCGCTACCCGCTGGCCCGCACGGTCGGCGACCTCTGGGACAACCTGGCCGCAGGACGCAACTGCGTCCGCGAAGTGCCCGCGGACCGCTGGGACGCGGACCGCTGGAACGCGGACGCGCGCCACGACCCGGCCGGGACGAGCGGCGGCTACGGCAGGTGGGCCGGCTTCCTTGACGACGTCGACCGGTTCGACCCGCTGTTCTTCCGGATCTCGCCCGCCGAGGCCGAGGCGATGGACCCTCAGGAGCGCCTGTTCCTGGAGACCGCGGCCGCGACCCTCGAGGACGCCGGGCACCCGGCGGCCCGGCTCGCCGCGCAGGGCCCGGTCGGAGTGTTCGTCGGCGTGATGAACAGCGACTACGAGTGGATGGGCGGCGCGGCGAACGCGCTCGGCGTGCCGACGGACGCCCACTCCCGGCACTGGTCGGTCGCCAACCGGGTGTCGTACTTCTTCGGCTTCACCGGGCCGAGCCTCGCCGTGGACACCGCGTGCTCGGCCTCGCTGACCGCGGTGCATCTGGCCTGTCAGAGCATCAGGAACGGCGACTGCGCCGCCGCTGTCGTGGGCGGCGTCAACCTGATCCTGCACCCGCAACATCTGCACGGGCTGGCCCAGGCCGGCATGCTCTCGCGCGGCGACCGGCTCAAGGCCTTCGGGGCGGACGCGGACGGCTTCGTCGACGGCGAGGGCGTGGGCGCGGTCCTGCTCAGGCCGCTGGGGAAGGCGCTCGCCGACGGGGACCGCATCCTCGGCGTCATCCGCGGCTCCGCCGTCAACTCCGGTGGAAACACGGGGGGTTACACCGTGCCGAGCCCGGCCGCGCAGAGCGAGGTGATCCGCACGGCGCTGGACCGCGCCGGGGTGGCGGCGGACACCGTCGGCTATGTGGAGGCGCACGGCACCGGCACCCCGCTCGGCGACCCCATCGAGATCGTCGGCCTCGTCGAGGCGTTCGGCGGACGGATCGACCCCGAGGAGCGCGCCCGGCGGCCGAGGGTGGCCGTCGGCTCGGTGAAGACCAACATCGGCCATCTGGAGTCGGCGGCCGGCATCGCCGGACTGACGAAGGTGCTGCTCCAGTTCCGGCACCGCGCGCTCGCGCCGTCGCTGCACTCGGCGCGCCCCAACCCGGAGATCGACCTCACCACCACGCCGTTCGAGATACAGCAGACCCTCCAGCCCTGGACACGGCAGGGCTCTTCGGCTGCGCGGAGCACGGACGACGGCGCGTCCGACGGACTGCCGCTGCGCGCCGTCGTCAGCTCCTTCGGGGCGGGCGGCTCGAACGCCTGCGTGATCATGGAGGAATACCCGATGGCCGAGGCTTCGGAGCCGACGCAGGACCAGGCGGAGCAGCTCCTGGTGCTCTCCGCGCAGAGCGAGGACCGGCTGCGGGCGTCCGCGGCGGATCTGGCGTCCTTCCTGCGCCGGGGGGCCGCGAAGGCGCCGGCGCCGTCGAGGGCGTCCGGGGGCGCGGCGGCGGACGTCCCCGGCCGTTGCCTTCGGCTGGCCGCCGAGCTGGCCGGTGTGGCGCCGGCCTCTCTCGACCTGGACACCGACCTGGTCGACTGCGGATTCGGGGTGGCTGAGCGCGCCCACTATTTCGCCCTGCTGGCCGAGGAGTTGGGAGCCGAGCTGCCCACGGCGGCCATGGCCGCGGACACCATCGGCGCGGTGGCGCAGGCGGTCGAGAAGGCGGCCTCCGGAGGCCGGACGTCGGTGAAGGACTCCGGGAAGGACTCCGGGAAGGCGGCCGGGAAGGAGACCGAAACTGCCGCTGTCGAGCGGGCTCCACGGCTCGCCGACGTGGTCCACACCCTCCAGTCGGGCCGTACCGCCCACGAGTGCCGTCTGGCCTTCGCCGTCGGTTCGGTCGCCGAGGCTGCTTCGCTGCTGGAGGCGTATGCGGCGGGCGAAGCCGACGAGCGGGTCGGCACCGGTCGGGTCACCCGTGCGGTGACACAGCTCGATCCGGTGCAGGCGCATGCCCTGGAACAGGCGCTGGCGCGACGGGACTTGGCCGCGGTGGCCGAGCGGTGGCTGACCGGTGCGGAGATCGACTGGTCGCGGATCACTCCGGGCGTCGCCCGCCGAATCGAGCTGCCCACCTACCCGTTCGCCCGCAAGCGCCTGTGGATTCCCGCCCGCCCCGCCGTAGCGGCACCGATCGCACCGATCGCACCGATCGCACCGGTCACAGCCGTGGCCCCGGCCTCGGAGGGCGGGACGACCGGCCTCCTCGACCCCGCCGTGGCCCGAGTGCTCGCCGGCTTCGCGGAGTTGGACGCGGTCTCGGTGTCCGGAGTGTTCGCCGCCTACCGGCGCATGGGCGTGTTTCAGAGGTCGGGTGAGCGATACCGGAGTGAGGAACTGCGCGGCCGACTGCGCATCCGGGACAAGTTCCAGCGGCTGCACGAGGCACTGCTCGGCCTCCTGACCGGGGCCGGGTTCCTCACCCGGGACGGCGACGCACTCGTCACCACCGCGAAGGCGGACAGCGCGGACGCGTCCGGCGCGACGGGCTGGGAAGCCGAGTTCGACCGGGTCGCGGTCGCGTACCCGGACATCGAGCCCACCGTCACCCTCAACCGCGAGTTCCTGCGGGTGTACCCGCAGCTGCTGCGCGGCGAGTTGGTGGGGACCGAGGTGATGTTCCCCGGGACCTCGATGCAACTGGTGGAGAACCTCTACCAGGGCAACCCGCTCACCGACTTCTTCAACGCGCTGGTGGCGGACGTCGTCCGGGACCTCCTCGACGCCCGGCTGCCGCAGCTGCCGGACGGGGAGACGTTCCAGGTGGTGGAGCTGGGCGCGGGCACCGGCGCCACCAGCGAACGCGTGCTGCCGGCCCTGGCCGGGCAGCCGGGGCGGGTCGGCTACACCTTCACCGACATCTCGCCACGCTTCCTGGAGTACGGCCGTGAGCGGTTCGCCGGGCGTCATCCGTTCGTCCGGTTCGAGCTGCTCAATCTTGAACGCGGCCTGACCGAACAGGGGTTCACCCCGGGGACGGCCGACGTCGTGCTGGCCACCAACGTCGTGCACGCGACCAGGAATCTGCGCGCCACCCTGCGCAAGGTCAAGGCGCTGCTCAAGCCCGGCGGCCGACTCGTGCTCAACGAACTCACCTCCATCCGGCCGTATCTCACCGTCGGCGGCGGCGTGATGGAGGGCTGGTGGGCCTTCCAGGACACCGATCTGCGCATCCCCGACTCTCCGCTGGTCGCGCCCGAGAGCTGGAGTCGCCTCCTGAGGGAGGAGGGCTTCATCCGGGCCGGCATCCTCGGCGACGAGACGGGTGGCGGCGGCCTGGGCCAGCACGTACTCGTCGCGGAGAGCGACGGAGTCCTGCACGACAGCCCGACGACGGGGACGACCGGGGCGACGGCGAGCACCGACAGGACCGATACGGCAGACCAGGCCGACAGGGCCGACAGGGCCGACACGGTCGGTGAGCGGCTGCGCGAGCTGCTGGAGCGGGTTCTCAAACTGGACGTGCGGATCGACCCCGACCGTCCGCTGGCCGACTACGGCTTCGACTCGCTCAGCGGGATGAAGATCGTGTCCGCCGTGGACGAGGCGTTCGGCGTGACCGTACCGCTGGAGGAGTTCTTCGAACGCCCCACGCTGCGTGAGCTGACCGGGCACCTGCTCGCCGACTGGCTGCCCGACACCACGCCTCCCACCCCCGAGCCATCCACCGCACCCACCCCCGAGCCCACCACCTCGCCGACCGCCGAGCCCACCGTCCTGCCCGTCCTGCTCACCTCCCTTCAGGAACAGGTGCTGCGTCCCCGGACCGATCTCGACCTGGACGCGACCGGTCATCCTCTCTCGGAGGGCCAGCGCGCGCTGTGGGTGATCGAGCAGATCGCCCCGGGCAACCACGCCTACAACCTGCCGCTCGCCTTCTGGCTCGCCCCCGACGTCGACGTGCTCGTCTTGCGCGTCGTCCTCCAGGACCTGCTGGACCGGCACGAAGAGCTGCGGGCGGCGATCCGCACCGGCGAGGACGGGGGGCCGTACGTCCGGATCGCGGCGGAGCCGGAACTGCCGTTCCAGCAGGTGTTCCTGACCTCGGCGGCGGACACCGACCTGCGCGACCGGATCCGCGCCGAGGCCCGCCAGCCGTTCGACCTGACCCGGGGCCCGTTGGCGCGGGCCACGCTGTACACCCTGGGCGACGGCCGCCAGGCGCTGCTGCTGACCGTGCATCATCTGGTTCTCGACGGGGTGTCCATCCCGCTGCTGCTCCAGGAGGTGGAGCGCGGGTATCGCGCCGTCCGCGAAGGCCGCCCGCTGCCGGCCGAACGGCCCGGCCGCACCTTCGCCGACTTCACCGCCTGGCAGCGCGAACTGCTCGCCGGGCCGGAAGGAGAGCGGCTGCGCGCGTACTGGGTGGAGCGGCTGCGGGACCGCCGGTCCACGCTGCCGCTCCCCCTGGACCGGCCGCGCCCGCCCGTGCCCGGCTTCCGGGGCGAGAGCGTCACGGGACGCGTTCCCGCCGCCGTGTCGGACCAGGCCCGCGCGCTGGCTCGCAGCGAGCGGTCCACGCTGTCCAGCGTCCTGCTCACCGGCTTCCTCACGCTGCTGCACCGGTACGGCGACACGGCCGACGTCGCCGTCGGCACCCCGACGGCGGGCCGTCCCCCGAGCGGCTACGACGACGTGCTCGGCTACTTCATGAACATGGTGGTGCTGGCCGAGCGGGTCGACGGCCGGGAGACCTTCCGCACCCTGCTCCACCGGGTGCACCGCACGGTGCTGAGCGCACTGGAACACAGCGCCTACCCGTTGCTGACGCTCGTGGAGGAGCTGCGGCGCGCGGACCCCGCCGCCTCGGCCGCGCCCTTCGACGTGGCGTTCTACTTCCACAACTGGGCCCGCGACCTGCGTGCCGACGGCCTGGTGCGCGGCCGGGTCGAAGGCGTGCACCAGGAGGGCGAGTTCGACCTGACCCTGGACCTCGTGGACGAGGCCGAGGGCTGCCGGTACACGCTCAAGTACAACCCCGACCTGTTCGACGCCGCGACGGTGGAGCGGTTCGGGGAGCACTTCGTCACCCTGCTGGCGTCCGCCGTCGGGGCGCCCGAGACCGCCGTCGGCGAGCTGGAGCTGCTGACCGAGCGGGAGCGGGCGGCGCTCGCCCCGCCCGCGGTGGCGGACTTCCCGGCGGAAACCACGGTGTGGGAGCTGGTGCGACGACAGGCCGAGGCCCGCCCCGAGGCGGTTGCGATCCGCTGCGCGGGGACCGAGCTGACCTACGGACGGCTGAAAGAGCGGGTGGCGGCGCTGGCGGCCCGCCTCGCCGCGGCCGGTGTGGGCCGCGGCCGCACGGTGGGCGTGTCGCTGCCGCGCGCCGCGGACCTGCCGGTGGCGCTGCTGGCGGTGCAGGCCGCCGGTGGCACCTACGTCCCGTTCGACCCGTCGTATCCACCGGAGCGGCTCGCGTACATGGCGCAGGACGCCGGCCTGCAGCTGATGCTCACGCACTCCGCCGTCCCGAGCGGGTACACGACGGTGCCACGGCTCCTCGTGGACGGCGACCTCTTGGACGGGAACCCGGCGGACCACGGGGGCCTCGTGGACGGGCATGAGGCCCCGCCCGCCGCTGCCTCCCCGGGGCCCGCCGAACCGGCGGACACCGCCTATGTGATCTACACCTCCGGCTCGACCGGCCGGCCCAAGGGCGTCCGCGTCCCGCACCGGGCGCTGACCAACTTCCTGTGGTCGATGGCCCGGGAGCCGGGCTTCGGCCCCGCCGACACACTGCTGGCCGTGACCACGGTCTGCTTCGACATCGCCGCACTGGAGCTGTATCTGCCGCTGATCAGCGGCGGCGCCGTGGAGATCCTGCCGACGGAGGCGGCCCGGGACGGGCTGCGGCTGCGCGAGGCCGTCGAGCGCAGCGGCGCCACGGTGATGCAGGCGACGCCCGCGACCTGGAGCATGCTGCTGGCCGCGGGCTGGCGCGGCAGCCCCGGACTCAGGGTGCTGTGCGGCGGCGAGGCGCTCCCCGAGGAGACCGCGCGGGCGCTGCTCGCCGGCAACCGCGAGGTGTGGAACCTGTACGGCCCGACCGAGACCACCGTCTGGTCGGCGGCGAGCCGGCTGGCCGCCGGGGAGCGGGTGACCATCGGGACCCCGATCGCGAACACCTCCCTCCACGTGCTGGACAGCGCCCGCCGACCGGTGCCGACCGGGGTGCCCGGCGAGCTGTACATCGGCGGACAGGGGGTCGCCGACGGATACCTGAACCGCCCGGAGCTGACCGCCGAACGCTTCCTGCCCGATCCGTTCGCGGCCGGGGCCGAGGCGCGCATGTACCGCACGGGCGATCTGGCGCGCCGCAGGCCCGACGGGCGGATCGAGTACCTGGGGCGGATCGACGCACAGGTGAAGGTCCGGGGCTTCCGGGTGGAACCGGAGGAGATCGAGGCGACGTTGCGCCGCGTGGCCGGGGTCCGCGAGGCCGTCGTCGTGGCACGGGGCCCGGAAGGCGGCGACCGTTCGCTGCTGGCCTGCTACGTACAGTCCGACGGGTTCGCAGAGCCGACGCGGGAGCAGTTGGCCCGCTGGCTGCCGGACCACATGGTCCCGGCCGCGCTGCTGCGGGTGACCGGGTTCCCCCGCACGCTGAACGAGAAGGTCGACCGCACCACCCTCGCCACGCTGCCGCTCTCCGAATTGCGGGGCCGCTTCGGCATCGTCGGAGACAATCCGCCGATGATCCCGCAACGGCCCGCGGGCGGCGGCCGGGTCGAGGCGCTGATCGCCGAGCTCGCGACGCTGGTCGGCCGTCTGTCGGGAACGCCCGCCGAGGAGATCGGGGCGCACCTCCCGCTCGGCGAGGCGGGCATGAACTCGGTGGGATTCACCGCCCTCAGCGTGGAACTGCGCGAGGCGTACGGCATCGAGGTCTATCCGACGCTGTTCTACCGCCGGGGCACCCTGGCGGCGCTCGCCGCACACCTGTGGGAACACCATGCCGACCGACTGGCCGAGCACTTCACGGACGCCGACGCCGACGCCGACGCCGACGCCGACGCCGACGCCGACGCCGACGCCGACGCCGACGCCGACGCCGACGCCGACGCCGACACCGTCGTCGGCTCCGCCGCCGCCGTCGAGCCGCGGCCCGCGCCGCAGGAGACGCGGACCGCCGGGGGACGGCCGGGCACGGACGTCGCCGTCATCGGGATGGCCGGGCGGCTGCCCGGCTCGGCCGACCTGAAGGAGTTCTGGGCGCACCTCCTCGCCGGGGACGACCTGGTGGGCGAGGTCCCCGCGAACCGCTGGGACTGGCGGGAGCGACCGCTCTCCCGCTCGCGCTGGGGCGGCTTCCTCGACGACGTGGACCGCTTCGACGCGGCCTTCTTCGGCATCTCTCCGCGCGAAGTCGAACTGATGGACCCCCAGCAGCGGCTGCTTCTCGAAGCGGTCTGGTCGGCCGTGGAGGACGCGGGCCACCGCCCCGGCGACCTCGCCGGAAAACGCGTCGGCGTGTTCATCGGCGTCGCGGGCGCCGACTACCTGGAGGCCCAGCGGGCGGCCGGAACCGCTCCCCAGGGCCACACGGCCACCGGCGCCGCGCTGTCGATCATCCCGAACCGGGTGTCCTACCTGCTGGACCTGCGCGGTCCGAGCATCGCCGTCGACACCGCATGCTCGGGCTCGCTCACGGCCGTCCAGCAGGCCTGCGCCGCGCTGCGCGACGGGACCTGCGACCTGGCCGTCGCCGGCGGCGTCAACCTGATCCTCACGCCGAGCGTGTACGACGTGCTCAGCCAGGGCGAGATGCTCAGCCCCGACGGCCGGTGCAAGACGTTCGACAGCCGCGCCGACGGCTATGTCCGCGGCGAGGGCGTCGGCGTCGTGCTGCTCAAGCCGGCCGCCCGGGCGCGGCGCGACGGCGACGCCGTGCACGCGGTGATCAAGGCGGCCGTCGCCGGACACGGCGGCCGCACCACCTCACTGACCGCCCCGAACCCGGACGCGCAGGCGGACCTGCTGGTCGAGGCCTACCGCGCGGCCGACGTGCCGGTGGAGACCGTCGGCTACATCGAGACCCACGGCACCGGCACCGCGCTCGGCGACCCGATCGAGACCGCCGGACTGAGCGCCGCCTTCCGCCGGCTCCGCGCGGAGCGGGCCGAAGCCGCCTCGACGGCGGCGGAGCCCGGCCCCGGCTGCCTGATCGGGTCGGTGAAGACCAACATCGGGCATCTGGAGGCCGCGGCGGGCATCGCCGGGCTGTTCAAGGCGGTGCTCGCGCTGCAGCACGGCACCGTCCCGGCCGTCCTGCACTTGGAGGAGCCGAACCCCTATCTGGAGCTGGACGGCGGCCCGTTCGAGGTGGCCGACACCGTCCGGCCCTGGCCACGGCCACGCGATGCGGCGGGAGGTGAGCTGCCGCGCCGCGCCGGGGTCAGCTCCTTCGGCTTCGGCGGGGCCAACGCACACGTAGTGCTGGAGGAATCGCACATGCCCGACTCCCGCGGCGAGGAAACGGCCGAGCAACTCTTCGTGCTGTCCGCCCGCACCCCCGAGGCGCTGCGCGCCGTCGCCGGGCGGCTCGCCGACCATCTGGCCGAGCAGGACGTCCACGCGGGGGACCTGGCGTACACCCTGCAGACGGGCCGGGAGCCGATGGCGCACCGGCTGGCCGTGGTCGCGGACGGAGCCGCGGGCCTGCGGGCCGAGCTCACCGCGCACCTCGCCGGCCGGCCGTCCCGCGCGAGCGTCGGGCAGGCGCAGCGAGCGGCTGTGGCGCACTCGGCCGCCGCGCCCCGTGACCTGACCGCCCTCGCCCACGACTGGGTGGCCGGCGCCGAGGTCGACTGGGCGGCCCTGCACCGCGGGGCGGAGCGACGCCGGGTGCATCTGCCCGCCTATCCCTTCGCCGGCCCCCGGTACTGGTTCTCCGGCTCCCCGCAGCCGGAACGCACCGCGCCCCGGCTGCACCCGACCCTGCTCGACACCGACCGGTCCACGGCCGACGAGCGGACGTTCGGCAAGACCTTCACCGGGACGGAGTTCTTCCTCCGCGACCACATCGTCGGCGGCGAGCCGGTGCTGCCCGGAGTGGCCTACCTGGAGATGGCCAGGCTGGCCGGCGAACTCGCCGCGGACAGCCCGGTACGGGGCGTCGACGGCCTGGTGTGGGCCACCCCGGTCCGGATCCCCGCCGGAGCCGAACGCCGGCTGTCGGTCCGCGTCACCGGTGCGTCCTTCGAGGTGCGGACCGCCGGGGACGACTCCCCGGCCCACGCCCACGGCACACTCCTGTTCGGCGCGCCCGAGGGCCGCCCCGACCCGGTCGACCTGTCGGCCGTCCGCGCCCACTGCACGGACGTGCGGCGCGGGGCGAGCTGCTACGAGGCCTTCGTCCGACTGGGCTTCGCCTACGGCCCGAGCCTTCAGGCGATCGAGGAACTCGCCGTGGGGGAGCGGGAGGCGCTCGCGACGCTGCGGCTGCCCGGACCCCAGCTCCCCGACCGGGGCGGGTACGTGTTCCACCCCTCGCTGCTCGACGCGGCGCTGCAGACGGCGGGCCTGCTCGCGTCCGCCGCGCAGGACTCGGCGCGTGCGCTGTCCTATCTGCCGTACTCGCTGGGCTCGGTGCGGCGGTACGCCGACCTGCCGGAGCGGCTGTACGCCCATGCCGCTCCCGCCGCCCGCCCGGCCGGGGCCGGCACCCTCTGCTTCGACGTGGCCCTGCTGGACCGGTCCGGCGAGGTGCTCATGACGATCGACGCCTTCACCCTCCGGGCCGTGCCCACCGCGCCCACCGTGCCCATCGCGCGCCCGACGGCCTCGGAGGAGACGACGGACGCGGTGGCCGCGTTCGAACCGGTCTGGCAGACAGCCCCGCCGACCGGGCGTCGACCGACGGGAACTGCGCTGGTGCTGGACGCCGGGCACGAAGGCCTGGAGGTGCGTGCAGCCCTCACCGCGGCGGGCCTGAGCACCCGGATCGTCGCGACCGGCGCCGGATTCGACGCGGCGGCGGCGGTTCGCGCCGCGGGCTCCGGGCCCGCGCACGTGGTGCATCTGGCCGGTCCGGACGCCGGGCCGCCCGGCGAGGCGCTGGAGCACGGTCTCCACACCGCGAGGGCGTTCCTCCAGGCCTGGCAGCGGGAGCGGCGAGGCCCCCTGCGCTACCTGTACGTGTACCGCGAGCCGGCCGCCTCGCCCGCACATCCGGCGATGGCCGCCTTCGCCCGCGCCGTCCGCCGGGAACACCCCGCGCTCGACATGAGCGTCCTGGCCGTGGCGGACGGCCGGCTCCCCGAGGCGGTGGCCGCCGAACTCGCCACCGCCGACGGGCCCGAGGCACGCGTCGGCGCGGCCGGCCGCACCCGGCGCGCCTGGCGCCAGGTGAGCCTGCCCACCCCGACCGCCTCCGCGTTCCTCGGGACGGGAGCCCAGATCATCACCGGCGGCACGGGCGCGCTCGGCCTGCTGCTGGCCGAGCACATCGCCGCCGTACGGCGCGCCGCGGGCCGGTCCGCGGGCGGGATCGTGCTCGCCGCCCGCACCGCACCCACACCGCAGGCCCGCGCCCGGATCGAGGCCATCGGCGCCCGCGTGATCCGGGCCGACGTCACCGACCCCGCCGCGGTCCGCGCGCTGATCGACGAGGCGCGACACGCGCACGGCACGGTCGGCGGCGTGCTGCACGCGGCCGGAGTCCTGCGCGACGGCCTGCTGCACGGCAGGGACCGGGCGGACGCGGAGGCGGTGCTGGCCGCCAAGGTGCACGGCACCGTGCTGCTGGACGAGGCGACGCGGGACGAACCGCTCGACCACTTCGTGGCCTTCTCCTCCGCCTCCGCCGCGCTCGGCAACGCGGGCCAGACCGATTACGCCTTCGCCAACGCCTTCCTCGACCACTTCGCCGAGCAGCGGGAACAACGGCGTCGCTCAGGTCACCGGCGGGGCCGCACCCTCGCCGCGGCCTGGCCGGTCTGGGCGGACGGCGGCATGCGCGTCGACGCCGCCACCCAGGAGTACGCGGCCCGGGTGGCCGGCCTGCGTCCGCTGCGCACCCGGCCGGCGCTGGACGCGCTGGAACGGGCGCTGGCGTCGTCCGCGCCCAGGCTGCTGCTCGCCCCCGGCGACCCGGCCCGAATCCTGGCCGCGCTCGACGGCGGCCCGAAGCCGAGCCCGAAGCCCAGCCCGGAGCCGAGCCCGGCCGAGCCCGTCGGCGCATCGCAGGACCGGGCGGACGCCCGGGGCCGGGCCGAGCAATTGGTCCTGCGGATCGTCGCGGAGGAGCTGAAGCTCCCCGAGGCGGAGATCGCCGCCACCGAGCCCTTCGACCACTACGGCGTGGACTCACTGATCACCCTCGCCGTGACCCGGCGGCTGGAGGAGGACTTCGGCCCCCTGTCGAAGACCCTGCTGTTCGAGCATGTGACGGTACGCGAGCTGGCGGACCACCTGGCCGCCGCGCACCCGGCCGCGTTCACCCCGCCGCGCATCGAGGCCCCGCCCGCCGAACTCGTCCCGCCGGCCGCGGTCTTCGCCGAGGGCGACGCGCCCGGCGCGCCCGCTGCCTCCGACGCCGGCGACATCGCGATCATCGGCGTCGCGGGGCGCTACCCCGAGGCCGACGACGTCGACGAGTTCTGGCGGAACCTGCGGGCCGGCCGGGACAGCGTCCAGGAGGTGCCGGCCGACCGCTGGGACCACAGCAGGTTCTACGCCGCCGACAAGTCGGCCGTCGGCAGGACGTACGGCAAATGGGGCGGCTTCCTCCGCGACGCCGACCGCTTCGACCCGCTGTTCTTCCGGATGTCGCAGATCGAGGCCGAGCACACCGACCCGCAGGAGCGCGTGTTCCTGGAGACGGTCTGGCATCTGCTGGAGGACGCCGGCTGCACCCGCGAACAACTGCGCGGCTCCCGCACCGGTGTGTTCGTCGGCATGATGTACGGCCAGTACCAGCTCTACGGCGTCTCGGAGGCGCTGCGCGGCGAAGGCCTGCCGCCGCACTCGTCCTATGCCTCGGTCGCCAACCGGGTGTCGTACTTCTTCGACTTCACCGGGCCCAGCGTCGCCGTGGACACCATGTGCTCCTCCGCACTGGTCACCATCCACCAGGCGTGCCAGGCCATCCGCGCCGGTGACTGCGAGGTCGCGGTCGCCGGCGGGGTCAACATCTCCAGCCACCCGGCGAAATACCTCCAACTGGCCTGGCGGGGCTTCCTCGCGGAGGACGGCCGGTGCCGCAGCTTCGGCGCGGGCGGCACCGGCTACGTCCCGGCCGAGGGCTCCGGCGCGGTCCTGCTCAAGCGCCTCGACGCGGCCCTGGCCGACGGCGACCGGATCCTGGCGGTGGTCAAGGCCTCCGCCGTCAACCACGGGGGCACGGGCCGCGGCTTCAACGTGCCCAACCCCAAGGCACAGGGCGACCTGGTGCGGGCCGCGCTCGACCGGGCCGGGCTGCGCCCGGCGGACCTCGACTACCTGGAGGCACACGGCACCGGCACGGCGCTCGGCGACCCGGTGGAGATCACCGGCCTGATGCGGGCTTTCGGACCTGACGCGCCAGATGTTCTGCCGATCGGCTCGGTGAAGGCGAACATCGGGCACGCCGAGTCGGCGGCGGGCGTCGCGGCGGTCACCAAGGTGCTGCTCCAGATGCGCCACGGAGAGCTGGCCCCCTCCCTGCACGCCGACGAGCTCAACCCGAACATCGACTTCGCGGCGACCCCCTTCAGGGTCCAGCGCGAGGGCGCGGCGTGGCCGCGCCGGCTGCGCGCCGACGGCACCGAGCGGCCCAGGACCGCGGGCGTCAGCTCCTTCGGGGCCGGTGGCACCAACGCGCACGTCATCCTCCAGGAGTACGTCGGCGCACCGAAGGAGCCGGCCGGCCCGCCCCGCCCGGCCGGCCCGCAGCTCGCCGTGCTCTCCGCCCGGGACGCCGACCGGCTCCTGGAGCAGGCCCGCCGCCTCGCCGCGCGGTTGGAAGACCGTGCCCGAGACCCGATCCGGGTTCTCGGCGAGTGCTCCATTGAACGCGACCAG
>NZ_JBSFEV010000082.1:0-16209 GCF_053594615.1 Streptomyces sp. NPDC001858
TGGCCCTGCACCGGTTCGAGGAGAACACACAGGCCCTGCTGCGCACGCACGGCCGGATCATCGCCTTGCTCGCGTTGTGAGCTCCGCCCGGTGCGTGACCGGCGGGGCCCCTGCACTTCTGCTCTTCATCTGCTCTTCTGGGCTGCCGCGACGAAGTCCGTCGGCTCAGTCGAGTTCCTTCGGCGGCGTCCGGTCCGCGTCGACCTTGTCCACGCGGACCAGCTCGCCCCAGACCACGTACCGGTACCGGGACGTGTACACGGGCGTGCAGGTCGTCAACGTGATGTAGTGGCCGGCCTTCTTCTTGCCGGATTCCTTCGGGACGGCGCCGAGGACCTCGACGTTGTACTTCGAGGTCTCGGGAAGGACCGCGTACACCTTGTAGACGTACCAGTCGTCCCGCGTCTCGAAGACGATCGGGTCGCCCTTCTCCAGCTTGTCGATGTTGTGGAACTTCGCGCCGTGGCCGTCGCGGTGGGCGGCGAGCGTGAAGTTGCCCTCCTTGCCGCTGGCCGGGAGGGCGGCCTTGACGGGGTCGGTGTAGTAGCCGGCGACGCCGTCGTTGAGGACCTTCGACGACGTGCCCTTCTCGACCAGCACCTCGCCGTTGTTCATCGCGGGCACATGGAGGAAGCCGATGCCGTCCTTGGTGTCCAGCGCGCCGGGACCGGTGTCCTGCTGGGCCCAGTTGTCGCGCACCTTGTCGCCCTGCCGGTCCGCGTGCCGGTCGGCGACGACGTTCGTCCACCACAGCGAGTAGACGACGAACAGGCCGAGCACCAGGCCCGCGGTGATGAGGAGTTCGCCGAAGACGCTGACGGCGAAGGCGATCCGCCCGATCGCGCGGCGCGGCGGCGGTGTGTCGGGCGCGTCCACGCGCGCGTGCTCTTCGTGCTCGGTGTCGCCGGTGGTCGCTGCCACGTTCCTCTGCCTTTACTCGACTGCTCGACGGCACGCCCTACTCGACGAGCGCGTCCGGCTTGCCCTTGCTGCGCGGCCGTTCCTCGGCCATCTTGCCCCAGACGATCAAGCGGTACTTGCTGGTGAACTCCGGCGTGCAGGTGGTGAGAGTGATGTACCTGCCCGGCCCGGTGAACCCGGAACCCGGCGGGACGGGGTCCAGGACGCTCGTGTTGCTGGGCGCGGTCGACAGCAGCGAGGACGTCATCTTGTAGACGAAGTACTCGTTCTGCGTCTCGACGACGATCTCGTCGCCCGCCTGGAGCCGGTTGATGTACCGGAACGGTTCGCCGTGCGTGTTGCGGTGGCCCGCGAGCCCGAAGTTGCCGGTCTTCGCGTCGGGCATCGCCGTCTGCAGCGGGCTCTCGCCGTAGTGGCCGACCATGCCCTTGTCGAGCACCTTCTTGTTGCTGATGCCCTCCGCGATCGGCACGACGACGTCCAGCTTGGGGATGTGCAGCAGGGCGAAGCCCTGCCCCGGCGAGAAGACACCGGGGGCGCCCTTGCCCTTCGCCCAGTCGTCCTGGAGGCTGTTCGCCTCCTTGTCCGCCTGCGCGTGCGCCCGCACGTTCGTCCACCACAGCTGGTAGGTGACGAACAGCAGCATCAGCACGCCCGTGGTGATGAACACCTCGCCGACCGCCCGGCTGGCGACGACGGCCGCGCTCGGCTTGCGGGCCCGCTCCCGTCGGCGGCTCTCGACGCGCGACAGGCGCCGCTCGCCCTGGGACGGCGCGTCGGCCCCGTTGTACGACTCGGACTCGTCGCCCTGGCCCCCATGACGCCCACGACGGCCCTTGGCGGCCTTTCTGCGGGCCGCACGTCCGCCCGCGGGGGTGCCAGGGCGAGGAGCGGCCGTTGAGGCCCCAGAGGCCGATATGGGCTCGCCGCCGAACGGGGAGGGCGGCGGCGGTATCCGCAGCGCCACCGTCTCCTCGTCGATCGGCGGCTGGTACGGCTCCCCGGCATAGGGGTCGGCGCCGTACGCGTCACCGCCGAAAGACTCGTACGGCGCGGTGCCGTACGAGTCCTCGCGCTCGGGGCGCAGCGCGGTCACGCCGTGGCCCTGCCCACCACCGGGGCGAGCCCCGCCGACCTCGCCACCGCGCCCTGGTCGCCGCACTCCACCAGCCAGTTGGCCAGCATCCGGTGCCCGTGCTCGGTCAGCACCGACTCCGGGTGGAACTGGACGCCCTCGACGGGCAGTTCACGGTGGCGCAGGCCCATGATGATCCCGTCGTGGGTACGCGCGGTCACCTCGAGTTCGGCCGGGACCGTGGCCGGCTCGGCGGCCAGCGAGTGGTAGCGGGTCGCGGTGAACGGGGTCGGCAGGCCCGCGAAGACGCCCCGGCCCTCGTGCTCCACCAGCGAGGTCTTGCCGTGCAGCAGCTCAGGCGCCCGGTCGACGACACCGCCGTACGCCACCTGCATCGACTGCATGCCCAGGCAGACGCCGAAGACGGGGACCCCGGTGGCCGCGCAGTGCCGGACCATCTCGATGCAGACGCCGGCCTCCTCGGGCGTACCGGGGCCGGGGGACAGCAGAACGCCGTCGAATCCGTCCTGGGCGTGGGCCGTGGAGACCTCGTCGTTGCGCAGGACCTCGCACTCGGCGCCCAGCTGGTACAGGTACTGAACCAGGTTGAAGACGAAGCTGTCGTAGTTGTCGACGACGAGAATGCGCGCGCTCACTGGTTGTCCACCGTCACATCGTTGAAGGGAAGCAGCGGTTCGGCCCACGGGAAGACGTACTGGAACAGCGCGTACACGACGGCCACGACCAGCATGATCGAGATCAGCGCCCGCACCCACGCGTTTCCCGGCAGATGCCGCCAGATCCAGCCGTACATGCCGTCCCTTCCGTCGCACCACGGCTCCTGACTCACGCCGTACGCCACCAGACTAACGGCGCAGAGCCTTCGGTTCGCCTGCCTCCACGGGCTGTGTGGAGTCCAGATGCGCCCAGACGATCAGCCGATGACTGTGCCCCCATTCCGGATCGCACGTGGTCAACGTCAGATACCGGCCCGGACGCGTATACCCCGACTTACGTGGCACAGCGTCGATCACCTCGACATCCGAGGGCACGGTTTTGTAAGGGCCTTTGTCGATCCGATACGTGAACCAGGTCGTCCCGTCCGTCAGCACCACCGCGTCCCCGCGCCGGAGCTTCGGGAAGTCCTTGAAGGGGTCGCCGTAGGTACGGCGGTGACCTGCGACGGAGAAGTTCCCGGTCTGCCCGAGCCGGGCCGTCCCGGCGTAGTGCCCCAGCCCCTTCTTCAGGGTGCCGGTCGCCGTGCCTTCGAGCACCGGCTTGTTCCACGTGAAACCGAGACGCGGGATGTACATGACCGCGAACGGCTTCCCGCTCCGGTACGGCGCCGGCTGCGCGGTGGCGCTGGGGCTCGCGCCGGGGCCCGGGGCGGGCCCTGCGGTCGGCTGGGCCCACTGGTCGTGGAGGGCGTCGATCTGGTCGCCCATGACACGGTCGGCCTGCACACCGGTCCAGAACAGTACGTAGACGACAAACAGGATGATGACGGCGCCCACGGTGATGCACAGCTCGCTGAACGTCCTGACGATCACCCGCACCGGCGGCTCCCGATAAGGACTCGCTCGACTGAGGACTCGCTCGACGGCCCGCGCGAGGCCTTACTCCACGGGCTCGGCGTACTGCAGATCCACTGTGCCCGAGTAACCCGGCAGAGTCACCGCCCCGTCCTCGGTGACTTTCCAGCCGAGGCCGTAGACATTCACGTAGACCATGTAGTTCTGGATCGCCGGGGCGTCCGCGAGCGCCTGCTGCAGCTTCTCCGGGTCGCCGACCGCCTGGATCTTGTACGGCGGCGAGTAGACGCGGCCCTGGAGGATCAGGGTGTTGCCGACGCAGCGGACGGCGCTGGTGGAGATCAGCCGCTGGTCCATGACCTTGATGCCCTGGGCGCCGCCCTGCCAGAGCGCGTTCACCACGGCCTGGAGGTCCTGCTGGTGGATGACCAAGTAGTCGGGCTGCGGTTCCGGGTAGCCGGGGAGCTTGGCGGTGGCGTTCGGCGGGGCGTCGTTGAGCGTGACGGTGATCGCCTTGCCCTTGAGCTGCTGGGTGCCCGCGCCCTTCTCCAGCCCGGCGAGCTTGTCGTCCTGGGCCTCGGTGCTGCCGTCGTCGGCCTCGGCCAGCGACTCGACGTCGTCGCGCAGGGCGCCGTTCGCGCCCTCCAGCTCGCCGTTCTTCTGGCTGCGCTCCTGGATGAGGTCGGACAGCTTCAGCAAGGAGGCGTCCGTGCGGATGTTGGTGCCCTTGGCGGTGTTGAAGCTGGTGAAGAAGAGGAGCCCGGCGAGGGCGAAGACACCCACGGTGAGCACCCGCACGGGCCGGAAACCGCCCCGGCGATCGGCGGAGGACGCAAGGGAGGATCCGGGGGCGGACACGGAGGAGGATCCGGGCGCGGACACAGGGGCGGAGACAGCCGGGGGAGCCGCGGAAGAGACGGCTGAGGGAACGGAAGGGGAAACAGGGGTGGGATCGGGGGGTGAACCCGTTGAACCCGTCCGGGGGGAGTCGGCAGAATTGCTCAACGTACCCTTATCTCCTTCGGCGCCGTAGAAGCACTACGCTAACGGACGCCCGGAGGAGCCCCTCAGTCCCCTGGCACGCAGCCCCCGAGCCCGACCCCAGCACTCTGCGCGGCCACGCAGCGCATCGACAGGAGAGACCCTCGTGCCGAAGTCACGTATCCGCAAGAAGGCCGACTACACGCCGCCCCCGGCGAAGCAGGCGACCGCCATCAAGCTGAACAGCCGTGCGTGGGTCGCGCCGGTGATGCTGGCCATGTTCCTCGTCGGGCTGGCCTGGATCGTGGTCTTCTACGTCACCGACGGCTCGCTGCCCATCGACAAGCTGGACAACTGGAACATCGTCGTCGGCTTCGGGTTCATCGCGGCCGGCTTCGGCGTCTCCACGCAGTGGAAGTAGCGCGCCGGGACAGCTCGTGGAAGTAGCTCTGCCCACGGCTGTTCCGTGAGTTATCCACAGCGGTTTTCCACATGGGGAAAAGAAAGACGATCTGTGGATAACTCATCGAGGGTTGACGCCGGTGTGACGTAACTACCGGCTGTCACCGTCACTCGAAAAACTGTTCGCCCCCTGCCCGACCTGCGCAAACGCGGGTCGATGACAGGGGGCACAGTTGTTCCCGCACGTTGTGCACAAGATTCGACACAGACTGTGGACAACAGTGCGCTCAGGTGAGCTGAGCGGTCCTCAGGAGCGTCACCACCAGGACGACGGCCAGCATCACGGCACACGTCCCGAACTGCACGAGCGCCCGGCGCTCCCGAGGCGCGTGGACCATCCCGACGCCGACCACGACGCCGGCGACCAGGCCACCGATGTGGGCCTGCCAGGCGATCCCGGCCCAGCCGAAGGTGATGACGAGGTTGATCACCAGCAGGGCGATCACCGGCCGCATGTCGTAGCGCTGCCGGCGCACCAGCACGGCGAGCGCCCCGAAGAGCCCGAAGATCGCCCCGGAGGCGCCGAGCGAGGCCTCGTTGGGCGCGGCGAGCAGATAGGTGAGCGCGCTGCCGGCCAGACCGGAGACCAGGTAGAGCGTGAGGTAGCGGACCCGGCCGAGGGCCGCTTCGAGCGGGCCGCCGATCCACCACAGGCTGAGCATGTTGGACAGGATGTGGATGACGCTGCCGTGCAGGAACATCGAGGTCAGCAGCCGGTACCACTGTCCTTCGGCCACGCCCTGGAGCTCGCCGTACCCGAGCGCCGGCATGATCGCCCGGCCGATCAGGTCGAGCCGGTCGGTGAAACGGTCGCCAAGAGCCTGCTGGAGCACGAACATCGCCACGTTGATCCCGAGCAGGATCTTGGTGACCAGGTGGGGATCGGCCGCGATCGCGCCGCCCGCGATGGTGCGCGGCTGCGAGGCGCCGGGCGCGTGGCCCGTGCCGGAGCCCTCGCGGACGCAGTTGGGGCACTGGAAGCCGACGGAGGCGCTGATCATGCACTCGGGGCAGATCGGGCGCTCGCAGCGGGTGCAGCGAATGCCGGTCTCACGGTCGGGGTGCCGGTAGCAGACGGGCAGGCCGCTCTGAGCGTCGTCCTGTCGGCTGCCAGGCGCCTGGTCCATGGACTCCCCCAGTCAAGTGCGTGCGGATCGCGTGACCCGTCGTGTTCGAAGTGGACCGGAAGGATGGGATGAAAGGAATCCGGTCGGAACGGATCGTAAAGGAACCGCCCTGCTCATCCTTACGGACGAGCAGGGCGCATGGTTCCCGAAGGCGCCGTTCAGCCCTTGCGGCTCTCCACGACGACCGACTCGATGACGACGTCCTTCAGCGGACGGTCGGTGCGCGGGTTGGTCTGGGTGGTCGCGATGGCGTCCACGACCTTCTGGCTGGCCGGGTCGGTGACCTCGCCGAAGATGGTGTGCTTGCGGGTCAGCCAGGCCGTCGGGGAGACGGTGACGAAGAACTGCGAGCCGTTGGTGGCCGGGCCGGCGTTGGCCATGGCCAGCAGGTAGGGCTTGTCGAACCGCAGGTCCGGGTGGAACTCGTCCTCGAACTGGTAGCCGGGACCGCCGGTGCCGTTGCCCAGCGGGTCGCCGCCCTGGATCATGAATCCGCTGATCACCCGGTGGAAGACCGTGCCGTCGTAGAGCCTGTCCGTGGACTTCACGCCGGTTTCCGGGTTGACCCACTCGCGCTCACCCGTGGCGAGCTCGACGAAGTTCCTGACCGTCTTCGGGGCGTGGTCCGGGAAGAGCCGGATCTCGATGTCGCCGTGGTTGGTCTTCAGGGTGGCGTACAGCTGCTCGGCCACGATCTGCCTTCCGTTGTCTTCCTGTGACGCCCCGATCCTCGCACGGCCCGCGGCCCGCACGGCCGGACGGCCCGCCCCCGATCGGAACCGACAGTTCCGGAACAGACCGGAACAGAATCGCACCCGAGTCGGCCTGGACAGGAGCGGGCGGGGCCGATCCGTGGCATCGTCGGCTTTGTCGCCCTGTCGATGCTCTGTTTCCAATGCCCCGACTGTTCGCATTGATCAGAATCTGCACCGTTCCAGCGCGCGATCAGTACCCGTATGCCTGTCCGCACATGCCGGGACGGGCGTCGGCAGGCATGATCCGTAAAAGGGTGGAAAGTCGAAATACCGTACGCCACCGAGGAGGAGGAACCCGTGACCCGCATCGACAGCGTGCGCGCCGCGACCGGCTCGGCGAAGGACAGCGTGCTGCACGCCGCGGAAGTGGTGGCGCCCTACGCCGACACGGCCAAGGAGCGGGCCGCGCTCTACGCGCAGGAAGCCCGTGTGCGGCTCGCGCCCAAGGTGTCGCAGGCCGCCGACCAAGCCCGAGTCCAGGCCCGCGTCCAGTACGACGCCCATGTCGCCCCGCGCGTGGAACTGGCCAAGACACACGTCCCGCCGAAGGTCGACCTGGCCGCACAGGAGGCGGCCGCCCGTGCCCGGCTGGCCGCACGACAGGCCGCCGACTACTCCCGGCCGAGGATCGAACAGGCCGTGGCCGCGGCCGGGCCCGTCCGGGACGAGGCCGCCGCCCGGGGCGTCGCCGCGCTGGCAGCCCTGCGCGGCCAGGTGACGCCGAGAGAGATCGAGAAGCTGGTGCGCAAGCACCGGCGCCGGGCCAAGGCGGGCAAGCTCGCCAAGGCGCTCGTGGTGCTGGGCGTCGTCGCCGGCGGTGCCTTCGCCGCCTGGAAGTGGTGGGACAAACAGGCCAACCCGGACTGGCTGGTCGAGCCGCCGGCGGCCACGGAGGTACCGGCCACAGGCGGCCTGACCTCCGTGGACGGCAGCGGCGACGACGCGGTCCTGGACCCCGAGGTACAGGCCAAGGAGGCCGAGGAGGAAGCCTCGAAGCGCGAGGACCGCGGCTGAGCGACCACCAACCCGAAAAACCCCTCCGACCTGCGTTTCCGCAGGTCGGAGGGGTTTTGTGCGTGGAGCCTAGGGGAGTCGAACCCCTGACATCTGCCATGCAAAGACAGCGCTCTACCAACTGAGCTAAGGCCCCGCAAGAGACGACCGGCCGGAGAAACCTCTTCCCGGCAGGCGCCGCAGACCAGAGTACCGGGTCACCCGGGGTATCTCGCAAAAAGATGGGGGGTCCCCGCGGATGACCACTCTCCGTAAGATGCTCGGACGCGGTTCGCTACAGCGAACCGCGGTTTCTGGGGAAGCGATGGGGAGACGCAATGGACGCCGCACAGCAGGAAGCGACCGCGAGAGCGCGGGAACTGCAGCGGAACTGGTACGGGGAGCCGCTGGGGGCGCTCTTCCGTAAGCTCATCGACGATCTTGGCCTCAACCAGGCTCGTCTCGCGGGGGTACTGGGACTGTCGGCACCGATGCTGTCGCAGCTGATGAGCGGTCAGCGGGCGAAGATCGGCAACCCGGCCGTGGTGCAGCGAGTGCAGCTGCTCCAGGAGTTGGCGGCGCAGGTCGCGGACGGCAGCGTCAGCGCCGCCGAGGCGACCGAGCGCATGGACGAGATCAAGCGGTCGCAGGGGGGCTCGGTGCTCAGCAACACCACACAGACGACGAGCAGTTCAGGGGCGCCGACGGTCAAGCGGGTCGTCCGCGAGATCCAGTCGCTGCTGCGCTCGGTGGCCGCCGCGGGCGACATCATCGAGGCCGCCGACACTCTCGCCCCGACCCACCCGGAACTGGCAGAGTTCCTCCGGGTGTACGGCGCCGGCCGTACCTCCGACGCGGTCACGCACTACCAGTCCCACCAGAGCTGAGCCCTCGGCCCGGTCGCCGAAGGGGGTTCGGCAGCCGGGCAGTCGGCAGCTTCGGGGGGCAGGCCCCTTAGGGGGCCGTTCAGGGCCATTCAGGGGTCGTATCGCTCATCACGGGGGTAGCAACGGGGGAGAACCGAGAGAAGCGAGAGAAGCGAGAGAAGCGGGAAAGACAGGAAAGACGGGAGACGAGAGGGACGAGAGGGACGAGAGGGACGAGAGAGCAGAGAGGGACAGCGAGACCCGGGGAGAAGGGGACACGGGGACAAGGGGGAGGAGCAGGGCACCGCCATGGGTGAGGTCTTCGCCGCACGGTACGAACTGGCCGACCCGATCGGCCGCGGAGGGGTCGGTGCGGTCTGGCGCGCCTGGGACCACCGTCGCCGCCGCTATGTCGCCGCCAAGGTCCTCCAGCAGAGCGACGCGCACGCGCTGCTGCGGTTCGTCCGCGAGCAGGCGCTGCGGATCGACCATCCCCATGTCCTCGCGCCCGCCAGCTGGGCGGCCGACGACGACAAGGTCCTGTTCACCATGGACCTGGTCGCCGGCGGCTCCCTGGTCCATCTCGTCGGCGACTACGGCCCGCTGCCCCCGTTGTTCGTGTGCACGCTGCTCGACCAGCTGCTCTCCGGGCTCACCGCGGTCCACGCGGAGGGCGTCGTGCACCGCGACATCAAACCCGCCAACATCCTGCTGGAGGCCACCGGAACGGGCCGGCCCCGGCTCCGGCTCTCCGACTTCGGCATCGCGATGCGGCTCGGCGAGCCCCGGCTCACCGACACCAACCTCGTGGTGGGGACGCCGGGTTACCTCGCACCCGAGCAACTGCTCGGCGCAGACCCGGACTTCCCGGCCGACCTGTTCGCCGTCGGCCTGGTCGCGCTGTATCTGCTGGAGGGCGCCAAGCCGGACGCCAAGGCGCTCATCGAGTACTTCGCCGAACACGGAACCCCGAGCGCGCCCAAGAGCGTCCCGGAGCCGCTCTGGCAGGTCGTGGCCACCCTCCTGCAACCGGATCCGCAGGCCCGCTTCCGTACGGCCACGGGCGCGCGCAAGGCGCTCGCGGCAGCCGTCGAGCTGCTGCCCGAGCCCGGTCCGGACGACGAGACGATCGAGATCTTCGACCAACTGGGCGCCCTGCCCAAGGGGTTCGGCCCCCAAGGCCCGACGACACCGGCGCCGACACTCATCCGGGGTGGGGATGCGGGTGCGGGCACAGGTACGGGTACGGGTACGGGTACCGGTGTGCCTACCGGTATGGGCACGGGTGCGGGTGGGGTCTCCCTGCCGCCCCGCCCCCGCATCCCTCCGGATCCGGCCCACTCGGGCACCGGAGCCCTGCCCTCCCGAGCCGACGGCGGCGGCACGGACACCGGCACCGGCAGCGGCACCGGCCGGTCGTGGCCCGGAACGGACTCCATACCGACCGACCCGCGCCGCCCCACGCATTCGGGGCCGCAGTCGGTCGCCCCCACCGCTGCTCCCGCCCCGGTCGCCGTCCCCTCCATGTCGGACACCGGCAGCTTCCACCTGCCGCCCCCGCAACCGACGTCCGCCTCCTTCTCCACCCCCACGCACACCCCGACGCACACCCCCACCCCGCATCCCCCCGCCTACGCGCCGACGCCCGTCTCCCGCGTGCCCGTGCCCGCGTACGGGCAGCCGCGCGCGGATGTCGCCACCGCCACGTACACCGCGCAGGCGAGCGCGCCGCAGAGCGGCCGGCGGGGGCACCGGGCCGTCCGCCGGGGGCGTCCCGGCCCGCAGGCCAAGGTCGCGGTGCCGTTGCTGCTGCTCGCGCTGGCCTGCTACGCCGTCGGATTCTGGGCGTTGGCCCGGATCTGAGCCGCCGCCCTGCGCCGGGCGGTCAGCGTCCAGACCCCGAGCACCGACAGCAACAGGCTTCCGGTGCCGATGCCGCCCACCGCGACCGCCCGCATCGCGGGGTCGCCGTCCGGCGCACCGCCGCCCGAAGCGGTGTCGCCGCCGGTCCCGCCCCCGCCCGCCGACGGCTCCGGATCCGGCGCGCCGACGTCGAAGAACCCACGCGGCACCGACCGCTGCACGTATCCCGGTGCGTCCTGTGTGCTGCCGCGGAGGCCGACGCGCAGGGTCAGCCCGTAGGGGCCGTCCCCGAAACGCTCGTCGACCTGCTCGGCCAGGTGCACCACGAGGTAGTACGAGCCGGCGAACCGCAAAGAGTTCGTCGGGTCGGTGGGCGCGTACCGGTTGACGTATCTGACCGGCGGGACGGCGGGCAGGGCGGTCGACTTCTGGCTGCCGCCGTACCCGACACTCGCGTTCGTCACCTCGGCGCGCACCGGGTTGTACAGGGTCATGTCCAGGGCGTCGACCACATACCCGGAGGTCTTGTCCGCGCTGCCGAGGTCGACGGCGGCGGACAGCTGAAGGCCCCAGTCGACGGGCACCTTGTAGAAGAGGGTCTGCCCGGGGACGATCTCGTCGCTCCAGACGCCTTGCTCCAGAGTCGTCGCCATTGCAAATCCGGCCCCGCCTCGGACGGTCGCCGGCTCGCCGACGGGCGGCGTGGGCGTCGCGGAGTCCCAGGCCTCGGGCACGCTCGTGGCGGCCGCTTTCTTCAGCGGCGGCTCGGAGACGGCCGCGAGCTCCAGTTCCCAGGTCTCCGCGGAGGCGAGATCCGTCCTGTCCTCGTCGGAGTCCTCACGGGAGGCGGAGCCGGTGCCGGTGCGCTCGACGACGACGTAGTAGGTCCCGGCCTCCTGGCACAGCCCCTTGCCCGGCAGGAGCTCGCGCGCACCCCAGGCCGTGATCGGCTGCGGGCTCTTGGACGCCCCGACGATCACCGAGTCCCGGGAGCAGGTGGCGCTGTCGGAGTCCTGTACGGAGACGCTGATCCCCTCGCTGACGGACGGCTCGGCGTGCGCGCGCGGGACGGCCGTCACGCCGACGTACGCGTTCGACGCGCCGTCGAGTTCGAGACGGTAGTAGGCCTTCTTCTCGCCTTCCAGGGAACTCCGGTAGGTCGCGCCGGGCTCCAGGCGTACCGCGTCGCTCGTGCCCCTCGCCGCCGCGGCGGTGCGGACGTCGTCGGCGAAGGCGTATGAGGGGACGTCCGGCGCAGCCACGGCGACCGGACCGGGCAGCGCAGCGGACGACGCGCAGAGCGCCGCTGTCACGGCGGTGATCCGCGCGAGGACCCGCCACCCGCGCCACCCGGCCGCCCCACGCCTCTCACGCCCCGCACGCCCCGCACGCCCCCTACACGCTGTCCGCCGCGTCCGCCCCGCACGCCGGCCCATCGAACCCGCCCCCTCGCCTTCGACCGAACGTGGGCCATCCTGCCCCGCCGGTGCGCGCGCCACCCGCGCATTCCGTACGAGCGTCCGAAAAGCCCGCCTCTAACCGCAGGCCCGGGGATCCGCAACACAAAACCCCGACCGCGATCGGCGGCCGGGGTCTGTTCTGACTTCTCAGTCTTCGTATCGGTACTCACGAACCCGTGGGCACGGAGTCAGTCGCCTCCGTCCACAGATCCTGCTCGGCGCGATCCGCCTGGATCTGGCGGTACACAAGGAGCCCGCCGATGGCGGCCAGTGCGACTAGGAGAAGCTTCTTCACCGCGCGACCTCGTCTTTCCTTGACGTAGGGGACCTCTGGCGCCCGACTATACACACCGACCGATACCGATCGGTGACCTGCGTCCGGCCCTCAACTCCCGTTCCCGGCAGCGCAGTAGCGGTGATCACACCGCGGATCACACCACTCCGATCGGAGGGTGATCACATCTCCACGGAGGGTTACTTTCACCCCCTCTCGCCCCGCCTGGTCCATTCTTCTCCCGTTTCAGGTCGCCTTGCACCCATTCGAGTGGTGTTCATCGGAACAACGCCACGCCGCGAGCGTCGGTCCGCGACTTCGCGCCCTCCATACACATCATGAGGAAAGTACGCAAATCGCCCAACCCGAAAGTGAGGGGCCATGACCGAGAACCGGGTCATGAAGCTGTGGACCGCCATCGTCACCGCCTTCCTTGCGCTGTGCACGGCGCTCGGACTCATCACGACGACCGCCACGACGGCGGCGGCCCAGACCGAGCCGGCACACAAGAGCGAGAGTGTGCCCACCACGCACACTTCGGCCTCGCCGACGATCCCCTCCCCCTGGCTCTGGTCCCAGACCCGCTCACTGCCCCCCACGATGAAGCAGCGCATCCGCGCCGAGGCACACGGCAAGTCCCCCAGCTGCCGCCACCGCGGCCTCCCGGACACGGAATCGGCCGAGCTCGCCACGGCCACCTGTGACCCCGCGGACCCGGCCGAGCCGGCCATCCCCCTGCAGCGCTGAGGGCTCCCGCCCCCGACGTGACGGCGAACTTGCGTACAGACCGCACGAGCAGGCCCGGCAGCTCCCCAGGAGCCACCGGGCCTTCGCCGTGCACTCACCCCTGCCCGGCCTCCGCCTCCGCCTGCTCCACAGCGCAGCGCAGCCGATGGGCCGGTATCACCGGTTCACCGGGAAACGTCCTTGGCCGGCAGCTCCGCGGTCGACAGGCTCAGCCATGAGATCGATGCGCCCCCGACTCCGCACACCAGGCCCGGACTTCCCACAGCACCGGCCCCAGCGATCGCCCCGATCAGCTGCCACCCCGCCACGCAAAGACCCCCGGTCCATGTGGACCGGGGGTCTTCCAGCTGGTGGGGCTAACAGGATTTGAACCTGTGGCCTCATCCTTATCAGGTCGGTCACAGGGGGTCGGCGACGTTGGTCAACCGGCCTTGGTCCTGGGCTGACCGTCCGCTGGGGTTCAGCGGTGATCGCCGCTGTCCGGGGCTGTTGGTGTCAGGCGTTGGTGTCAGCCGACCGATTCCTCTTGACAAATCTGCTACCAGTCCCTGGGTGGGTGTCTTCCCGACTGGGCTCAGGCTGCTGCTTCGCCTTACGGGGTCTTTCGATGCCAGACACGTCGCCACTCAAGAGTCAGAAGTACGCAGCCAATGAGGACCAGGGCCCAACTGAGCCAACTGATCTGAGGCAGGTCGACGATGGCAGAGATCGCGATGATCACCAAGCCGCACAACATCAATACGAACACCGATCTTTGCGCGATTCGCCCAAAAACCCGCGATTCATCCTTCATGCAATCCCCCCATGGGCTATTCCTTGCGCTGCGAGCGGCAGTGTACGCGCGGTCGGTGGAACGGCTTTGGGCTGGAGCTGCTTTGGGGCGAGTGATCATGGCCCCGTAAGCTCAGGGCGAGTCGGGCAGTCTGTGGACCTGCCCGTAAAGCACGACGTTGGGGCCATGATCTTAGAGGCTCGCCCCAAAGTGGCTGCCTAAAGCCGTGGAGCCGACCGCCCCAGCCACAACGTGTTCTGACTTCAAGCCCCGTGTGCCTACCTCTTGGGCGGGCGCGGGCGGCCGTCGGTGCCGAGCGGGGCGGAGACATGAGCGCGGGCGCCGACGGCCGCCCGCGCCCGCCCGGAGGAGCGAAGCGACGACGGGTGCTTGAACCAGTAGAGAAAGTTGTAACTCAGTCGGTCCTGTGGGGCCTGTGCGGCTTGAAATCGTACGCGCACGAGGGAAGTTCCAGGGCCTGACGGTGTGCCATCGGCAGGAAGAGCGCTGGTCGGACTGTCCATGTGATGCGTGTGCTGACGTGGGTGATGGACACCGTCCAGGACTCCCGGCGCAAAAGGGCTCGTCTCGTGTCGATGCGGTGATCGTGGAGCCGCGTCCACGCTTCTTGGGAAGCAGCCGTGTCGAGTGCCGGTGAGATGGTGCGCAGGATCGTCGCCACCCAGTTGTTCGCCTCGACTGCTGAGTAGGCGTCGAAGGATCCGAAGAGGGCCGGCGGCTGCTCTCCGTCCAGCCTTTCCGTCCAGCACTCGCACCAGAAGCCGGGGCTGGTCGTCGTCCTCAGCATGGGTGCCCTCCTCGTCGTGCGTCCGTGAAGAGCTCCGCGGTGACCGTGTGACCGCCGTGGCTGTCGTGGATCACGACCCGATGGGCGATCGCGCTGACCATGCCGAGGCCCCGGCCGTGTTCGGCGTCCTGGTCCTGGTGCTCGGCCTTGGGTGCCGTGCCGGTGCCTCCGTCGTCCGTCACCGAGACCGCGACCACCTGCGCCGAGACGGCTACGGCCAGGTGGAAGCTTCCGGACTCCAGGCCGCTGGCCGTGTGGAGGATCGCGTTCGCGCTGAGCTCGCTCACGATCAGTTCGGCGTCTTCGGCAAAAGGGGAGCCGCGCAGGATGTCGCGCGTCCAGCGGCGGGCCCGGCTGACCTCTTCCGGGAAACCTGGGCAAGACAGTCCCCAGACCCGGGCAGTACTCGTATACTCGTGCATACAAGTTCCTTCATGCTGGTAGGCCGCCATGTGCAGCGGGTTCGGACTAGACGAGTTTCACGCCGTCGTGGGCGCGGATGGCCGGCGGGGACGCCGCGTCCAATGCGTCGATGACGCGGATCGCGTACGCCTCGTCGGCGAGTTCGGAGACTTCTTCACGGGTGACCCAGCGCAGAGCTCTGGTCTCGTCGCCGGTGATGGGCGTGCCGTCGGCCGCTTCGCAGCGGAAGACCAGCGAGACGATCAACCCCGTCATGTTCTTGTAGACGCCCGTGAGGGTCGCGGGAAGCGCGATCTTGACGCCGGTCTCTTCGAGGACCTCGCGCTGAAGGGCTTCGGGGATGGTCTCCTCGCGTTCGAGGATGCCGCCCGGGGGTTCCCAGTGACCGTTGTCGCGGCGCTGGATCAGGAGGGCCCGGCCCTGGTCGTCGACGACGACCCCGGCCACGCTCACGGAGTGCGGGCGTTCTGTGCTCACGTTCCTCGGCCCTCTCGGATGGCTAGGCTCTCCACCGTAGCAACAAGCACTCGCCCACTCGTCTAGATACCTAAAGGAGTACACACGTGAGCCCTCTTTCTTCGGGCCTGCTCGGTGATCTCGACCCCACGAGCGATCGTGCGGTCTTTCGTCAGATCGCCGACCAGCTGCGTGAGGCCATCGACCGTGGGCGATTCCGGGAGGGCGAGAAGCTCCCCTCGGAGGCCGAGCTGGTCGACCACTACGGGGTCTCCCGCATGACGGTCCGAAACTCCTTCTCCATCCTCCAAGGTGAGGGCCTGGTGCACGCCGAGCACGGCAAGGGCGTCTTCGTCCGGCCGCGCCCGCCCGTGCGACGGCTCGCCTCGGACAGGTTCGCCCGGCGGCACCGCGAGCAGGGGAAGTCTGCGTTCATCGTCGAAGCCGATGCCGTCGGCAGTCATCCCAAGGTCGACAGCCTTGAGGTCAAGGAGGAGAAGGCCAGTCAGGACATCTCCACGCGGCTCGGGTCCGTGCGGCGAGTCCTGGCACGTCGGCGCCGCTACCTCCTCGACGGGCGTCCGGTCGAGTTCGCCACCTCCTACCTGCCGCTCGACATCGCCCGCGGTACGCAGATCGCCGAACCCAACCCCGGTCCCGGCGGCATTTACGCCCGACTCGAAGAGCTGGGGCA
>NZ_JBSFEV010000083.1:0-14767 GCF_053594615.1 Streptomyces sp. NPDC001858
TCGGCGTCCTCGCGCTGGCCCCCGAGGAGGGGCTGGGCGTGCGCGACCACGAGAAGCGCGCCCGGCACATCGACGCCATCAACCGCTTCCGCAACATCTGAGACACCCGAGGTCATCGATGACTGAGCGTCAGAAGGACCGGCCGTGGCTCATGCGCACGTACGCCGGTCACTCCACGGCCGAGGCGTCCAACGAGCTGTACCGGCGCAACCTCGCCAAGGGCCAGACCGGTCTTTCGGTCGCGTTCGACCTGCCCACCCAGACCGGGTACGACTCCGACCACATCCTCGCCCGCGGCGAGGTCGGCCGGGTCGGCGTGCCGGTGGCCCATCTCGGTGACATGCGCAGGCTGTTCCAGGACATCCCGCTGGAGCAGATGAACACCTCGATGACGATCAACGCCACCGCCATGTGGCTGCTGGCGCTCTATCAGGTCGTCGCCGAGGAGCAGGGCGCGGACATCACCCGGCTCCAGGGCACGACCCAGAACGACATCGTCAAGGAGTACCTGTCCCGGGGCACGCACGTGTTCCCGCCGGGGCCCAGCCTGCGGCTGACGACGGACATGATCGCGTACACGGTCTCCCACCTCCCGAAGTGGAACCCGATCAACATCTGCAGCTACCACCTGCAGGAGGCCGGGGCCACTCCGGTGCAGGAGATCTCGTACGCGATGTCCACGGCGATCGCCGTGCTGGACGCCGTCCGGGACTCCGGGCAGGTGCCGGCCGAGAAGTTCGGCGACGTCGTCGCCCGGATCTCGTTCTTCGTCAACGCGGGCGTCCGCTTCGTCGAGGAGATGTGCAAGATGCGCGCCTTCGGCCGCATCTGGGACCAGGTCACCCGCGAGCGCTACGGCATCGAGGACGCCAAGCAGCGCCGGTTCCGCTACGGCGTCCAGGTCAACTCGCTGGGCCTGACCGAGGCGCAGCCGGAGAACAACGTCCAGCGGATCGTGCTGGAGATGCTGGCCGTGACGCTGTCGAAGGACGCACGCGCGCGTGCGGTACAGCTGCCCGCCTGGAACGAGGCGCTCGGTCTGCCGCGGCCCTGGGACCAGCAGTGGTCGCTGCGCATCCAGCAGGTCCTCGCCCACGAGAGCGACCTGCTGGAGTACGAGGACATCTTCGAGGGCTCGCACGTCGTCGAGGCGAAGGTCGCGCAGCTGGTCGAGGACTCCCTCGCGGAGATGAAGCGGATCGAGGCGATGGGCGGGGCGATGGCCGCCGTCGAGTCCGGCTACCTCAAGTCGCAGCTCGTCTCCTCGCACGCCGAGCGCCGGGCGCGGATCGAGTCCGGCCAGGAGAAGATCGTCGGCGTCAACGTCTTCGAGACGACCGAGCCCAATCCGCTGACCGCCGATCTCGACACGGCGATCCAGACGGTCGATCCGGCGGTCGAGACCCGCGTGGTGGCCGCCTTGCAGAACTGGCGCGACACCCGCTACCAGCCGCCGTTCAACCACCCCCGCCCGTGCAAGGCGCTGGAGCGGCTCAAGGAGGCCGCGAAGGGCACCGGCAACCTCATGGAGGCCACCCTGGAATGCGCCCGCGCCGGGGTCACGACCGGCGAGTGGGCCGGGGCGCTGCGCGAGGTGTTCGGCGAGTTCCGGGCGCCCACCGGCGTGTCGTCGGCACCGGTGGCGGTGCCCGCGGAGGAGGGTTCGGCCATGGCCGACGTCCGCCGCCGCGTCGAGGCGACCGCGCAGGACCTCGGCGTCGGCAAGCTGCGGTTCCTGGTCGGCAAGCCGGGGCTGGACGGGCACTCCAACGGCGCCGAGCAGATCGCCGTACGCGCCCGTGACGCCGGGTTCGAGGTGGTCTACCAGGGCATCCGGCTGACGCCCGAGCAGATCGTGGAGGCCGCACTGGAGGAGGACGTGCACGCCGTGGGCCTGTCCATCCTGTCCGGCTCGCACGCCCAGTTGGTGCCGGACGTGCTGGATCGACTGCGTGTGGCCGGTGCCACAGACATACCCGTGATCGCCGGTGGGATCATTCCGAACGGAGACGCCGAACAGCTGCGGGCCGCCGGCGTGGCCGCGGTCTTCACCCCGAAGGACTTCGACATCACAGGAATCATCGGCCGCATCGTCGACGAGATCCGCCGAGCGAACCAGCTCGCCCCCCTGCCCGACCCCCTGGAGGTCCCCGCATGACTACGCCCGTCAACCGGCTGCGCCCACGACGCTCCTGTCTCGCGGTACCGGGCAGCAACCCCCGCTTCCTGGAGAAGGCGCAGGGGCTCCCGGCGGACCAGGTGTTCCTCGACCTGGAGGACGCCTGCGCGCCGCTCGCCAAGCCCGAGGCGCGGCACACCATCGTCAAGTTCCTCAACGAGGGCGACTGGACGGGCAAGACGCGGGTGGTCCGGGTCAACGACTGGACGACCGAGTGGACCTACCGCGACGTCGTGACGGTGGTCGAGGGGGCCGGCCCGAACCTCGACTGCATCATGCTGCCGAAGGTGCAGAACGCCCAGCAGGTCGTCGCCCTGGACCTGCTGCTGACGCAGATCGAGAAGACGATGGGCTTCGAGGTCGGCCGGATCGGCATCGAGGCGCAGATCGAGAACGCGCAGGGCCTGAACAACGTCAACGAGATCGCGCAGGCCTCGCCGCGCATCGAGACCATCATCTTCGGCCCGGCCGACTTCATGGCGTCGATCAACATGAAGTCGCTGGTCGTGGGCGAGCAGCCGCCCGGCTACCCGGCGGACGCCTACCACTACATCCTGATGAAGATCCTGATGGCGGCCCGCGCCAACGACCTCCAGGCGATCGACGGCCCCTATCTGCAGATCCGCAACGTGGACGGCTACCGCGCGGTCGCCCAGCGCGCCGCGGCGCTCGGCTTCGACGGCAAGTGGGTGCTGCACCCGGGCCAGGTCGAGGCGTCCAACGAGATCTTCTCGCCGTCGCAGGACGACTACGACCACGCCGAGCTGATCCTGGACGCGTACAACTACTACACGTCCGAGGCGGGCGGCAAGAAGGGCTCGGCGATGCTCGGCGACGAGATGATCGACGAGGCCAGCCGCAAGATGGCCCTGGTCGTCTCGGGCAAGGGCCGCGCCGCCGGTATGAAGCGCACCAGCACGTTCGAGATCCCGGAGGCGTGACGCGATGCAGTTCGGGCGCACCTACGAGGAGTTCGAGGTCGGGGCGACGTACAAGCACTGGCCGGGAAAGACGGTCACGGAGTACGACGACCACCTCTTCTGTCTCCTCACCATGAACCACCACCCGCTCCACCTGGACTCCCACTACGCCGAGAAGACGACGGACTTCGGCAAGAACGTCGTGGTCGGCAACTACATCTACTCGCTGCTGCTCGGCATGTCCGTCCCGGACGTCTCCGGCAAGGCGATCGCCAACCTGGAGATCGAGTCGCTCAAGCACGTGGCGCCGACCTTCCACGGCGACACGGTCTACGGCCAGACGACCGTGCTCGACAAGTGGCCGTCCAAGTCGAAGGACGACCGCGGGATCGTGTACGTCGAGACCAAGGGCTACAAGCAGGACGGCACGCTCGTGTGCGTGTTCCGCCGCAAGGTGCTGGTGCCGACCGAGACGTACATCAAGGAGCGCGGCGGCGAGCAGCCCGGCCGCCCGGAGCTCAGGGAGCAGGAGAAGTAGCCATGGCCCGTCTCGCCCAGACCGCCGGTCTGACCGACGTCCAGCAGGAGATCCTCGCCACCGTCCGCGACTTCGTGGACAAGGAGATCATCCCGGTCGCGACCGAGCTGGAGCACCGCGACGAGTACCCGCAGCACATCGTGGACGGCCTCAAGGAGCTGGGCCTGTTCGGTCTGATGATCCCCGAGGAGTACGGCGGTCTGGGCGAGTCGCTCCTCACCTACGCGCTGTGCGTGGAGGAGATCGCCCGCGGCTGGATGTCCGTCTCCGGCATCATCAACACGCACTTCATCGTGGCGTACATGCTCAAGCAGCACGGCACGCAGGCGCAGCGCGACGAGTACCTGCCGCGGATGGCGGCCGGCGACGTCCGCGGCGCGTTCTCGATGTCGGAGCCGGGCCTCGGCTCGGACGTCTCGGCGATCACCTCGAAGGCGGTGCGGGACGGCGAGGAGTACGTCCTGAACGGCCAGAAGATGTGGCTGACGAACGGCGGCACGGCGTCCCTGGTGGCCGTCCTCGTGCGCAGTGACGAGGGGCATCCGCAGGGCACCGCGCCGCACAAGTCGATGACGACGTTCCTGATCGAGAAGGAGCCCGGCTTCGGGGAGGTCCGGCCCGGCCTGACCATCCCGGGCAAGATCGAGAAGATGGGCTACAAGGGCGTCGACACCACCGAGATGATCATGGACGGGCTACGGCTGCCCGCCGATCGCGTGCTCGGCGGGGTCACCGGCCGAGGTTTTTACCAAATGATGGACGGCGTCGAGGTGGGCCGGGTGAACGTCGCGGCGCGTGGCTGCGGCGTCGCCCAGCGCGCGTTCGAGCTCGGCGTGCAGTACGCCCAGCAGCGGCACACGTTCGGCAAGCCGATCGCCCAGCACCAGGCCATCCAGTTCAAGCTGGCCGAGATGGCTACCAAGGTCGAGGCCGCCCATGCGATGATGGTGAATGCCGCACGCAAAAAGGACTCCGGGGAGCGAAACGACCTCGAGGCCGGCATGGCGAAGTACCTGGCCTCCGAGTACTGCAAGGAGGTCGTGGAGGACGCCTTCCGGATCCACGGGGGCTACGGTTTCTCCAAGGAGTACGAGATCGAGCGCCTCTACCGGGAGGCCCCGATGCTGCTGATCGGCGAAGGCACCGCCGAAATCCAGAAAATGATCATCGGACGCAGATTGCTCGAGGAGTATCGGTTCCAGGGCTGATTGTCCGGGTTGGGGGTGTTTTCTTCGAGAAGAAGATCACACCCTGTCCACTTCCCTCAGCCGTCGACTCGGCTTCCTGGCTTACCCAGTTGTGGCACCGAACCGCTACCATCGCGGAAAGCCGCCGTCCCCCTGTCGAAGCGCGGCATCATCCGCTACGAAGGTCATCCATGCCCCACAGCCAAACCTCTGCACACCGCGACAGCCTGGTGGGCGCACGCCTCGCGCGCGGAGCATCGCCGTGGCTTCTGCCGACCGTCGCCACCGCAGCCGTCAGTCTTCTGCGCGCCCGCCGCTCGGGCGCGGCCAAGGCCGTCGCCGTGCCCGCCACCGCTCTCGCGGCGGGCATGCTGTGGTTCTTCCGCGACCCCCAGCGCGAGATCGCCCAGGGCCGGGTCATCTCCCCGGCCGACGGTGTGGTGCAGAGCATCATGCCGTGGAAGGACGGGCGCACCCGGGTCGCGATCTTCATGAGCCCGCTCAACGTCCACGTCAACCGCGCGCCGCTGGCCGGCACGGTGACGTCCGTCGAGCACATCCCCGGCGGGTTCGTGCCGGCGTTCAACAAGGAGAGCGAGAACAACGAGCGCGTCGTCTGGCACTTCGACACCGAGCTCGGTGACATCGAGATGATCCAGATCGCCGGCGCCGTCGCCCGCCGTATCGTCCCCTACCTCCCCGAGGGCACGAAGGTCGAGCAGGGCGAGCGGATCGGTCTGATCCGCTTCGGCTCGCGCGTCGACATCTACCTGCCCGAGGGCGTGGAGATCGCGGTCGAGGTCGGGCAGAAGACCACGGCGGGGGTGACTCGCATTGACCGTGATTGACCCGGAGACACAGGCCGGCTGGGTGCCGGAGGCCGACGAGGTGGACGACGAGGAGGAGATGCCTCTCTCTCTTCGCCTGTCGATAGCGGACACCCTCACGCTCGGCAACGCCACGTGCGGCTTCATGGCGGTGTACTTCACGACCACCGGCATCCTGATCCCGCACCTCACCGACAGCCAGGAGTCCGGCATGGCGCGCAACAGCGCGGCCACGGCGGTCATCCTGATGCTCTGCGCGGCGGTCTTCGACCTGTTCGACGGCCTGGTCGCGCGCAAGCTGCGCTCCTCCCCGATGGGCGCGGAGCTCGACAACCTCTCGGACCTGGTCAGCTTCGGTCTGGCGCCGGCGTACTTCGTCCTCGTCTACGGCATGGTGGCGGACGACGCGTACCAGCGGGTCGCCGCGGTCGGAGCGATCGTGGTGCTGCTGGCGGTGGTGCTGAGACTCGCGAGATTCTCGTGCGTCACGGTCAAGGACGGCACCTTCCAGGGCATGCCGTCCCCGTTCGGCGCGTTGACGGTCGTCTCGATCGTGCTCCTGGAGCTGCCCTTCGCGGCGACGCTGATGGCCATCCTGGGCACCGCCTGGCTGATGGTGAGCCGCGTCGAGTACCCCAAGCCGCGCGGCCGGCTCGCCGGGGCGATGCTCTCCTGGATCGTGCTGTCGATGGGCCTGCTGGCGGCCTGGGCGTTCGACGCCCCGGGCGGCCAGCTGCTGCTTCAGACGGGTTGTGCGCTCCAGCTGGTCATGGGCGCGGTCATCCCGCTGTTCGCCACGGCCCGCCGGGTGAACAACTTCCGCGACAACCGACGTGAGGCCCGGGCGGCGCAGACCCCCTGATCCTCGTCCCTCGTCGAAACGGGTGTGGCCCGAGCCGCTTCAGGCTCGGGCCACACCCGTTTCGCATGCTGCTGAGCAGGCCTCTGAGCCGACCGCGCGCTCGGTCGCGGGGCTCAGCCGGTCGCGGGGCTCAGCTCAGGAAGTCGCGCGCGATGCGCTCCGCGACCCGCTCCAGGATCGGTCCGGCGTCCGTGATGCAGGTGGCGACGTCCGGTTCGACGTCGGTCAGCGGATACGCCCGGCGGATCCCGGCGCGCCCCAGCTCCACCGGCGGCAGGGCGAGCCGGCCGCAGACCGCGACGACCTCCTTGCCGGCCGCCCGGGCGGCCGCGGCGACGCCCGCGGGGGCCTTGCCGTGCAGGGTCTGCTCGTCCAGCGACCCCTCACCGGTGATCACCAGCTCGGCCCGCTCCAGCGCCGGCCCGAAGCCCAGCACGTCGAGCATGACCTCGATGCCCGCACGGAACCGGGCGCCGACGAGCAGCGCTCCGTAGCCGATGCCGCCCGCGGCGCCCGCGCCCGGCGCGACGGCGTACTCCGCGGCCTTCGGCCCGAGCTCGGCCTCCAGCACCTTCGCGTAGTGCGCGAGCGCCGCGTCCAGTGCCTCGACGTCGTCCGGCGAGGCGCCCTTCTGCGGCCCGTACACCGCCGGTGCGCCCTTGGGGCCGGTCAGCGGGTTGTCGACGTCGCTCGCCAGGACCAGTTCCACGGAGGACAGGCGCGGGTCCAGTCCCGACAGGTCCGCGCGGGACAGCTCCGCGAGGCCGCCGCCGCCCGGCGCCACCGGCTCGCCCTCCTCGTCGAGGAACCGCGCGCCGAGCGCGGACAGCATGCCCGCGCCGCCGTCCGTGGTCGCGCTGCCGCCGACGCCGAACACGATCGTGCGCACCCCGGCGTCCAGCGCGGCCCGCAGCAGCTCGCCCGAGCCGTACGTCGACGCCGTGAGCGGCGCGTAGACGCCGGCCGGGAGTCTCTGCAGTCCGCTGGCCTCCGCCATCTCCACGACCGCGGTGTCGCCGCGCACCGCGAAGGCGGCCGTGACCTCGTGCCCGAGGGGCCCGGCGACCCGCACCTCCCGGCGCTCGAAGCCGGCCGCGACCGCCGCGGCGACGGTCCCGTCACCGCCGTCGGCGACGGGCAGGGCCTCCACCTCGACGTCCGGCACGACCCGGCGCAGCCCGGCCGTCACCCGCTCGGCGACCTCCACGGCCGTCAACGAGCCCTTGAACTTGTCCGCGGCCACGAGCACCCGCCGGGTGCCCTGCGCTGCAACGTCCGCCACCTTGCATCCCCTTGCTGTACGGCCCCACGCACCTCGGGACCAGTCGCGCCGCTGCGACCTTAACCGGCGGACGCCCCCGCCGTCATGCGGTGCCCGGACCCTGGAACAAGCCTGAGCGCCGTCTGTGGGGCCGCCGAAACGCGCGAGTGCGCCCGGAATCGGGTAGACCGGAGCCATGACCGCAGCCATGACGCCTGTGGGCGGCACGACGCGACTCGCCGACCGGGTCCTCGGCGGCTGGCTCGGCCGGATCGCGGGCAACATGCTCGGCAAACCGGTCGAGCAGGGCGAGGTGTGGACGCGCGAGCGCATAGACGGCTATCTGCGCCGCGCCGGCGCCCTGCCGCTCACCGGCTACCTGCCCGAACCGGCCACCGAGGAGGACGCCCGGCTGCTGCGCCCCGAGTGGCGCGACTGCGTCCGCGGCCGCATCCACGGCAGCTGCCGCGACGACGACGTCGACTACACGATCCTCGGCCTGCATCTGCTGGAGACGCACGGCTTCGGCTTCAGCACCGAGCAGGTCGGCGAGCTGTGGCTGCTGCGGCTGCCGTTCCTGCAGACGTTCACCGCCGAACGCGCCGCCTACCGCAATCTCACCGCCGGCCTCAGGCCGCCGCTGACGGCCACCTACGACAACCCGTACCAGGAGTGGATCGGCGCCCTGATCCGCGCCGACGTCCACGGCTGGACCTGCCCGGGCCGCCCCGACCGCGCCGCCTCGCTCGCCCGCCGGGACGCGGTGCTCTCGCACACCGGCAACGGCGTGTACGGCGCGATGTTCGCGGCCGCGCTGATCGCGGCGGCGTTCACCGCGCCGACGGTGCACCGCGCGCTGGACGAGGCGCTGGCCGTCGTCCCGCCGCGCAGCCGCCTGGCCCGTACCGTGCGCCGGGTCGTCGCCCTCCACGACGCCGGCCTGACCTGGGAGGACACGCTCACGACGCTGGCCCGGGAGACGGCCGGCCTCGGCTGGATCCATGTCGTCCCGAACATCGCCGTCCTCACCGCCGGGCTGCTGTACGGCGACGGCGACTTCACCCGTACGGTCACGCTCACCGTGCGCGGCGGCCTGGACACCGACTCCAACGGGGCGACGGCCGGTTCGGTGGCCGGCGTCCTGAACGGCGCGGCCGCGATCCCGCCCCGGTGGACCGAGCCGCTGCAGGACACCGTGCGCAGCGCCGTGTCCGGCTTCGACGGCGCGCGCATCAGCGAGCTGGCGGAACGCACGGTTCGGCTGGCCACCGGCCCGACGCCCCCTACGCTTCCTGCATGAGCACCTCCAGCAAGCCCGACTTCGCCGCCTACGTGGCGTCCCTGCCCCGCGTCCTGGCCGGTGCCGCCGCGCTCTTCCGCGACGCCGAAGGGCGCGTCCTGCTCGTCGAGCCGAACTACCGGGCGGGGTGGGCGCTGCCCGGCGGCACGATCGAGTCCGACGAGGGCGAGAGCCCGCGGCAGGCCGCGCGCCGCGAGACGCTCGAGGAGATCGGCCTCGACCGCCCGCTCGGGCGGCTCCTCGCGGTGGACTGGGTGCTCGGCCCGGGCCGCCCGCCGCAGGTGGCGTACGTGTACGACGGCGGCGTCCTCGACGCGGACGACCTCGGCGCGATCCGGCTGCAGGAATCGGAGCTGCTGTCCTGGCGGCTGGTCGGGCGCGCGGAGATCACCGACTTCCTGCTCGGCTCACTGGGCCACCGGGTCCTGTCCGCGCTGGACGCCCTGGCGGAGGGTTCGGTGACGGCGGAGCTGGAGAACGGCCGCCCCGCCCACTGACCCCTCCCGGCCGTCCGCCCCGATATCCGCTCGCGGCCCTCGGCTCCCCGACCTACGCTCGCCCACATGAGCAAGCCCCTTGTCGCCATTCTGAGCGGGGCCGGGGTCTCCACGGACTCCGGCATCCCCGACTATCGCGGTCCCAACGGTGTGTGGCGGAAGGATCCCGAGGCCGAGAAGCTCGTCACGTACGCGTACTACATGGGCGATCCGGAGATCCGGCGGCGGTCCTGGCAGTTGCGGCGCAGGAACCGGGCCCTGGCGGCCGAGCCGAACGCCGCGCACCGGGCCGTCGTCGACCTGGAGCGCTCCGGGGTGCCGGTGCGGGTGATCACGCAGAACGTGGACGGGCTGCACCAGCTCGCCGGGCTGCCGGCCCGCAAGGTGCTCGAACTGCACGGCACCGCACGGCAGTTCGTCTGCACCGAGTGCCAGGTGCGCGGTCCCATGGAGGACGCCGTCGCCCGCGTCGAGGCCGGTGAACCGGACCCGCCGTGCCTGGAGTGCGGGGGCATTCTGAAGTCGGCCACGGTGATGTTCGGCCAGCGACTCGATCCGGTCGTGCTGGGCGAGGCCGTCGCCATCACCAAGGCCTGCCAGGTCTTCTTCGCCGTCGGCACCAGCCTCCAGGTGCAGCCCGCCGCCGGGCTGGCCGGCGTGGCCGCCGACCACGGGGCCCGCCTCGTCATCGTCAACGCCGAACCGACGCCGTACGACGACCTCGCCGACGACGTCGTCCGGGAGCCGATCGGGACGGCCCTGCCGAGGCTGCTGCGGGAGCTGAGCGCCGAGGGCGGCGAATAAGGCCCCCGTAACGCTAGAACAGCGTCGTCCCGTCCGGGGTCGCACCGCTCTCGAAGTCCAGCAGGCGCTGTTTGCGCTCCAGGCCGCCGCCGTAGCCGGTGAGCCCGCCGCCGGCGCCGATCACTCGGTGGCAGGGCACGACGATGCCGACGGGGTTCTTGCCGTTGGCGAGGCCCACCGCGCGGGAGGCCGACGGATTGCCGAGGGCTTCGGCGAGTTCGCCGTAGGTGCGGGTCTCGCCGTACGGGATCTTCCTCAGTTCGGCCCACACGGCGCGTTGGAACGGGGTTCCGCGCAGGCGGAGTTCAAGGGTGAACTCCTTCAACTCGCCTGCGAAATATGCCTCCAGCTGGGCTTCCGGCTCGGCGAACAGCGTGCCGTCGCAGGGGCCGAAGGCTTCCTCCGGCGGACGGTGGCGCTGCTCGGTCATGTAGAGGCCGCACAGGACGCCGTCGTCGGCGACGAGGGTGAGCGGGCCGTACGGGCTGTCGACGACCGTGTGCCGGTGCTGCCGGTCTCGCTTCAGCTGCTGTTGTTGCTGCATGACTGGATGTCCTTATACAGGAAGGAAGTTGATCGGGTGGCTGTCGGTCGCCCAGAGGTACTGGACGGCGTACGCGCGCCAGGGTCGCCAGGCCGCCGCGCGGGCGGTGAGCGCCGCCGGGGTGGAGGGCAGGCCCAACTCCTGGGCCGCGCGCCGGATTCCGAGGTCCGTGGGGAGGAACGCGTCGGGGTCGCCGAGGGCGCGCATCGCGATGACGTCGACCGTCCAGGGACCGAAGCCGGGCAGGGCGAGGAGCCGGGCGCGGGCCTCGGGCCAGTCGCTCTCCACGCCCAAGTGCAGGGTGCCTTCGGCCAGTTGACCGACGAGGGTGGTGAAGGTGGCGCGGCGGGTGCGGGGCATCGCCAGCGACTCGGGGTCCACGGCGGCGAGCGCCTCGGGGGCCGGGAAGAGATGGGTGAGGCCGCCTTCCGGATCGTCGACCGGTTCGCCGTACGCGGTGACCAGCCGGGCGGCGTGGGTGCGGGCGGCCGCGGTGGAGACCTGCTGGCCCAGTACGGCGCGCACGGCGAACTCGGCCTCGTCGACCGTGCGCGGCACCCGGCGGCCGGGGGCCTTGTCCACCAGGGGCGCGAGCAGCGGGTCGGTGCGCAGTCGGTCGTCGACGGCGACCGGGTCGGCGTCCAGGTCGAGCATGCGCCGGCAGCGGCTGATGGCGACGGTGAGATCGCGCAGGTCGCTGAGAGTGAGCCGGCAGCCGATATGGTCGGGGTTCGGGGTGAGCGCCACGATGCCGTGTCCGTACGGCAGCCGCAGCGTGCGCCGGAACGCGCCGTCGCGCCACTCCTCCACGCCCGGGACGCCGGTCGCGGCGAGGTGCCCGAAGAGGTTGTCGGGGTTGAGCGGGGCGCGGAAGGGGAGGCGGAGCGTGAGGGCGCCGCCGGAAGTGGCCGGGCGGGTCGACGGGGTCGAGGCGGTCTGCCGGGTGACGCGGGCGCGGAGTTCGCTCGGGGACAGGGCGAAGACCTCGCGCACGGTGTCGTTGAAGGTGCGGATGGAGGCGAAGCCGGCGGCGAACGCCAGGTCGGCCACGGGGAGTTCGGTCGTCTCGATGAGCAGGCGTGCGGTCTGCGCGCGCTGGGCGCGGGCCAACGCCAGCGGCCCTGCGCCGAGTTCGGCGAGGAGTTGGCGCTCGACCTGGCGGGTGCTGTAGCCGAGGCGGGCGGCGAGGCCGGGCACTCCGTCGCGGTCGACGACGCCGTCGGCGATCAGCCGCATGGCCCGGGCCACCAGATCGGCGCGCTGGTTCCACTCCGGGGAGCCCGGAGCGGTGTCGGGGCAGCAGCGCTTGCAGGCCCGGAAACCGGCCTGCTGGCAGGCGGCGGCGCTGGGCTGGAAGACCATGTTCTCGGGCTTGGGCGGCACCACCGGGCAGCTGGGCCGACAGTAGATGCCGGTGGTCAGGACCGCCGTGAAGAACCAGCCGTCGAACCGCGCGTCCTTCGACTGCACGGCGCGCACACAGCGCTCGCGATCGGTGTACATCCCGTTCTGCATGCCTCCAGCATCGACGAGCCACCGACCCGGCGCTGGCGAGAATCCGACATCGACCTCACGTGTCCTGCACCGCGGCCGGTCAGATCTCGGCTCGCTGCCACGAGGCCAGTGACCAGATGACGAACACGTCGATCGCCATGACGGCGACCGACCAGAACGGCTGGTACGGCAGGAACAGGAACTGGGCGACCAGGCTCAGCGCGGCCAGCAGGATGCCGGTGAAGCGGGCCCAGGTCATCCCCTTGAGGAGGGCCGCGCCGGTCGCCGCCGCCACCGCGCCGAGGACGATGTGGATCCAGCCCCAGCCGGTGAGGCTGAGCTCGTAGACGTAACTGCCGACGCGGGCGTAGACGTCGTCCTCGGCGACGGCCGCGATGCCCTGGAGGACGGCGAGCACCCCGCCGCACAGCATCAGGACGCCGGCGAAGACGACGCCGTCGCCGGGGCGGCCGTCGTCCGGGGCCGCCCGGCGTGGTCCGCCGCGCGGGGTGGACCACGCGGTGCCGATCTCTCCGTGCGGGTTGCCGGTCGGGGTCTGCGAGCTCATGCGGGGCTGTCCTTTCGGCGGGGCCGGGTCGCGAGGAAGTCGACGACGCCCAGCGCGAAGAGCAGGGCGAGGGCCAGGCCGACGACGACCCAGCCGGTCGGGTACGGCCACAGGAGGAAGGCCAGGACGGCGCCCGCGGCGAGGATCCAGGTGATCCAGGTGCGGTAGCGGTCGACGAACGGGCCGACCGGACCGGTGCGCAGTCCCGCGTTCTCCGCGGTCTCGCGCACGGCGCCGATGCCCGAGTGCCAGAGCCCCCGTACGAGGGCGGCATGGCGGCCGGGCCCGGTCAGCCAGGCGGCGAGGGCGATCACCACGCCGAGGGCGATCACCGACCGCACGGAGGTGCGCAGGAAACGGATGAGCGTGTCGTAGATAGAACCGGCGGCCGGCTGGGAAACGCCGGCCGGGAGGGCGTCCAGGTAGACGACCCGGAAAACGGTCAGCACGACGCCCAGAAGGAGGGCGGCGAGGGCGAAGCAGAGCGCGGAGACGATCAGGACGCGACGGCGGTGCGTCGAGAGCAGGACGCCTGCCGCCACCAGCAGGACCGCGATCACGGGCAGCCAGAAGCCCACCAGCTGGAGCAGCCGGAAGTAGGTCTTGACCTTGCCGATGTCCTCGGACTGGACGACCGTGAAGTTCGTGTGGATCTCGGGGATCTTGCCCGCGACCGTCATCCCGGAGTCGACCAGCCGTTGCTTGACCTGGTCGACGACCGGGGCGAGGTCGACGGTCACCGTGTCGTTCTCGATCTTCACCGCGCCGCCGCCGCTGCCCGTGAGGGCCTTCTCGACGGAGCTGTGGATCCGGCGGTTGGCGTCGACCCAGATCTTCTCGAAGGCCTCGGAGGCCACGACCGCCTGAGCCTGGTCGTACACGAAGCTGCGGACCGCGCTCTCCAGCGAGGGACCGAGCCTGCCGAGGGCCTTCTCCAGCAGCGGCCGCTGCTCCGGGGCCACTTCCTGGAGGAGCGTGGTGAGGTCCAGACGGTCCATCACCACGTTCGTCACACGGGTGGCGGCCGCGTTCTGGAGATCCTTGTCGGAGGCCAGTGGACGGACGGTGTCGACATAGCGGCCGGTGTCGCCCACGATGCTGGACGTCCAGGCCGCCACCAGGCCCAGCGGGGCCAGGACGCAGCCGAGGACGATGAGGACGACCGCGACGGTCGAGCGGACCCGGTGATGGGTGGGACGACGGGTGCGCTCCTCCTCCAGCGCCGCGATACGGGCCCTGAGCGCCTCCAGCTCCGCGTCCGCGGGAACACCGCTTTCCGGCATGGCGGGCTCCCTCGCCGTCGGTCCGGTCCGGGTCGGGCCGGTGGATGCCAGCACATCCCGGCCGTACGGCGGCGGCGAGCCCGGCGGTGCCGTTCGAGTGAACGGCACCGCCGAGGCGGTACGCGGAGCTACATGTTGATCATGTGGCCGGCCAGGCCGTGCACCGCTTCCTTGACGGCCTCGCCCAGGGTCGGGTGGGCGTGGACGTTGCGCGCGACCTCGTGGACGGTGAGGTCCCACTGCTGGGCGAGGGTCAGCTCGGGCAGGAGTTCGGTGACGTCGGGGCCGATGAGATGGCCGCCGATGAGCTCGCCGTGCTTCGCGTCGCTGATCAGTTTCACGAAACCGGTCGCGTCGCCCAGCCCGTGCGCCTTGCCGTTGGCGGTGAACGGGAACTTCGCGACCTTCACGTCGTAACCGAGTTCGCGGGCCTGGGCCTCGGTGTAGCCGAAGCTGGCGATCTGCGGCTGGCAGTAGGTGGCGCGCGGGATCATCACGTAGTC
>NZ_JBSFEV010000084.1:0-14078 GCF_053594615.1 Streptomyces sp. NPDC001858
ATTTCGGCGGGTTCGATCCGGTGTCCGCGTATTTTCACCTGGTCGTCACTGCGGCCGAGGTATTCCAACTGCCCTAGGGAGTTCCATCGCACGACATCGCCGGTGCGATACAGCCGCGCGCCGCCGTCGCTGAACGGATCGGCCACGAATCGGTCGGCGGTCAGGCCCGGGCGAGCGACGTAGCCGTCGGCGAGTTGCACTCCGCCCAGGTAGAGCTCTCCTGCGACACCGGCCGGCACCGGGCGCAGCCATGCGTCAAGAACGTGCGCTGTCGTGTTCGCGACCGGTGCACCGATCGGGGTGTTGTCGGTGATGATGGCTGCGGTGCCGTCGCCGGTGACTTCGGTCGAGCCGTAGAAGTTGTGCAGTGTTGCTTGTGGTGCGGCGGTTCGCATGGTGGTCGCGGTGCCCGGGGTGAGTGCTTCACCGGAGGAGATCCAGGACCGGATCGTGGTCAGCGCTGTGGGTGCGTCGTCGTGGCGGACGACGACGTCGGCCAGGCTGGGCACGGTCAGCAGATGTGTGACGCGGTGTCGGGCGATCGTGTCGAGCAGGCCGGCTGGATCCTGCGCGGTCTCCGCGGGCACGACCACGATTCGGGCACCGGCGATCATCGGCCCGAACAGCTCGGTCACAGCGTCGACGAAACCCACGCCGCTCTTCGACAGCGCCACATCGTCTGGTCGGTAGTCCAGTACTCGCTGACCCCATGCGAGGCGGTTGGCGAGTGCGCGGTGCGTGAGGGCCACGCCTTTCGGGTTGCCTGTCGTTCCTGATGTGAAGATCACGACGGCAGCGTCGAGGTCGTTCAGCGGCCGGGCTGGAACGGGGGCGGTTTCCTGACCGGCGGCCAGCCGTCGCTGTACTTCGTGGTCGTCGATCCGCAGTGCTGGTGCGCGATGTTCACCCAGTACGTGTTGATGTATTTCTGTGGTGAGTTGATCGGTGATGACCAGCGCAGGTGCGGCGTCGTCGAGGATGTGCTTGATGCGTTCTGCGGGGTATCCCGGGTCGATCGGCACGTAGGCCGCTCCCGCGCGGATCACTCCGGTAAGTGCTACTACCAGGTCGACCGAGCGCGTCATGGCGATCGCGACGCGGTCCCCGACCCGCACGCCCTCATCGACCAGGAGCTGGGCGAGAGCGTTGACCCGTGCATCGAACTGGCTGTAGGTGAGTTCGCTGCCGTCGTCGTCGGCGACGACCGCGACCGCGTCCGGATCGGCCGCGACCCGGCGGCGCACCAGTGCGTCCACCGTCACCAGCGCGTCCACCGTCACCGACGCGTCCACTGTCGCTGGCGCGACATCAAGCGTCTCGCCTTGCGCCCACGACAGATCCGGGCCGTCGGTACCGGGTGTGAATCCGGTACTCAGTTGGTGCAGGGTTTGGGCCGCGGACCCGTCGAGGACGGCGTTGAGGAAACGGCTGAATTGTTCGGCGTGCAAGAGCGGATCGCCGGTGGCGGAGCCCGTGGACAGCTCCAGCCGGATTCCGGAGTCGGGGTTGCGGTAGATCGCGAGGTCGAGCGAGCCGACCGGGCCGGTGCTGATCGTTTCGGAGACCGCGTCGATGTCGCCCAGACGCGGCGTTGATTCGAAGAGTCTGATGTTGATCGTCGGGAGTATGAGGTACGAGGCCTGGCCGCCTGGCCATTGACGGGCGATCTGGTGATCTTCGACAGTCGTGTGACGCCTGGAAGTCTTCAGCTGGTCTGCGACGATCTCGAGGACATTTCCGAAGGTGTCGTACGGGCTGATCTCAGTAACGACCGGGATAGCCCTTGAGATCGCGCTTGGTGTTTTCAGCGATTCGCGATCGTCTCGCAACATCAGAGGAACCCGGACCGCCACACAGTCACGACCATCGACCAGAGCGGTGTAGACACCCCACAACGCGATCAGGGAATCAGTCCAGGAGACCCGAGCCGCGCGAGCGAACTGCTGAACCTTCGAGTAGGTGTCGTCGGGTATCGGGACGACAACCGGTTGAGTCGAGGATACGAAGACCCCGGACAGGTCCTCCACGTTCTCGTGGCCGGCGTACTCGATCCCGAGGACGCCACTCCAATACGCGACACCTTCTTCGATCCCGGAATCGCCGGAATTCTTGGCGTCTATGACGTTCTTCATGCTGCCGAACCAGCGGTCCGGGACCGAATCGCCGGCCTGCTGTGCGGAGTAGACCTCGGCGACGCGGCGGATGAACAGAGAAATGCTGTAGCCGTCGACGAGCAGGATGTTGGTGATCAGGATCCATGCCCAGGTGCCGTTCTCACGGCGGATCAGGGTCGAGCAGGTCGTCGGCTCTCCGGCAGTGGCCGGCGGTCCGGTGAGTTGTTCGCGGGCCAGTACCCGGATCTGATCATCGCCATGGCCCGCATCGACGATCTCTGTCGTGAGTGTCGTGGCGGTGTCGAGGTATTGAAAAGGGACACCGTCGTCGTCCCCGAAACGTACCCGCAACGCGTCGGTCTCTGCGAAGACAACACTGACCGAGGACGCGAACAGGGCCGGATCGACCGGGCCGTTCAGCCAGATCAGCTGACCTGCGCAAAACACCGAGGACTCGGGAGCGAGCTTCCGTGCCACCCAGTTGCCGCGCTGACTCGCAGTCAACTCCACACGATCAAAAGCCGTCAACGGAAGCACACCCACTTCTCTTGAGACCAGATCGAGCCGACCGAGGCAACGATCCCTAGAACCTCAACGAAGGGTAGGCTAACCTTGCCCCGTGTCACCACCCATTCCGCCACCCGACCGAGGAGAAGCCTCCATCAGGTACGACAACCGCCCTGCGACGACGGCCTGTTGGTGTGCGATCCCGGACAGGGCGTTCCAGGAAGACGAACTCTCCGGAGCCCGGCAGCAGCGAGTGTGGGTGGCTGCGGCGCTCACTCAGCACACTGACACCCTGCTGCTGGGCACGGACCGGGGGCGGCCATGAGGAACGCCTCTCACTCCGACCCGTCGGGGCTGGGGCGGGGACCTATGACCCGTCGGCTACCTGTGCTTTGGCAGGCGCCCGCCGATCCGCCCGAGGTCCAGCCGTTCGAGGCCGGCTCGGGGACCACGGCCGGTCGATTCCTGTTGCGCGTGATCCTCTCGGTGCGGCGGGTCTCCGTTCCTGCGGCGCTGGCCGCGATCGTGTGGCAGGTGGGCGAGGCCGCGGTCCCCGTGGTGATGGGCCTTGCGATCGACCGGGCGTTGGCAACCGGGAACGCGGGGCAGTTGGCGCTGTGGCTCGGCGTACTGGTGGCCTTGTACATCGTGTTGACGGTGGCGGCGAAGTTCGCTGTCCAACTGACCGCGTATGCGATACAGCTGCTGCAGCACCGCCTCCGGAGCACCCTCTCGACCGGCGTGCTGCATCCGGTCGGCGGCGGCGCCCACGCGCCGGACGGTGGTGTCGTGTCGGTGATGACCAACGACGTCGCCCGCCTGGCCAACGGGGTTCAGCTCGCGATCATGCCGATCGCGAGGATCATGACCATCGGATTCATCGCCGTGTCCCTGTTGAGGACGCACTGGCTGCTCGGGCTCGCGGTGCTGGTGGGGGCGCCGCTGGCGGTGTGGTTGATGGGCGTGCTCAGCGAGCGGCTGTCCCGGGACACCCGTGAGTACCAGGGACTGCTGGCCACCACAGTCGGACTGGCCACGGATGTCGTGGCCGGCTATCGGGTGGTCAAGGGGATGCGCGCCGAGACCGAGGCGACCAGAAGATACCGGCAGGCAAGCCAGGAGACGCTCGTCGGCGCCAAGCGCAACGCGGGACTGCTGGGGAGATTCCTGATGGGCTCCGGTGTGGTCACCGGCACGTTCGTCGCAGCGGTGATGGGGCTGGCGGGCTGGTTCGCCGTGGACGGGCAGCTGAGCGTCGGCGAGCTGATCGCCGCCGTCGGCCTCGCTCAGGCGCTGCTGCCGCAGATCCAGTCGATCGCGAACGATTCCATACCCAACCTCGCCGGATCCCGCGCCTCGTCCGCGCGCATCCTCGACGTGCTGAAGACCGACGTGACGGCGGCGCCCGAGGCTGACGACGCGGCGCGGCCGGTGGTTCAGCAACTGCCGGTGCTGGAGGTGTCCACGCCCACCGCGACGATCCGGGTGGAGCCCGGCGAACTCGTGGGAGTGCGCACCGACGACCTGACTGCTGCCCGCGTCGCGGAGGCGCTGCTGGATCCCCGCGAGCCTGGCGGCGAGGTCGCGGTGCGGCTGGACGGGATCGCCGCGCGGGAGTTGACCGCGCAGGAGTATCGCTCCCGAGTCACGTTCACTCCGCACCGGGTCATGCTGTTCAGCGGAACGATCCGCGACAACCTCACCGCCACCGCGGCCTCACCCGAGCTGGTGACAGCTGCGGTGCGAGCTGCGGCTTGCGGTGACTTCGCCGCCGATCTCGACCTTCCGGTCGGCGAGGACGGCAACCGCTTCTCCGGCGGTCAGCTCCAGCGACTCGCGCTTGCCCGCGCCCTGGCGAGCGACGCGCCGGTGCTCGTGCTGCACGACCCGACCACGGCGGTCGACTCGGTCACCGAGCACACGATCGCGAAGCGGCTGCGCGACGTCCGCGCGGGCCGCTCGACCCTGCTGATCACCTCGTCCCCCGCGTTGCTGGGCAGCTGCGACCGCGTCGTCGACCTGCTCGAGGACGCACCGATGCGCGTAAGGACAACGTCATGAGCGGGGCATCCGCGGCAACCGGGCACGCGCTTCCGGTCGCGGGCGGCAGGGAGACAGCCAGGGAGGTGTGGCGGCTCAGCCGCGGGCACCGGCTCCGGCTCGCCACTGTCGGAGCGCTGGGGATCGTCAGCACCGGCGTCAACGTGATCCCGCCCGTGATCATCGGGTTCCTCATCGACCGGGTGCAGGCCGGTACCGCTGACCTCGGCACCGTGCTGACGGTCACGGCCGTCATGGTGCTCTCGGCAGTCCTCGGCGCGGCCGGCACCGCGGTGACGATCGTGCTCGCCACCCGCGTCTACCACACCATCCTCGCCGGGTTGCGCGAACAGCTCGTGGGCCGCGCCATGACACTCCCGCAGCACCTCGTCGAACGCGCCGGGACCGGGGACCTGATCTCCCGGACCAGCGACGACGTCACCGCCGTAGCCGATGCCGCACCCGCCGTGATCCCCGCGCTCACCGTCAGCGGGTTCACCATCGTCGTGTCGCTGGGCGGGCTTGCGGCACTGGAATGGCCGTACGCCGCCGCGTTCGCCGTCGTACTGCCCGTCTACGTACTCGTCATGCGCTGGTATCTCCGCATCGGCCCGCGGGTGTACGCCGCCGAACGCGCGGCGATGAGCGCGCGGGCACAGCAGATCCTCGAGTCCCAGCGCGGCTACGCCTCCGTGCTCGGGCTCGGGCTCGCCGAGCAGCGGCACCACACCGTGATGGACGCGTCCTGGGGCGTCGCGGTGCACACGCTCCGCGCGCGCACCGTGATGGCCATGCTCAGCCTCCGCCTGAACCTCGGCGAATGTCTGAGCCTGGCCACCGTCCTCGTCGTCGGCTTCGTCCTGATCGACGCGGACGCATCCACGGTCGGCGGCGCCACCGCCGCGACGCTGATCGTCCTGCGCGTGCTCGGACCGATCAACGAGCTGCTGTACGTCGTCGACGACCTCCAGTCGGCCCTCGCATCGCTCAGCCGCATCATCGGGGTCGCCACCATCCCGGAGGAGGCGGGCGAGCCGACAGCGGCAGCGGACACGGGCATCGCCGTGCGGCTTCACGAGGTCGCATTCGGCTATGGCGACGGCCCCCGCGTGTTCGACAACCTCACCCTCGACGTCCCCACCGGTCAGCGCATCGCCGTGGTCGGCGCCTCCGGGGCCGGCAAGACGACGCTTGCCGCCGTCATCGCCGGTATCCATCTGCCCGACGCCGGGACGGTGGCCCAGCCCGGCCGAACCACGTTGATCACCCAAGAGACGCACGTGTTCGCCGGCACCCTGCGGGACAATCTCACGCTCGGCGCCCCCAGGGCCACCGACCACGACATCCACGCGGCGCTGGACGCCACCGGGGCAGCCGGTCTGCGCGACCTGCTGCCGGACGATCTCGACACGATGATCGGCACCGGCGGGCATCCGCTCACCGATGCACAGGCTCAACAGCTCGCCCTCGCCCGGCTCCTGCTCGCCGACCCGGAACTGGCGATCCTCGACGAGGCGACCGCCGAGGCCGGCTCCACCCATGCGGGGTTGCTGGACCGTGCCGCCGAGGCGGCTCTGCGTGGTCGCACCGGGTTGGTGATTGCGCATCGCCTTTCCCAAGCCGCGACCTGTGACCGGATCGTCGTCATGGAGCACGGCCGGATCATCGAGACCGGAACACATGACGAGCTGGTCGCCGCTGGTGGCGTGTACGGCGGGCTGTGGAGCGCGTGGGAGGCCGGACGGGGCATGAACAACAAGCCAGGAAGGACTGACTGATGACGGGAAATGTTGTCGGCACGCCGGACAACACAGCGGTACGGACCGCATTGTGGCGTGCCTTGCACACCCAGGTGGACGAGCCGCCGCACGTCCTTGAGGACGTGCTGGGCGCCCGGCTGGCGCAGGACGACGACGGATGGCGCGAGCGCGGAGACATGGTCCCCGGCGACTCGCGAGGCAAGCGCGCCACGGTCGTCGGGCGGGCGCGGTTGACCGAGGACCTGGTGGCGCAGGCCGCGAGCCGCGGCGTGGATCAGTACGTGATCCTCGGCGCAGGCCTGGACACCTACGCTCAGCGTCATCCCGATGCGGGCTCCACCATGACCGTCTTCGAGATCGACCAGCCGGAGACGCAAGGATGGAAGCGGAGCCGGTTGATCGAACTCGGATATGGCATCCCGGATTGGTTGCGCCTGGTTCCGGTCGATTTCGAAGCGAATGACGACTGGTGGGATCGGCTGCAGGCGGCGGGATTCGATACCTCGCGTCCCGCGGTGGTGTCCTGGCTGGGGGTCACCATGTATCTGACCGAACAGGCCACGACGGCGACCCTCAAGCAGGTGGCGAGTCTGCCGTCCGGCTCCTCACTGATCCTCACGTTCTTCCGTCATCTCGAAGATCTCGCGCCCGAGGACGTACAGATTCGGCGAGCCTCCAGGGAGGGTGCTCGGCGGGCCGGTACGCCGTTCATCGGCTTCTACACTCCCGGCCAGATCACCGAACTGGCGCGCCAAGCAGGTTTCGCCGACGCCGAACACGTCTCGGCAGCCGGCCTCGCCGATCGCTACTTCGCGGGCCGGACCGACGGCCTGCGGCCGTACAGCGGCGAGGAAGTGCTGATCGCCACCGTGTGACACAGCCGGCTGGAACTGTCAGAAGAGGTTGGGCAAGCAATGAACGAGGAGTCCTGATGAGCCTGAGCAGCGAGCAGCTGATCGCCGACGTCGCCGACGTGTTGTACCTCGAACCCGCGGAGATCGACTACGAGTTGAGCCTCCGCGACCAGGGGATGGACTCGGTGCGCCTCATGGATCTGGTGGAGCGGTGGCGCACCGCGGGGGTGGACCGGATCGACTTCATCACCCTGGCCGAGGACTCGCGACTGGGTCACTGGATCGAGGTCATGGAGAAGCTCCAGGCTGGTGACGAAGTGGCTTCATGACCCTGCGGTAGGGCGGTCGCCGGGCTCGTCGTGGACGACCCGGCCGGACCGCTCGGCGGGACTGCTTGGCGGGCCCACGACCTCAGGTCACGGTGCCAGCACTCGCAACGTGTTGCCCCACCCCACGAGCGACGTCGCGATCACGTTCAATCCGGCGCCGGCGATGACCGCCTCGAGTTCGTCCTCGGTGCGGTATCCGGACCCGTGGAGCGTCAACCGCAGAATGTCGAGTTCCGCGTCATGTTCGTCCAACTCGGCGGGATCGAACGTGTCCTCCACCAACAGCACCCGGCCACCGGGGCTCAGGCTGGCAGCGGCCCGCTGAAGAATGAGCTTCGCCTCCGCGTCACGGTACTGCCCGAGCGTGTCGATGATCAGTACGGCGTCCGCAGGTTCGGTCTTCTCGAACACCGACTGCTCGGCAATCCGTATCCGGTCGCGTCGCGTCGCATCCGCAATGCTGATCGGAAGGTCCCTGCGGAACCAATCCGCCGCGGTAGGGAGCGCCACGACGGTCACCGTCGCCTCCGGATGCCCCGCAGTGAGGTAGTCGGCGTGGACCACCGCACCAGCTGCGTGGACAACCACCTTGCCGACGCCCCCGAGCACGGGTGACTTCGCGAGCGGCTCGGCGAGTACCTGCGCGAACCGGGACTTGTTCTCCAGACGCTTGTGCTCAAAGGTCGCATCGCTGCGGAGAGCGTCCCAATCCTTGCCGGTCACCGACTCCAACACCGGCTGATCGTGGCGGACCGCCGCTTCAAGACCGTAGAAGGCCTGCGACATACGGAAGTCGACCCCGCCGGAAACCAGGTGATCGAGCACGGACTCGCTGGTCAGAAACTCGCCGGTCTCACTGAGCTTGTATTCATCGCCTTCCTGTTCCAGGAGTTCGATCGCCTGCAGGTACCGCAGGAACTTCGCCAGGGAGCGTTCGTTCGCGCCGGTGTGCCGTGCGAGCGCGGGTACGGTGCGCACTCCGCGGCTGATGCAGTCGGCGATGCCGAGATTCGCGGCCGCCCGAATCGCCAACGGCGGAAGCAACTCGGACATCTCATGGAACTTGTCGAAGGCCTCGTCGTTGCGCTCGGGGTCCGGCAGGGCGGGGTCTTCGTCCAACGCCACAACCTCTGCGCGCCGCCAGTAGCCGGTGAAGTCGATGTCGGACTTGTCGACACCGCGCTCCTCGATGAGATACCGCCGCAGATCACGTACGACGGACTGTTCCCCGGCTAGCCAGGCGAACATCGCGCCCTCTCGCCGGCCGGCCTCGCGTACCGCCCGCAGCAGCAACGGCTCGGATCCCGCTGCCAGTCCGTTCCGCACGACCCAGGTCACCTCGACACCGGGGCGTTCCGGGAAGTCGATCCGGTGCGACTCCTCGGCCACCTCGATGTAGACCTCGGCCTGTGCTTCGTCGGGCAGTTCCCCGAGCAACCGGTCGATCGCCGGGACGGCCGTGTCGTCGCCGACGACGAGGTACCAGTCGTAACCTTCGGGCCGCCTGGTGGAGACCGAAGGTCCCCCGACGTGCAGGCGATCGCCGGGGTTCGCCCGGTACGCCCACGTCGTCGCGACGCCCACACCATGTTTCACGAAGTCGATGTCGAGCTCGCGAGCCTGCGCGTCGTAACGTCGTACCGTGTAGACCCGCCACAGCGCCGGCGGGTCGGCCGGCCACCTGTACTTGCCGTCCTTGTAGACCGGGACCACCGGCTCGCTTTCGCCGGGGTACGGGAAGATCAACCGGACGTTGTCGTCGAAACCCTCGCTGGCGAACTCGGGGAAGGTCGTACCGTCGCTTGCGGTGAACGATCCCAGCTGATCACCGGTCAGGGTCACACGGCGCATCCCGGGAGTGACATCGACAACCCGCGCCACCTCCAACTCCCGCAGGGCAATGGTGTGTACGACGGTGGGGCGGGCACGACGCGGCACGGCGACTCCTCATCGAACAGGTGTCAGATGCCAAAAACCTTAGCATTGCCTAACCTAATAAAGGTCGTCTGCCAGCGCTGCTCGGAGATCGGTGACCACCTTTTCCGCGAAGCCGAGGAAAGTGATCGTTGTCGTGTCCGGGGCGATGTGATAGCGGACAACCGCGCGATACAACTGCTCGGCGCCCTCTGGGGTCGGTGACCCGCTGTCCGGCCCATAGACCCGCGTGAGGAGCATTGCGGGAGAGGGGGCACGCCGCAATGCCCGGCGTCCGGCCTTGTTGTGGTAGCGCAGCAGTGCCAGCTCGGCGGTCGCGGTCGGCTCGGCCTCGTCGAGAGCGATGGTGGCGGCCGCGGTGAACGGACCGACTGACATCGTGTTGTCATCGGGAGTCAGCGGGACATCTTCGTCGACCACACCGCCGATCAGTGGTGCGATTCCTGTCGAGTGGAGCGCGTTGCGGATGGCTTTGCTGACGACGCCTTCGGTGAGGGAGCTGTCCCAGCGGAAGGTGGAGACGGTGGCATGAGCAAAGGTGGATTCGTCGATCGTCCGGGCTCGGGCGAGAAGGCCCTTCCAGCGATCGAGGCCGTCCGTGGCGACCGCGTCGCCGGCTGCTTCGATGGCTTCGAGCGCAGGGACGAGCGCTGGTGGGCGGGACACTTCCACTGCGCCGGACACTGCCTGCTGAAGTGCCTCCGCCAGACGGTGCAGCGAGGCTCGGTCGACGATTGCCGCGTGGACGGCGAGCACTGCAACCGTCTGCTCGGGGTGGTGCGTGAAGGCGAGGGCAGCCGGGCGGCCGGTCGAGAGGTCGATGAGATCAACGGCGGCCGACCTGATCGCGTCAACGTCGACGTCCGTGTCGGCGGTCAGCTCCATGGTCTGGGGCTGGACTGTTTCCGGAGGCAGGAGGTAGGTGAACCAGAGCCGCCGGCCGGTAGCGTCAACTGACAGGCGAAGCGCGTCCGTGTCGGCGACGAGCGAGCGGAAGGACGAGGCGACCGATTCGCCCGTCGACCGCGCGGGCAAGTTGATCAGCTCGGTGAAGACGTACTCATCGGGCGCGGCATCCGCCTCGCGCAAGCGCTCAAGGGCAGCGGAAGTCGGCACAAGAACCGGCTCGGCCGAAACGACGTCGTGCGTCGACGGCGCAAGCAGCGCGGCGAGGGCGCCGATGGTCCGTCGCATGAACACCTCGGACAGTTTGAGCGTCAGATCGTGCTCACGAGCGCAGGCAACGAGTCGTGCCGCGGAAATGCTGTCGCCACCCAGGCGGAAGAAGTCGTTGTCCACGCCCAGGTCGACGTCGTCGCCGAGGTGCAGTACGTCGCGGAAGATGCCGGCGAGGGCGATCTCGGTGTCGGTCTCCGGTGGCCGGCCGTCGGCTGTGCCGGCAGCCAGGCTCGGTTGCGGCAACGCGCGGCGATCCAGTTTCCCGTTCGCCGTGACCGGGAAGCGGTCCAGGCGCAGGAACGTCGCGGGCACCATGTAGTCCGGCAGCGACTGTGCGAGATGCTCGCGGAGCGCGTCGAACAGCACCGCGTCCTCGGCAGTCGTGGCACTGGCCGTCGTGGCACTGGCCGTGGTGGCACTGGCTGTCGTGGCACTGGCCGTGGTCACGTATGCCGCGAGGTACTTTCCGCCGGCCGGGTGATCCAAGGTGGCGATCGCCGCGCCCGTTACCCCTGGATGCTGTTCGAGGACGGCGCTGATTTCGCCGAGTTCGATCCGGTATCCGCGTATCTTCACCTGGTCATCGCTGCGGCCGAGGTATTCCAACTGTCCCAGGGAGTTCCACTGCACGACATCGCCGGTGCGATACAACCGTGCGCCCTGGTCGCTGAACGGATCAGCCACGAATCGGTCAGCGGTCAGGCCCGCGCGAGCCACATATCCATCCGCGAGCTGCACCCCGCCCAGGTAGAGCTCACCTGCCACACCGACCGGCACCGGACGCAACCACGTGTCCAGGACACGCACCGTCGTGTTCGCCACCGGAACACCGATCGGCACCCCCACCGCGTCGACGAGCCCGGCCTGAACCACCGGGTGAGCGGTCACGTCCACGGCCGCCTCCGTCGGCCCGTAGAGGTTGTGCAACTCCGCGTTCTCGAACAGCGCGACGGCACCGGCCGCGGGCGACACGGGCAGTGCCTCGCCGGAGCAGAACACTCGTCGTACCGAACCCACCGACGTCCGGTCCGGGGCCGAGGTGAGGAAAGCCTGGAGCATCGACGGCACGAAATGAGTGACCGTCACCGCGCGACGGTCGATCACTTCGAGCAGATACTGCGGATCCTTGTGTCCGCCCTCCTGCGCCACGACCACCGCTGCGCCGGTGACCAGTGGCAGGAAGAACTCCCACACCGACACGTCGAACGTGAACGGGGTCTTCAACAGCACCCGATCCGGCGCACCGATCCGGTAGAGATCATGCATCCACCACAGTCGGTTGACTATTGCCTCGTGGTTGATCTGAACGCCCTTGGGGCGTCCGGTGGTGCCGGAAGTGAAGATCACGTATGCGGCATCCGACGGGAGCAGCGGACGCGAGACCTGCGGTGGGTCGATCACGCCGGCATCGAGGTGTTGCCGCACAGGTTCGTCGTCGATGAGCACGATGCGCACAGGATGATCGGTGAGCACGTGGTGCTGAGCACCGGAGGTCTGCCGGTCGGTGATCACCGCCCGTGGTTCGGCGTCCGCGAGGATGTGATTGACGCGGTCGGTGGGGTAGTCGGGGTCGATGGGCACGTACGCCGCCCCGGCGCGGATCACCCCGGCCAACGCGACCACCAACTCGGCCGAGCGAGGCAGTGCGACCGCGACCCGGTCTCCGACCCGCACGCCCTCCTCGACGAGGAGGTGAGCGAGAGCGTTGACCCGCGCATCAAAGTCGCTATAGGTGAGTTCAGTGCCGTCATCAGCGATGACTGCGACCACGTCCGGGCTCGCCGCGACCTGCCGGCGCACCAACTCGTCAAGAGTCGCCCCGGGAACATCGAGCGTCTCACCACGCGACCACGCGTCGAGTTGTCGCGACTCCGGTGCGGGCAACAGGTCCAGGTCGCCGACCCGCGCCTCTGGACCGGCAGCGATCGCCTCCAGCACCGACCTGAAGACGGCGACAAACCGCTCAGCGGTAGCACCATCGAACAGATCGGTCGCGTAAGAGAGCTTCCCGTTCAGATCGTTGAGCGAATCGAAGATGTCGAGGTCGAGATCGGTCTTGACCGCGCCCACCGCCGCGGGACTCGGTGTCGTCGTGACGTTCCCGATGCGCAGGCCGCCCGCGCGGCGGCTGTCGGCGACGCGGTGGGTGAGCATGATCTGGAAGAGGGGGTTGCGGCCGACGAACCGCTCGGTGCCCAGCGCACGGGTGATTTCCTCGAAGGGTGCGGCCTGGTGCTCGAACCCGCCGAGCACCGTTCGCCTGGTGTTCCGCAGAACGTCGGTGATCGAGTCACCGGCGTGGAACCGATGGCGGATCGGCAGAGTGTTCACGAAGTATCCGACCAGGTCTTCCAGGCCGTCCTCGGTGCGTCCGCCGACCGGTGAACCGATCACCACGTCCGCACCGGCGCCCAGCGCCGAAACGGTCAGCGCGGTCGCGGCCTGCAGAGTCATGAACATGCTCACGCCCTCCGCATCCGCGACCTGACGCAGGCCGGTCACGACCTGTGGATCGATGGTGAACCGCAGATCCGCACCGCGGTGGGTCGGTGCCACCGGTCGGGCCCGGTCCAGCGTGATCGCGGACTCTTCGGGCGCACCCGCGAGGACGTCCTGCCAATAGGCAAGATGCTCGGAAAGCAGCGAACCCGAGTCCGACGCCTCCCCCAGGACCTCACGTTGCCAGATTGCGTAGTCCGCGTACTGGACCCGCAACGGCGTCCATCCCGGCTCCTGCCCCGCGGCCCGCGCCTGATAAGCGGTCGACAGGTCGCTCAGCAGCGACGGGAACGACCATTCATCCACTGCGTGGTGATGTACCGCGACAACGAACACCCAGTCGTCAGCGCCGGCGCGTAGCAGCGCGACACGGATCGGGATGTCGACCGCGAGATCGAACCCGGCCTGCACCACCGCGCCCACCCGCGCATCCACGCCGGCAGCATCCACACCCGTGACATCCTCAACGAGCAGAGAGAGCCTGTCGGCCGTTTCGTTCGCTGGCACGACGACCTGACGTAGCGTGCCGTCCTTCTCCACCAAGAGCGTGCGCAGCGCCTCGTGACGGGACACCACATCCCGTACCGCCGTGATCAGAACATCAGGATCCAGATCGCCGCCCAAACGCAGCACCACCGGCACCACATACCGCCCACCCGGCCCACCCAACTGATCAATCAGCCAGAGTGCTTGTTGTCCGTATGAGACTGGTAGTGGGGTTGGGCGTGGCAGTTCGCCGATTCGTGTGCCGGACGTCTCGGTGGTAGCGGTGGTGGTGTCGGCGATTCGGGCGAGTTCGCTGATGCGGGGGTGGTCGAAGACATCGCGCAATGTGAGTGCGGTGCCGAGCAGGGCGTTGGC
>NZ_JBSFEV010000085.1:0-11322 GCF_053594615.1 Streptomyces sp. NPDC001858
GAAACCGTCATGTCCGGTTCGGCGGGAGGCCGCGCGGAACAGGACTCGCCCTCACGGCGAGCACCTCGCCGCGCGGCCGACCCAACCGCCTGGCTCCACGGCTTCAAACGACTTCGTGTCCGCTGGGAGCGACGGGCCGACATCCACGACGCCTTTCTCAAGCTCGCCTGCTGCCTGATCACCCACCGCCAGGTACTGACCTTGACCTGACGGGCACTCGCCCCACGTCGATACACCGACTGGGCAAACTGATCGCATGAACCGAGACACCCTGCAATCTGCACTCTCCCAGGACAGCAGCGGCCCTGCGCGCGCAGCCCTGGCCGAGTTGGTCGCAGGCGCGAGCTTCGAGGTCTTTCTGAACCAAACGGCTTCTGCGCGACAGCTCTGGGACATCTGGTCGTGGCGGCACGAAGTCATGCTCGACACGGGCGTCACACCTCGGCCCGGACTGGCCGAAGCCGTCGCCAGACTTCAAGCCGCAGGAACAGCTCGGGTCTACATGGCGACCGTCACCGGATCGCAGAGACGTTTCATACTTTTCCTGTCGGAAGACCTCACCCAGTGCGTCGCCTGCTGGTGACACGACCTCATTGTGTTAGGGCCTCTTAGAGGTCCTAACAGAAGTTGTTGATCATGTGACTTTCGGCCTGGATGGTCGTTGGTCTGGTCGTGGGGAAACGACAGTCGCGGCCATGGATCGTGTCGGATGAACTGTGGTCGCTCATCGAGCCGTTGCTGCCGGGACCGGGGCCGAAGTTGGTGGAGGGCCGCCCGCGGGTCCCGGACCGGCAGGCGCTGTGCGGGATCTTGTTCGTGCTGCATACGGGCATCCAGTGGGAGTACCTGCCGCAGGAGTTGGGCTTCGGCTCGGGCATGACGTGCTGGCGGCGCCTGGCCACGTGGAACGAGGCCGGCGTGTGGGAGGAACTGCACCTGGTGCTACTGAAGAGACTGCGGGCCGCGGGGAAACTGGACTGGTCGCGGGCGGTGATCGACTCCTCCCACGTCAGGGCAGCGCGGCGCGGCCCAAAAGCGGGCCCAGCCCGGTCGATCGCGCACGGCCAGGCAGCAAACACCACGTCCTCACCGACGGGCAGGGGATCCCGCTCGCGGTGTCGCTGACCGGCGGCAACCGCAACGACGTCACGCAGTTGCTGCCGCTGCTGGACAAGGTTCCGGCGGTGGCAGGCGTCGTCGGCAGGCCCCGACGCAGACCCGACGCGCTCCTCGCCGACCGCGGCTACGACCACGACAAATACCGCCGCCTGCTGTGGCAGCGCGGCATCCGCCCAGTCATCGCCGAACGAGGCGTTGAACACGGCTCTGGCCTGGGCATCTTTCGTTGGGTGGTAGAGCGCACGATCGCCTGGCTGCACGGCTTCCGCCGCCTGCGGATCCGCTGGGAACGACGCGACGACATCCACGAAGCATTCCTCGGCCTCGCCACCTGCCTCATCACCCACCGACACGTCCAACGCCTTTGTTAGGACCTCTTAGAGGACGTTCGCGTCACCTATGTGCCGCTTCGTGGAGGTTCGCTCCTGCCGGAATTCACGGTGTACAGGCGAAACAGGTAGTTTGCGGCCGCGGTCGCGTCGGGGCTGATCTCGCATTTCACCACGGTATAGGCCGATAGCTCCTGTCCGGTTCGAATACGTTTTGAAAGACGGCTTTTGCCTCGCTCGATCGAGCGATATGCCCGGGTGTGGTCCTCGTGCATGAGTATCCTCATGACCTCCTCGCAGCAGCGCCAGCCGTACCTGAGCGATCTGTCCGATGCCCGCTGGGCGTTGATCGAGCCGACGTTGACGGCCTGGCGGGCCGAGCGGCAGAAGACCTCGCTCAACCTCGGGGGAAAGGTCACTGACCTGCGGGAAGTCATGAACGCGATCCTCTTCCTCAACCGGACCGGCGTCCCCTGGCGCTACCTGCCCCACGACTTCCCGCCGCACACCACCGTGTTCGGCTACTTCAGCGCCTGGACCGCCGACGGCACCATTGAGAAACTCGGCCTCCACCTGCACCGGATGGTCCGTGAGCAGGCAGGACGCACGGCCGAACCCACCGCCTGCGTCATCGACGCCCAGAGCGTCAAGACCGCTACCAGCGTGCCCACCAACACCCAGGGCACCGACGCCAGCAAGAAGATCGTCGGACGCAAACGCAGCATCGTCGTCGACACTCTCGGCCTGTTACTGCTGGTCATGGTGACCGCCGCCAGCGTCTCGGACAACGCGGCCGGTATCCAGCTCCTCACCCGCGTCGCCGCCGACCACCCCACCATCAGCAAGGCGTGGGTCGACACCGGCTACAAGAAGAAGGCCATCGAGCACGGCGCCTCGCTCGGCATCGACGTCGACGTCGTCCCACGGAACGAGCAGGTCAAAGGCTTTTCCGTGATCCCGCGGCGCTGGGTCGTGGAGCGGAGTTTCGGGTGGATCATGATGCACCGTCGCCTCGCCCGCGACTACGAGACCAAACCGGCGCACTCCGAGAGCATGATCCGCCTCGCGATGATCTCCAACCTCGCAAAACGAGCGACGGGTGAAACAGTCATAACCTGGCACAAACCATGAACTATCGCTTCTTCAAGCAGGACGTCCTCTTAGACCGCTTGGCTCTGCCTCCGGCCCCAATCCATCTACATAAGGCGTGGCCTCACAGTGGCTTCCCTCTAGCGATGGCACCTTGGCAGTGTTTCTGTTCACGTTCGAAGGGCGATCACATGACCACGGGTGCTATGCAGTTCGGGACAACGAACGACGCCGGCGAGGACTCAACCATTCTCACCTCGGGATCCATTGAGAGCACGCTGGCAGTTTACAACTCCGACCAAGAATCCGCGTCGGCCATTTCAGCCAGCGGCATTACCATCGGGGCTTTCTGTAAGGCTACGAGCAACAACAGCTTTGCGGTGTTCGGCACCGCCGAGCCATTCGCCGCGAACGCCTGGGGCGTGGGCGTGCGCGGAGAGTCCTTCTACGGAATCGGCGTGGACGGATACACCAAGGACGGCGTAGCAGTCCGCGGAGTCACAAACAAATCCGGGCCAGGGCAGTACGCAGTTTCCGGGGCTGGCTTGGGCAAGAACAATACCGCGGTGGCAGGGGTAGCCGAGACGGGAAAGAACGCCTGCGGCATCTGGGGTAAGTCCGCCGAGGGGTATGCCGGACGCTTTGAAGGAACGGTAAACGTCATCGGTCGCCTTTATAAGACCTCTGGAGGATTCCAGATCGATCATCCGCTCGATCCAGAGAACCGCTACCTCCGGCACTCCTTTGTCGAGTCAGATCAGCAGCTCAACGTCTACAGCGGCACTGTCGTGACCGACGCAGAAGGATCGGCAACCGTATACCTGCCCGAGTACTTCGAAGAGCTAAACGACGACTTCAGGTATCAGTTGACGATTGTGGGGCGCGAGTTCGCTCACGCGATCGTAAGCGAAGAGGTGCGTGAGGCTCGATTTGCTATCAAGACAGATCGCCCGGAGGTCAAAGTTTCGTGGCAGGTGAGTGGTGTCCGAAAGGACAACTACTCGCGCCATTACCCCTTCTTGGTCGAGGAGGAAAAGGCAGAGGAGGAGCGGGGAAGGTATCTCCACCCTGAAGCGTGGGGTCAGCCGGAAGAGAAGGGCATGTACTTCGACCAGTGGGCAGTAGCACGCGAATACAACGCGCGTTCTGCCCCCATGCGCCCGCGGATGCCTGGGACAGAATGACGTTGCCACTTTGGAGAAAATGCTCCGCACAGCGGCACCTGCCGCGCGGCTGCGGCGACGAGCGTCACGCTGGCCCGCTCCCCTTCAGCAGGGTCCTCGAGCCACGAGGCCCCGCCGCGAGCACGAGGAAGTCCGGAAATGGGCGACCCCTTCCCCTCTGAGGAGGAGAACCGCAGACGGAACGGCTGCGACAGCACCTCGTCGAACCCGCCAAGTCCAGCAGCAGCCAGCGCTCGGCCATACTCTCGAAACCGTGCTGCCGACCAGTCGAGACCAGACACTCCAGGCCGGTGACGCTGACCGGTCCGCCAAGAGAACCGCCGTACCGGCACCGAACCGGCCCGGCCGACAGATCCTTCACCGGGACGATGACATCGGACTTCCCGACCTCCACGTCACCGTCCACGTACGCGGCCACCCCGGCCCAAGATCCAGGCACTCGGTGGCCCGCTCGGGAAGCGTGTACGGCAGCGCGAGGTCCTCCAAACGGCAGGCGTGCGACCACACCGGACCTACTGGAACATCGACGACCGGTCCGGCGAGTGAGGCGCCGGCGTCGTCGCGCAGGGAGACCGTCGCGTCGAGCGTCGTCGCGAGCCAGTGGCCATAGCACACCGCACAGCACGAGCCGTACGCGAGAGAAGGCCCAAACCTGCATCGCCAGCAGGGCCGCACCGGTACCCTGCTCAACTCGCCAAATCAAATGCTCAGTCACAGCATTGAAGCTGCCGGGGACGAGGCGTTTCACATTCCTGCGAGGACCAGACCGCGAGGCTTCGAGGCGACCTCAAGCCCGGCACCCTTCCGTAACCCTCTGTAATCCATTTCATTACATCCCATCGCGATGCAATGAAATGGAATGCAATGGATTACGTTGGAGCGCATTGGAGCCTGCGTTTCCCGCAGGAGGGAAGACCGTTCCTGCGTTTCTCGCAGGAGGGAAGACCGACGAATACCGCTTCACTGCTTGATGGTGACCGGGATCACATCAACGCCTGTGAGCTGCGGTTTTTCCGGTATTGATGTGTCTCTGGTGCGGGAGAAGGTAGGCAGAGTGTAGGCAGAGTGTTGTCTTGTGCGGGCATTCCCGCATGAGCAACTACACCGATCAGCGTCTCGCCTATAGACTCCGCAGAACGCGAAAGGAGCCCTGCGTCCCAACGGGTTTCTCAGGCCTCTGAGTTGGGAGGGCTCCTCTCGCGGTGTCCCTAAACGCACGCTGACGCAAGGAACCGCATGCCCGAGCCTAGCGCGAATTTAGATCCGAAGCACCCACGCCGTGTGGACAGATGGCTCTCGTCCATCAGCACTCACCTGCGGAAATGGGGTGGGAGCCGTGGACACGGTGTCCACCACCACTTCCTCCAGGGCGTCGCCTACAAGCTGGGCAGCGGCGCCGTGACGCTGCTGATCCTGTGGTGGGAGACGCGCAACTGACCGCACTGCGGTCCTGACCGCCGGATGCCCGTGAGGCCCCGCACCGCGCTGATGCGCCGGCTTGGGGCCTCACATGCGTATCCGCGGGGGTCGGATGTTCATGCACGCGTCTGTGTGCCCAACGCGGCTTGTGCAGGCACGGTTACGGTGCCCGGCCGCGCGGCGAGCGCCTGGTCGACGAAGTCCCGTGCGAGGGCCAGGGTGTCGGGCACCGTGACGTCCTTCGTCCACGTCGTGCTGTGCTGCCAGCATTCCAGCTCGAAGCGGTGTGCCCCGTGGGCGAGTTCCATGTGCCGGGCCCACGGCTGGCGTCGGCACGGGCGGCTGCGGTGGCGGTGGCGCTCGGTTGCCTCCAGATGCTTCTGGACGAGGCCGACATGGTATCGGCCGGGCAGGATCCGCCCTTCGAGGCAGCCTTGGCACTCCAGGAGGTGCAGGGCGGCCCCCTCCTTTTCCTCGAGGAAGTGGCGCGGGTCGCTCTTGCCCTCGAAGGTGTTGCAGCTGCCGCACAAAGGCCCGCGTAGATAGCCGTGGTCGTGGCAGTGATCCCACGCGGCCGCCCGGCGTTCGGCGCACAGCGTGCACAGGTAGTCGTCGGCACGGATGCTGCGCATGCGGCGCGAGTCGTACATGACGCCGCGCAGGTGGCCGGTGTAGGGGTGCCGGTAAGAATGCTGTCACCAGCCGCAAACGGCAGTGATCTTGCGACGGCGTCACCCGTGTGGGTGAGTCCTGGGCCGTACGGCTGCGGTGGGTGAAGCTCTGCGAGGACGATCGGCGATCGTGGCCCGTACTCCGTTGGACCTGGACGAACTCGTCGAGCACTGGACGCTGTTGAAGGACGAGCAGGCGCTTGTGTCCGGCAAGCGTGGTGCGACGAGACTGGGCTTCGCCGTGCTGCTGAAGTTCTACACGCAGTACGGGCGGTTTCCCCGGAACCGGGCAGAGCTGCCCGGTGAGGCCGTGGAGTTCGTCGCCCGGCAGGTGCAGGTTCCTGCCTCGGAGCTGGAGTCCTACGACTGGTCGGGCCGTACGGTCGAGTACCACCGTGCGCAGATCCGGGAGCACCTCGGCTTCCGTGAGTGCAGCGTCGCGGACGCGGAGAAGCTGACGGCGTATCTGGCCGAGCACGTCGCGCACAAGGAACGTAGGCCCGAGCAGGTCCGGGTGGAACTGCTGGTGCGCTGCCGCACGGAGAGCATCGAGCCGCCCACGTCGGGCCGGTGCGACCGGATCGTGGCGGCTGCCCTGCGGGCGGCCGAGGAGTCGCTGACTGCCCTGGTCTCCTCGCGGCTGACCGTGGAGAGCATCGAGCGGATCGTGGCTCTGGTGGCCGGCGCCGACCAGGACGACGCCGGACCCGCGGGCGGCGGTGGGGAGGGCGAAGACGCGCCGCCGGTGCTGGCGAAGGTCAAGGAAGCGCCGGGCAACGTGAGCCTGGAGACGATGCTCACCGAGATCGACAAGCTCCTGGCGGTGCGGGCGATCGGCCTGCCACGGGATCTGTTCATCGACGTCGCGCCGAAGGTCGTGGCCGGCTGGCGGGCACGGGCCGCGGTGGAGTCGCCTTCCCACCTGCGGACGCATCCGGTGGCGCTGCGGGTCACCTTGCTGGCCGCGCTGCTGCACGAGCGGGAGCGGGAGATCACCGACACGCTGGTGGAGCTGCTGATCTCCACGGTGCACCGGATCGGGGCGCGGGCGGAGAAGAAGGTCACCGAGCAGCTGGTCAACGCGTTCAAGAAGGTGTCGGGCAAGGAGAACATCCTCTTCAAGCTCGCCGAAGCCTCGCTCGGCACCCCGGAAGGGACGGTCCGTCAGGTCGTGTTCCCGGCGGTATCCGGGGGCGAGGCGACGCTGCGGGAGCTGGTGCACGAGTTCAAGACCCGGGGGCCGGTCTACCGGCGGACGGTGCAGACGACGCTGAAGGCGTCGTACACCAACCACTACCGGCGCGGGCTGATCAAGCTGCTGGACGTGCTGGAGTTCCGCTCCTCCAACCACACGCACCGGCCGGTGATCGAGGCCCTGGCCCTGGTGGCGCGGTACGCGAACGCGGGGAACACGACGTACTACCCGCTGGGTGAGACGGTGCCGGTCCACAAGGCGATGGGCGGGGACTGGGCGGAGGTCGTCCACCGCACCGACAAGCGGGGCCGGCGCCGGGTGGTGCGCATGGTCTACGAGGTCGTCGCCTTCCAGGCCTTGCGCGATCAGCTCAAGTGCAAGGAGATCTGGGTGGTCGGCGCCGACAAGTGGCGCAACCCGGACGAGGACCTGCCGCAGGACTTCGAGGCGAGGCGGGCGGAGAACTACCGGGAGCTGCGCAAGCCGCTGGACGCCGCGGTGTTCATCGACGAGCTGCGCGAGCAGATGACGGCCGAACTGACCCTGCTCAACGACCGGATGCCCAAGCTGTCCTGGCTGGACATCGCCGAGCGAAAGTCCGGGGCGATCCGGCTCACGGCGGCTGAGGCCCAGCCCGAGCCGCGCAACCTGCGCAGGATCAAGGCCGAAGTGCAGCGGCGATGGGGCATCGTGCCGCTCGTCGACATGCTCAAGGAAGCGGTGCTGCGGACCGGCTGTCTGGACGCGGTCACCTCCGTCTCTGGCGGCGGCAGCCTCTCGCCGGAGGTACTGGCCGAACGGCTGCTGCTGGTCATCTACGCGTACGGCACGAACACCGGGATCAAGGCCGTGGCGTCCGGCGGCCACGGCCACACCGAGGACGAACTCCGCTACGTCCGCCGCCGCTACCTATCAGCGGAGGCCGCCCGCGCCATCGCCGTCCAGATCGCGAACGCCACCTTCACCGCCCGCAGTACCGAGTTGTGGGGTCAGGGTTCGACCGCCGTCGCCTCCGACTCCACCCACGTGCGCGCCTACGACCAGAACCTGTTCACCGAGTGGCACTCGCGCTACGGCGGCCGCGGAGTGCTCATCTACTGGCACGTGGAGAAGAAGTCCCTGGCCATCCACTCCCAGCTGATCAACTGCACCGCCTCCGAAGTCGCCGCGATGATCGAGGGTGCGATGCGGCACGACACGACCATGGACGTGGAGGCCAACTACACGGATTCGCACGGCCAGTCGGAAATCGGGTTCGGCATCACGCGGCTGCTGAACTTTGACCTGCTGCCGCGCATCAAGCGGATCAACAAGGTGAAGCTGTACCGGCCAGTGGTCGGCGAGGCGGACGCCTACCCGCAGCTGGCCCCGGCACTGACCCGCCCGATCCGCTGGGAACTCATTGCCCAGCAGTACGACCAGATGATCAAGTACGCCACCGCGATCCGTACCCGCACGGCCTCCACCGAGGCGATCCTGCGACGCTTCACCCGCAACGCCTCCCACCCCACCTACGCGGCGATGCTGGAGGTCGGCCGCGCTCAGAAGACCATCTTCGTGGCCCGCTACCTGCGACTGCGCGACCTCCAGCGGGAGATCGAGGAGGGCCTGAACGTCATGGAGTCCTCCAACGGCGCCAACAGCGTGATCGCCTACGGCAAGGGCGGCGAGATCGCCTCGAACCGGCGCGACGAGCAGGAGATGTTCGTGCTGTGCCTGCGGATCCTGCAATCGGCCCTGGTCTACGTGAACACCCTGATGCTCCAAGACGTCCTGGACGAACAGGAGTGGGCCGAGCTTCTCACCCCCACCGACCGGCGCGGACTGACCCCGCTGTTCTGGTCCCACGTCCGCCCGTACGGCGAGGTCAACCTGAACATGGACACCCGCCTCAACCTCACTGCGGTCACGGTGCCCGGCCCCCGTAGGGCGGGCGATGGGGAGCCGGCTGAGGAACGGGCGGACGCGTGAGCCTGTCCAGTCCAGCGTCAGCTAACTTCCCAAAAGAAATTCTGCAAAAATACTTTGGGAAACCTTCTGGGAGTCTTAACCTCCCGTCATGGTCAGCGAAGAACAGAGACGTGTCCTCGATCCCGAGCGGGACGCTGCAGCCCTGAAGGCCCTTACGCACCCCTTGCGTATCCGGCTGCTCGGGCTGCTGCGGCAGGACGGCCCAGCAACCGCGAGTGAGCTCGCCGCCAGGACTGGGGAGTCATCCGCTTCCACCAGCTATCACCTGCGGGTTCTGGCGAAGTACGCGTTCGTCGCCGAGGCCGAGCACCGCGACGGGCGGGAGCGCCGCTGGCAGGCGGTGCACTCCGTGACCTCCTGGAACAACAGGGCGATGGAAGCCTCACCGGACAGCCGGGCCTTCCTCAGCTTCTCCCGCAAGAGCCAGGTCGAGCACCTGGAGGCATCGCTCGTCCGGCACGAGGCAGACATCGCCGCCGGGCGACTGGGCCCGGAGTGGCTGGAGCCGGCCGGGATCAACGACTGGATGCCCCGTCTTACCCCTGAGTCGCTCACCGAACTCTGGGACACACTCGACCGGAAACTGGAAGAACTGACTCAGCGCGACGAAGCCGACCCCCGCGCCGCGCAGGTCGTGCTCGTCACCGCCGGACTGCCACTCGCAACTCATGGCCCCGATATGGAAGAGCCGGACGCCTCCACCCCGTCGGATACGGATACCGAGGCGGCGTCGTGACACGGCTGCTGGACTTACGCTCTGCACGACGCCGCTATGTGACAGCCTGTGTCCTCTTCTGGCTGCCTCTGGGCCTGGCCGTCACCCCCCTGATTCTGCTCTTCACTGAACGCGGCATGACCCTTGCCGCCATCGCGGGCTTCTTCGTCGCGCACTCCCTCACCGCCGCTGCGCTGGAACTGCCCACCGGCGGACTCTCCGACGTACTCGGCCGCCGGGCCGTCCTGGCCGCAGCCGGCCTGCTGAACCTGGCCGCCTTCACTCTCCAAAGTCTGGGCACCGCGCCCTGGGTCCTCACCCTCGGCATGGCCCTCATGGGCGCGGGGCGCGCCCTGTCCAGCGGGCCAGCCGAGGCCTGGTACGTCGACACTGTCCAGGCGCACTCCGGCCCCGACACCGACCTACGCACCGGCCTGGCCCGCGGCGGCTCCGCCACCTCCGCAGCGCTCGCCGCGGGCACCCTGCTCGGCGGCACCCTCCCTTGGCTGCTCGCACTGGGCCCCGACGTCGGGGCCCGACTGAGCCAAGCAACTTCAGGGCTGGTGATCCCACTCTCCGTCCCACCGCTGCTGGGCGCAGCAGTCGAGATCGCATTCGTGCTGTACGTCCTCTCCGCCCTGCCCGAGCCGCCCCGTCCACCCAGCACGCTGCGCTCCGTATTCCGGAGCATCCCTGCCACCGTCGCCGACGGGCTGCGGCTCGGCGGACGCGACGTGCTGGTCCGCCGTGTGCTCCTCAGCGCAGCGGCCGCCGGCAGCGCCCTGGCCACGGTCGAGCTGCTGACGCCGAGCCGTGCCGCGGCTTTCACTGGAGCGCCGGAGTCGGGTGCGATGCTCTTCGCCGCACTCGCCTGTGCCGGCTTCGTCTGCTCGGGGATTGGGAGCCATCTCGCGCCGCTGACCGCGCAGCTGGCAGGCAGCGGCGAGCGCGCGGTCCTGGTGAGCCTGGGCACCAGCGCAAGCGGCCTGCTCCTGCTCAGCGCCACCGCCGTGGCAACAAGCCCCGTCTCCATGGCCCTCGCGGCTGCCGGTTACGGCCTGGTATACCTCGGTCTCGGCGCGGCGGGACCCAGCGAGAACGACCTCCTTCACCGCCGAGTCCCAAGCGCGGGACGCGCCACGGCGCTATCCGTTCAGTCCCTCGCACTGCAACTAACCGGAGCTCTCACCGGCCTGGCCGTTGGCATCCTGCCGCCTGGTCCACTTCCCTGGCTGCTGGGAGGCTCTGTGCTGATGGCTGGAGCCCTCCTGTGGATTCACCGCAGCGAGCCCACTGCGCCGAGTCTCGCTGGCTCCAATCTGCACCAGACGGATGCCGATCACTCTCACCAGGACAACCTGAAGACCGGACGAACCCAATAGAACTTGTACGCGAGTGAGCGCCCGAGCGCCGCGCCTGTCCGCGAAGCCTCGGGCCGGCGCTCATCTATCGACCGATTGATGAGCAAGATCGGGAAGAGGCGGCACGCGGCGGGATCGGCGCCGGATCATGCCCATAAAACGGTGTCAGAAATTGGTTCTGGCACAGATCTTGGGGAGCGGTCGCGGAGTGTCACCAGGGCAACAGCATGAGGTGGGTCGGCCCGCAGGGCGGTTTGCCGGGACAGTCC
>NZ_JBSFEV010000086.1:0-9397 GCF_053594615.1 Streptomyces sp. NPDC001858
GATGCCCACCAATTTAGTTGGTCGGCCAATCGTTAGTCAACAACCTACGCCACAAGGCTTCTGTTCCCGTCCACCGGAAGATTCTTTTGCCGCCCCTCGATCGCTAGACCTCCTCGGGCCGGATCTGCATCACGACTGCCTTCGGCTCGGTGAAGAACTCGCGGCTGAAGTTCCCGCCCTCCCGTCCGATGCCGGAGTCGCCGACCCCGCCGAAGGGCGCCCGCAGGTCGCGGATGAAGAAGCAGTTCACCCAGACCGTTCCGGCGCGCAGCGCGGCGGAGACCCGGTGGGCGCGGTGCAGGTTCTCGGTGAAGAGCATCGCGTTGAGCCCGTACCGGCTGTCGTTGGCCAGAGCGACCGCCTCCTCCTCGGTGTCGAACGGGATGATGACGACCAGCGGCCCGAAGATCTCCTCCCGGGCGTGCCGGGACTCCTGGCCGAGGCCGGTGACGACCGTCGGCCTGACCGTCCAGCCCTCGCCCGGTCCGCCGGTGACGAGGGTGCCGCCCTCGGCTTCCACGCTGTCTACGTATCCGCGCACCTTGTGGTGGTGCTCCTGGGAGGCCAGCGGGCCGATGTCGGTCGACGTCTGCTTCGGGTCGCCGACGATCAGCGCGTCGGCCGCCGCCGTGAACCGCCGCAGGAACGCGTCGTGGACGGCACGCTGTACATAGATCCGGGAACCGGCGAGGCAGACCTGTCCGGTGTTGGTGAAGACGGCCTTGATCGACCACTCGACGGCGGTGTCCAGGTCGGCGTCGGCGAACACCACGTTCGCGCCCTTGCCGCCCAGCTCCAGGCTCACGGGGGTGAGGTTGCGGGCTCCGGCGGCCGCGATGATCCGGCCGGTGCCGGACTCGCCGGTGAAGGTGATGCGGTCCACGGCCGGGTTCTCGGTCAGCGCCTCGCCCGCGGAGCCGGGGCCGTAGCCGTGGACGACGTTGAGGACGCCCGGTGGCATCCCGGCCTCCAGGGCGAGGCGCGCGAGGATCGTCGCGGAGGCCGGGGTGTCCTCGGCGGGCTTGAGGACCACGGTGTTGCCCCAGGCCAGCGCGGGCGCGATCTTCCAGCTCTCCAGCATCAAGGGGAAGTTCCACGGCGCGATGGCCGCCACGACCCCGGCGGCCTCGAAGCGGGTGTAGGCGTGGTGGCCGGTGTCCATCGGCAGGGTGTCCGCCGTGGACAGGCGGGCGTGATCGGCGAAGAAGCGGAAGTTGGACGCCGCGCGCGGTACGTCATTGCCGCGTGACTGGGTGATCGGCTTGCCCATGTCCCGGGTGTCCGCCATGCCCAGCTCGTCGGCGTGGCTCTCGATGAGGTCCGCCAGCCGGTGCAGGATCCGCCCGCGTTCGCCGTGTCCCATCCGGGGCCAGGGCCCCGAGTCGAACGCCTTGCGGGCCGCGTCCACCGCGCGGTCGGCGTCGCTCTTGTCGCCCAGCGCCACCTCCGCCCAGGGCTCGCGGGTGTAGGGGTCGGTCGAGGTCATCGTCGAGCCGGAGTCCGACTCGATCTCCTTGCCGTCGATGACGTGGCCGAAGGATTCCATGTTCAGCTCCCGGTGTTCGCGGTCTCGGTGGCGGCTGCGGCTGCGGTGGCTGCTGCGGCGCGTTCGGCGAGGGTCTGGCCGCCTGCGGACCAATGGGCGGGCGGCACCTCACGCACCGTGATCCGGATGGAGGCTTCCGGTGCGTCGATGGCCTGGTGGACGGCCTTGTGTACGTCCGCCAGGAGGGCCCTGATCTGCTCCGGTGTCCGGCCTTCGGCCAGCGTGATCTCCACCAGCGGCATGTCATTCACATCCGATCATCAGCGAGCCGAGGTGGGTGAAATGGCCGGCGATCGAGCTGCCGGGCCGGGTGAACACCGCGTCCGTCATGCCTCCGGTGAGCACCAGCCACCCCGCCTCCAGGGCCAGCCCGCGCTCGCCCAGCGCGTTCGCAGCGAGCGCCAGGGCCTCGGCGGGGTGTCCCTGGACGGCCGCGCCGGTGGCGGAGTCGACGACCTCGCCGTCGACCTCCAGCAGGCACGCCTCCAGCGCCAGGTCCAGTTCCTCGGGCTTGCGTGCCACCGAGCCGATGACGAACCGGGACGACGAGGCGTTGTCGGCCACCACGTCGGGCAGCCTGAAGCGGAAGTCGGTGTAGCGGCTGTCGATCACTTCGAGGCCGGCGTACACGTGCGACACGGCCTCCATCGCGCGGGCCGCGGTCACGGCCGGTCCGCTCAGCCGCTCACCGAGCACGAACACGATCTCCGGCTCGACCCGCGGATGGATCAACTCGCCGGTGACCAGCGGTGTCCCGGCCGGGAGGATCATCTGGTCGGTGAGCCACCCCGTCAGCGGCGAGCTGATGCCCATCCGCTGCTGCTTCGCGCGCGAGGTCAGCCCCAGCTTCACGCCGACGACATGCTCGCCGGCGTCGACCTTGCGGCGCAGGATCTCGTCCTGCACCCGGTACGCCGTTTCCAGGTCCAGCCCGGGCCACTCGTCGGTGATCGGACCACGATCGGTCCGCCCGGCCTCGGCGTCCGCGAGCACCGTCGCGGCCCGCTCCACGTTCCACTCGGTCATGCCGCCGCCTCCTGCCTGGGGCTGAGCTGTGCTGCCGTGCCTTCCTTGGAGAAGCGGGCCGTCACCGAGCCGAGCCCGGCGAACGTCGCCGTCACCACGTCACCCGCGCTCACCGGGACGGCCGCGGTGACCGAACCGGGCAGCACCACATGACCCGCCCGCAACGTCACCCCCCGCGCGCCGAGCGTGTTGGCCAGCCACACCAGGGCGTTGAGCGGGGAGCCGAGCACCACGCCCAGGGCTCCGGTGCCGACGATCCCGCCGTTGCGGTACAGCACCGCTCCCGCCCGGCGGATGTCCACCCGGGACAGCGGCAGCGCCGTACCGCCCAGCACCACTCCGCCCGAGGACGCGTTGTCCGCGATCGTGTCGACCAGGGTGATCTTCCAGTCCCGGACGCGGGTGTCGATGATCTCCAGCGCCGGCATCACGAAGTCGACGGCCGCCGCGGCCTCGGCCACGGTGACCCCGGGGCCGCTCAGCGGCTTTCCCAGCACGAACGCGATCTCCGGCTCCACCCGCGGCGCGAGGAACGCCGACGGGTCGATCGGCTGCGACTCCAGGTGGAACATCGTGTCCATCAGGTGGCCGAAGTCCGGCTGGTCCACCCCGAGTTGGCGCTGCATGGCCGGCGCGGTCAGCCCCACCTTGTGGCCCTTGACCACCGCGCCGTCGCGCACCCACTGCTCGACCTGGGTCTCCTGGATCGCGTACGCGTCGTCCGCGTCCAGGCCCGGAAAGCGGTCGGTCAGGGGCTCGATCGGCTCGCCGGTGCGGTAGGCGCCGAGCAGGGAACGCGCCGCCTCCGACCGTGTCTCCGTGTCCATCAGTCACCTCGTTGCTCACTGCGGCTGTAGTGCGAGCCGCGTCGTCGGCGGCTTCGCCTCGCTCAAACTGTGTACACTTCGGCGGCTCCTCGTCAAGGCGTTGACATCATCAGAAAGTGTATGCACTCTGGCTCTCAGATGGCCGAGCGAAGCCGGGGCGGGCCCGGCCCGCCGCCGGCCCGCCGAGCCCCCGCCGCCCGGCCGTCGAGGCCACACGGGGATGTCCCACCGCGACGTGCCGCACATGGACGTGCCGCACTTGGAGGAGTCGGAATGACGAGTGTCCCGGAGCTGCGGAAGAACGACACGGTCTTCGCCTCACTGTTCACCCCCCTGCGGCTGGGCCACAGGACCGCGCGCAACCGCATCGTCCACGCGCCGATGTCGGTCTGCTACGGCGACGCCGACGGCTTCGTCACCCGCCCCCAGGTCGAGCACTACGCCCGCCGCGCACAGGGCGGGGCCGGCACGGTGATCACCGAGAACTTCGCCGTCAACCTCTCGGGGCGGCAGATGCCGCTGCAGAACCTGGTGGACGGCGAAGAGCGGCTGCCCGGACTGCGCCGCCTGGCCGACGAGATCCACCGGCACGGCGCGCTCGCCATGGTCCAGCTCGTGCACGCCGGCCGCTACGCCGGCCCCTGGGACGTCTACGAGAGCCGCCGCCGGCTGGCTCCGTCGGCCGTGCCCTTCGAGCTCACGCCCGGCCGCACGGTGACTCCGCAGGAGATCACCCCCGAGGAGATCGAGGAGACGATCGCGGCCTTCGGCCGGGCCGCGGAGCTGTGCGAACGCGCCGGCTTCGACGGCGTCGACGTGCACGCGGCGCAAGGATTCCTCATCTCCGGGTTCCTCTCGCCGCGCACCAACCGGCGCACCGACGACTGGGGCGGCGGCTTCGACGGGCGCGTGCGATTCGCGCTGGAGGCCGTGCGCGAGGCGGTGCGCCGAACCGGCCCCGACTTCGTCGTCGGCGTCCACCTGATGAGCGACGAGCGCGTCGAGGGCGGCTGGACGCTCGACGACAGCGTCCGGCTCGCCCCGCTGCTGGAGGCCGCGGGCGCGGACTTCCTGTTCGGCGTCCCCACCACCTTCGAGACGATGAGACTGCCGGCCAACGACGGGCTCATGGGTCGGCGCGGCTACGCGCTCGCCGACAACGCGGCGCTGGCGCAGGCAACGCGCCTGCCCGTCGTGGCGGGCGGCGGACTGGGCGACCCGCAGGCTGCCGCACACGCGCTGGAACGGGGCCACGTCTCCGCGATCGCCCTGGCACGACCGCTGTTCACCGACCCGGACTGGCCGCACAAGGTGTCCGACGGCGAGCTCGGCGCCGTACGGAGCTGCTCGTGCGCGACCGCCCGCTGTCTGCGCACCCAGCTCACCGGAGCAGTGTGCGAGAGCTGGCCCGCCGAGACGATCGAACGCGGCTACTTCGGATACGACAACGACAACGACAGCTACGGCGAGAGGGCCCACTCGTGATCACGCTCACCGACATCGCGTACGTACGTTCCGGCGCCGCCGACCTGGAGAAGGCGACCCACTTTGCGACCGAGATCGTGGGCCTGCAGCAGGTCGACACCGCCGAGCAGGGCGTCGCGCATCTGCGGGCCGACCACCGGCACCACAGCCTGGCTCTGGTCGAGGGAGCCTCGGGCGTGATCGCGTCCGCCTTCACCGTGGCCGACGAGGACGCCCTCGCCCTGGCCGAGACCGAGTTGGAGCAGCGCGGCTTCCGGGTCGCACGTGGCGACGCCGACGCGGCCCGCTCGCGCCACGTCACCCGGTTCATCGCCTTCGACGACCCCTTCGGCAACCGGATCGAGCTGGTCACGGGCCAGGAGACGATGGCCGAGCCGGTCCGGCTGACCCGGCCGTCGTCCGGCATCAGCGAGTTCGGCCACATGTGCTTCGACGCGCCCGACGTCCGCGAGGCCCACCGGTTCTGGTCCACCACGTTCAACGCCCGCGTCTCGGACTGGATCGGCGACAACGCCTGCCTCATGCGCATCGACAAGGTCCACCACAAGCTCGCGGTGTTCCGCGGCGACGGCCCCGGTCTGTGCCACGTGAACTTCCAGACGGCCACGCTCGACGACATCTTCCGCAACTGGAACTTCCTGCGCGACAACGGCGTCGACATCGTGATGGGACCGGGCAAGCACCCCACGTCCGGCTCGGTGTTCCTCTACTTCCGCGGCCCCGAGGGCATCACGTACGAATACGCCACCGGAGGCCTGCCGGTCGACGAGGCCACCTGGGTGGTGCGCACCTTCGACTCCGCCCGGCCCGCCTCACTCGACATGTGGCAGGGGCCGGTGTCACGACCGTCGACCCAGCCTCAGCTGCCGTCGTCAGCGGCCGTCGACGCCCCTTGATCCAGCCGCTGGGGAGGATCCACTTCCCTGGCTCAGCACGATCGAGGGGTTCGACCAAGGGAGGCTGACGGCCGACCTTACCTCCCCCTCCAAACGTAATCTGTATACACTTTCTCTCCTGTTTCTGACGAAGGGGTCACCATGCGACACGAAGGCCGGATCGCGGTCGTCACCGGGGCCGCCGGCGGGATAGGCCGCGCCTACGCCCTTCGGCTCGCCGCCGAGGGCGCCGCTGTGGCCGTGCTGGACCGGGCCGACGGCACTCCGGTCGTCAAGGAGATCCTCGACGCCGGCGGCCGGGCCATCGCCGTCCAGGCCGATCTGACGGACCCCGCCGGTGCGGCGGCCGCTCAGGAGGAAATCGCGGAGCAGCTCGGAGCGGCCGACATCCTCGTCAACAACGCCGGGATGTATCCCAATCAGCCGTTCGAGACCATGACGTTCGACGACTGGCGTGCGGTGTTCACCCTCAACGCCGATGCCCTCTTCCACACGGCGAAGGCGTTCACGCCGGGCATGCGGGACAAGGGCTGGGGCCGGATCGTCAACATGACGTCGAACTCCGTCGGCCTCGTCATCCCCGGCTTCACGCACTACCTGGCCAGCAAGATGGCCGTGATCGGCTTCACCCGGGGCCTGGCCACCGACCTGGCCGGCGTCGGCGTCACCGTCAACGCCATCGCCCCCAGCCTGGTACGGACGACGACGACCGAGGCCGGGCCCGCGGAGTTCTTCGAAGTGGTCCCGCAGCTTCAGGCCATACACCGGGTACAGCTCCCCGAGGACCTCACGGGCATGCTGTCGTTCCTCGTCTCCGACGACGCCGCGTTCATGACCGGTCAGACGGTGTACGTCGACGGCGGGCTCGTGCGGTCATGACGACACCGGGGGAGACGTCCTCCTCAACCCGTACCGCCCCGGCGGCCGACGCGCTGGTCGAGGCCGCTCATGTACTGGCCGGCCTCGGCCTGGTGACCGCGTTCGGACACGTGTCGGTGCGCCACGGCGACTTCGTGCTCATCACGCCGCCGAAGGAACTGGACCTGGTCGCCCCGGACGAGCTGGTCGAGATCCCCCTGGCGGCCGACGCACTGCCCGCCGGGGCGCCACCCGAAGCCTGGGGGCACCTGGCGGTGTACCGGGCGCGGCCCGATGTCGCAGCGGTCGCCCGGGCCCAGCCCGAAGCCGTCCTCGCCGCCGGCGCCGTCACCGACCGGATCTCCCTCCTGCACGGCCAGGCCGCGTGGCTGGGCGCCTCGGTCCCGGTCCATGACGAGGCCCGTCTGCTGCGCTGCGTCGACCGCGCCGAACGTGCGGCCCGCACGCTCGGCGAGGCCGACGCGCTTGTGCTGCGCGGCAACGGGGGCATCACCACCGGGACCGCCCCCGGGCACGCCGTGGCCCGCATGTGGCTGCTCGACGCCGCGTGCCGGGTACACCTCGCCGCGCACGGCGCCGGTCCGGTGAAGACGCTGAGCCCCGACGAGATCGCGGCGTGGCGTACGGCTGCCCCGCCGCTGCTGGACCGGTTGTGGGCGCATCTGCGGCGTACCGCCCGGACAGCGTGACTCTGCCGTCGTCCGTGGCTTCCGGCGCCTGTTGCGAGGAGGCAGCGGCGGCGCAGGAGTCGTTCGCGCAGGAGGGCGCGCGGAGCGTCGGCTGAGACCTGGTGCAGAGGCCGCCGCCGGGTCCACCGCTCACCAGCTCGCGCAGCAGCGCCGACGACGCCCACGGCCACACCGTCGACCTCGTCGATCGATCCCGACGCGGCCCGCGTCCGTGCGGAGGACGCCGCTGCGAGCCCCGGCGGCGTCGACGTGCTCTGCGCCGACGCGGCGGGCTCCGCCTTCGCCGCCTTCGCCGTCGAACTCCGGCGGCAGGCGATGCAGGTCGAGCCGGACATCGTCCCGCACACCGCCCATCCCGCCTGGGCCCGTCCCCGCGGCAGTGGCGGAGCGGTCATCGGCGCGGCCTCGACACCGGGCCCGCACGGCATCTGCGGCCCCCGGGCAGGCCGCCCACTTTGCGGTCAGGGACGGCGTGATCGCCCTGACGCGCACGCTTGCCGCGCAAGGCGCACTCGACGGTATCCGGGCCGACGTGATCTCTCCCGGCTTCGTCGTGCCACCGGCCACCGGCCACCGACGCCGCAGTCGGCCACGACGGCCGGCCGTGCAAGCGCGGCACGCAGCTGATCCAGCTGCCCGCGACCGGCTCCGACAGCGGCGCCCTCGCGCTGAGCCTCGACTGCGCCGGATCGAGCCAGGTGAGGGACACGACATCTGCGTGGACGGCGGCCGGACTGCCGGTCACCGCTGACCCGCCATTTCCGTTGGCTGACCAATACAATGGCGGGTGAGACGAGTCCCCGGCGGGACGGCCAGTGCCGGTGTCGGGGACGTGACTATCTGCCAGGAGGATCGAGAGTCATGCCGCGGGCCGATTCGGTACAGGGTAATGAAGAGGGTGCGGTGCCGACCGTGGCAGACGCCCCGATGAGCGAGGCCCTCTTCCGGGCGGCCCGTGCGCATCGGATCATGGCCGGCGGCCTGCTGCGCGACACCGGCCTGTACACGGGCCAGGAACTGCTGATGATGCAGTTGTGGGAGCGTGGGGAGCAACGTCAGGCGGACCTGATCAAGACGCTCGGCCTGGATCCGTCGACCGTCACCAAGATGCTGCAGCGCCTGGAGCAGTCCGGCTTCGTCACCCGCAAGCCGTCTCCCAGCGACCGCCGGGCCGTCGTCGTCAGTGCCACCCGCGCGGGCCAGGCCTTGCGCGACCAGGTCAGAAAGGCGTGGTCCGACCTGGAAGAGGTCACCGCGGCCGGCTTCACCGAAGCGGAGTACCGCCAGGCCATGCAGGTGCTGGCCCGGATCGAAGCGAACCTGACGACCCCGCCGCCCGCTGCCGATGCCGTCGGCACCGCGAACGGCACCCCCGCGGCCTGAGGCCTCGCACCGCGTCGGCGCTCATGGGAGCGGAGCGCCCGGCTTGAGAGCCCCGTCGACCGTCCTGCCGGTCAGGGCCGGCATACCGGTGATCCGAGGCGACGAAGGGAGGGCGGGACCAGATCGTCCCGCCCTCCCGCCGGGAGAAGATCATCGAAACGCTGCCCGGAGACCGGAGCGGGGCGCCGCCGCGCATCCGGCGGGGTCGCGCCCGGAGTATCGCAGCGCCGATTGCCATCGGATCCGGGCTGCCCCGGAGGAGCGGCCCGGCCGAACTCCAGCGCGACCATCCGCTCGGACCGAAAGCGCCGGACTCGAAGCCCATGAGCTCGGGCTGCCCGCCTCTCCCGTCGGACAGTCAGGCCCCCTCGCCCCCTCCTGTGGCACTGAATTGCTTCCTTGGCTGGCCAAGGTATAGTCGAAGGTGATCGATTGGTCGACCAATGGGCCATTCTGTGGTCATGGGTGCTGGTTGCCTGAACAGGGAGCTCGCGACCCGTGACCTGCGATGCGCGACGCCATGAGCCGCGCGGCGACCCGGGCCGGCCAGTGCACCAACTGGCGAAGGAGCCACCATGTCTGACCGGATCAATGACCGTCGGGTAACCGGGCGGCACGAGGGACGGACCGCCGTCATCACCGGGGCCGCAGGCGGAATCGGCCGCA
>NZ_JBSFEV010000087.1:0-9010 GCF_053594615.1 Streptomyces sp. NPDC001858
TTGGAGTTGTTTCTGCCGTTGGTGAGTGGTGCGTGTGTGGTGGTGGCGGGGGATGGGGAGTTGGGGGATCCGTTTGCGTTGGGTGGGTTGGTGCGTGGGTGGGGTGTGTCGGTGATGCAGGGGACTCCGTCGTTGTGGCAGGCGTTGGTGGCTGAGGTGCCGGAGTGTGTGAGTGGTCTGCGGGTGCTGGTGGGCGGGGAGGCTTTGTCGGGGGTGTTGGCTGCTGGTCTGCGGGGGTTGGGCCGTGAGGTGGTGAACCTGTACGGGCCGACCGAGACGACTGTGTGGGTGACGGCGTGTGTGGTGGGGGAGGGTGCTGCGGCGGTGCGGCCGTCGATCGGCGGGCCCATGGCCAACACGCGGGTGTATGTGCTCGACGGCGGGCTGTCGCCGTCACCGGTCGGTGTCGCGGGTGAACTGTATGTGGCGGGTGCGCAGTTGGCCCGCGGGTATCTCGGCCGTGCGGGCCTGACCGCCGAGCGGTTCGTCGCGGACCCGTTCGGTCCGGAGGGCTCGCGGATGTACCGGACCGGGGATCTCGCGAAGTGGAACGCTGACGGGGTCCTGGAGTTTGTGGGCCGCGCCGACGCCCAGGTCAAGGTGCGGGGTTTCCGTATCGAGCCGGGTGAGGTCGAGGCGGTGCTGGCCGGGCATGAGGATGTGGCCCGGGCCGTGGTGATCGTGCGTGAGGACCAGCTCGGCGACAAGCGGCTGGTGGCCTACGTCGTCCCCACGGTGAACGGCACCCTGGATACCGTCGGCCTGCGTGGTCTGCTGGCGGAGCGGTTGCCGGACTACATGATCCCCTCGGCCTTCGTGGTCCTGGACGCGCTGCCGCTGACGCCGAACGGGAAGCTGGACCGGCGGGCTTTGCCTGCGCCGGACTTCGTTTCGGATGGTTCAGGCCGGGCACCGAGGTCGCCGCGCGAGGAGGTCCTGTGTGCCTTGTTCGCCGAAGTCCTCGGCGTCGGCTCCGTCTCGATCGACGACAGCTTCTTCGACCTCGGCGGTCACTCCCTCCTCGCCACACGCCTCGTCAGCCGCATCCGCTCCACGCTGGGCGTCGAGGCGAGCATCAGGGCCCTGTTCGAAGCCCCGACCGTCGCCGGACTGATCGACCGACTCAACGAGGGCGGTCGGGTTCGGGAGCGGTTGGGGGTGCGGGAGCGCCCGGAGCGGCTGCCGTTGTCGTTCGCACAGCGCCGGCTCTGGGTTCTGGGCCAGTTGGAAGGACCGTCCGCGACGTACAACATCCCACTGGCTCTGCGGTTGTCCGGCGTGCTGGACGTGAGGGCGTTGCGCGAGGCGCTGGGTGATGTGGCCTTGCGGCACGAGAGTCTGCGTACCGTCTTTCTGCAGGACGACGAGGGACAGCCGAGTCAGCTGGTGCTGGACGGGCCGGCGGGTGTGCCGTCGTTGGTGGTGGAGTCGTTGGCGGCGGAGCAGGTTGCTGGGGTGGTGGCTGCTGTCGCCGGCACCGGGTTCGACCTGGAGCGGGATCTGCCGTGGCGGGTGCGGTTGCTGGAGGTGGAGGGCTCCGGTGAGTGGGTGCTGGTGATGGTGGTGCATCACATCGCGGCCGATGGCTGGTCGATGGCTCCGCTGGCTCGGGATCTGTCGATCGCGTATGCGGCGCGGTGTGAGGGCAAGGCCCCGGTCTGGTCGCCGTTGCCGGTGCAGTATGCGGATTACACGTTGTGGCAGCGTGCGGTGTTGGGCAGTGAGGATGATCCGGACAGTGTGATCGCCGGTCAGGTCGCGTACTGGAGGGAGGCACTTCAGGACCTGCCGGAGCAGTTGGAGTTGCCGGTGGACTTCCCGCGTCCGGCGGTGGCGTCGCATGTGGGTGGTTCGGTGGCGCTGCATGTACCGGCTGAGGTGCATGCGCGGTTGGTCGAGGTCTCGCGTGGGTGCGGGGCGAGTGTGTTCATGGCGATGCAGGCCGCGCTGGCCGTGTTGCTGTCGAAGATGGGCGCCGGTGACGACATCCCGCTCGGCACTCCGGTCGCAGGCCGCACCGACGACGCCCTCGATGAGCTGGTCGGGTTCTTCGTCAACACACTCGTACTGCGCACGAACGTGTCGGGTGACCGGAGTTTCCGGCAGATCCTGGAGCGGGTTCGGGAGGCGGATCTCGCCGCGTTCGCGCATCAGGACGTCCCCTTCGAGCATCTGGTGGAGGTGCTCAACCCGGCCCGGTCGATGGCCCGGCATCCCCTGTTCCAGGTGATGCTGGCGTTCCAGAACAACGCCCGCCCGGACCTCGACCTGCCTGGCCTCCACGCCGAGGCAGAGCCTTTGCAGAGCACGGCGGCCAGGTTCGATCTGTCCTTCAATCTGGGCGAAACCCACACCACGGATGGGACTCCCATCGGCCTCACAGGCCAGTTGGACTACCGGACCGACCTCTTCGACGGCCGCACGGCACAAGAGCTGGCGGACCGATTGGTGCGAGTGTTGGAAGCAGTCGTAGCCGACCCGGACGAGCCGGTGCGGGAAATCGACGTCCTGAGTGCTGATGAGCGTCAGCGGATGTTGGTGGACTGGAACGACACCACCCATGAGGTACCGGACGCCACCCTTCCGGAGCTGTTCAGCGCCCAGGTGGCCCGCAGCCCCGAGGCCATCGCCATCAGCAGCGACGGCGTCGAGCTCAGCTACGCAGAACTCGACCGTAGAGCAGAGGTGTTGGCGGACGGGCTGGTCGCCCGTGGTATCGGCGCAGGTGAGCGCGTGGCGCTGCTGCTCGGCCGCTGGATCGAGCAGGTGGCGATGACGCTGGCCGTCACGCGCGTCGGGGCGACGTATGTTCCGCTCGACGACAGGAGCCCGGCGGCGCGTCTGGAGTTCATCCTCACCGACACCCGCAGCGTCGCTCTGGTGGTGGACCGGGACACTCTCGCGGTGATCCCGGAGGAGAACCGAAGCGGGATCGAGCTGCTCACTGTCGAGGAGCTTGCCGCAGGGCGCCCTTCGGCCGCCGGCGGCCCGGCCCCGGAGGTACGGCCGCTCGACCTGGCGTACATCATGTACACCTCTGGATCCACGGGTTGGCCCAAGGGCGTGGCGGTCAGTCACCGCAGCGTCGTCGCGCTCGTCTCCGACCGGTATTGGGAGAGCACGGCCGAGGATCGCGTACTGCTTCATTCTTCGCCCTCCTTCGACGCCTCGACGTACGAGATATGGGGCACTCTCGTGACCGGAGCCACCCTGGTCGCACCGGGTGCCGTGGCTGCGGACGTTCCCGTGCTCGCCCGCACGATGGCCGAGGCACGGGCCACCGTGGGGCTCTTCAACGAGGGGATTTTCCGGCTCCTGGCCGAGAGCGAACCCGAGTCGTTCAGCACGTTTCGCGACGTCTACGTCGGTGGAGACATGATGTCCCCGGCCGCGGTCCGGAAGGTCAGGAGCCAGGCGTCCGGCATGCGGTTGACCAACAGCTACGGGCCGACGGAATCGACGCTCTGTGTCGCCCACTACGCCCTGCCCGCGGAGGCAGAAGCGGAAGCGGACGACTGGTCGTCGATCCCGATCGGCCGGTCGCTGGACAATACGCGGTTGTACGTACTGGACGACGGACTGACGCCGGTTCCCTGCGGAGTGATCGGTGAGTTGTATGTGGCAGGCGACGGTTTGGCGCGCGGCTACAACGACCGTCCCGATCTGACGGCGGAGCGGTTTGTCGCTGATCCGTTCGGCCCCGCGGGTGCACGGATGTACCGGACTGGGGACCGGGTGATGTGGCGGCGAGACGGCAACCTCGTGTTCGCCGGCCGCACCGATACCCAAGTGAAGGTGCGCGGTTTCCGCATCGAGCCGGGTGAGATCGAGGCGGCGCTGGAGTCGTACGCGAACGTGGCCCAGGCCGTGGTCGTCGTGCGGGAGGACCGGCCCGGTGACAAACGTCTGGTGGCCTATCTGGTGGCCGCCGCCGATGCGCGGATCGACCCGGACGACTTGCGTCTGCGACTTGCCGAGGTGCTGCCGGACTACATGATCCCCGCGGCCCTGGTGGCGGTCGACGTCCTGCCGCTCGGGCCCACCGGCAAGCTCGACCGCTCGGAACTGCCCGTTCCGGACTACTCGGGCGGCGGCAGGCGCGAGCCTCGGACCGAGAAGGAACGGGTGCTCTGCGCTGTGTTCGCAGAGGTGCTGGGAGTGGACCAGGTCTCCGCGGACGACAACTTCTTCGCCATGGGCGGCGACAGCATCGTCTCGATCCAGTTGGTCGCCAAAGCCCGGGCGGCCGGCCTGATCGTGACATCGCGGAGCGTGTTCGAGCGGAAGACCGTCGAAGCGCTGGCCGCGGTGGCCGTCGAGTCGGTGGAGCGGACGTCCGACACCGAGGACTCAGGGGTCGGCGTGACCGCGCTGACGCCGGTGATGCACCAGCTGCGCGAGCGTGGCGGCGCCATCGACCGCTTCAGCCAGTCGGTGACCCTCGTGGCTCCGGCCGGGTTGGACGGCGACGACCTCGTAGCGGCTGTGCAGGCCCTGATCGACCATCACGGCATGCTGCGGGCACGGCTGAGTCTGAGTACCTCCGCCACCTCCGAGGGCGCGTGGCAGCTTGAGATACCGCAGCCAGGAGCGGTCTCCGCCGCGTCGTGCGTCAGCCGAGTCGAAGTCGCAGGCCTCGACGGCACCGGGCTCCAGGAGGCGGTGGCGGAGCAGGAGCAAGGTGCGAGGCACTTCCTGTCGCCGCGTGAGGGAAGGATGTTCCGCGTGGTCTGGCTCGACGCGGGACCACGGCGGCACGGGCGCCTGGTGGTCACCGTCCACCATCTCGCCGTGGACGCGGTGTCCTGGCGCATCCTCGTACCGGACCTGGTGGCTGCGTGGCAGGACATCGTGTCCGGGAGGAAGCCGGAACTGCAGCCCGTCTACACGTCCTTCCGACGCTGGGTGGAGTACGCGTCGGCGGAGGCGGAGCTGCGTGACGATGAACTGCCGTTCTGGGAGGAAGTCGTAGCGGAGGCGGGAGCACCGCTGAGAGGTTGCGCGCTCCCTCTGGACCCGGCGCACGACACTTGGGGCACGGCGCAGAGCGTCACAGTGACGCTGCCGGCCGACGTCGCCTCCCCGCTGCTGCTGTCTCTGCCAGAAGCTTTCAACTGCGGTCCTGACAGTGTGTTGCTTGCGGCCTTCCTGCTGGCAGTCGGCGCATCGGAGACACAGCATGAGGGCGGTGAGTCGGCTCTCCTGGTCGACATCGAGCGCCATGGGCGGGAGCAGGCCGACTCCGCGCCGGACATTTCGCGGACAGTGGGGTGGTTCACGAGTGTCGCCCCCGTCCGTCTCGACCTGGCGTCCGTGAGCAACGGACGCATTACGCCGGAGAACGGGGTAGAGGCCGCAAAGGCTGCCCTCAAATATGTGAAAGAGCAATTGCGGGCGGCACCGGACAAGGGACTCGGCTATGGTCTGCTCCGGTACCTGAACCCGCTTACGGCCGAGCGTCTTTCACGTCTTCCCGAGGCACAGATCCTCTTCAATTACCTCGGACGAATTCCGATGCCGGCCGGAGCGGGAGCGGGAGCGGGAGCGGGAGCGGGAACGGGAACCTCCGAGGAACCTTGGTCGGTCGTCGGAGACGGAGAAGCCGGTGCTGGGGCCGATCCGCGCATGCCCATGGCTTACGCGCTGACGATCAACGCAGTGGCCCAGGAAACCGCCGAGGGCCCCGAATTGCTGACGACCTTGGCATGGCCTGGCCGGGTGTGGGCCGAGGGAGACGTACGGCGCCTCGCCGAGGCCTATACCCACGCTCTCACTCTGCTGTCCGCACTGGCGGAGGTCCCTAGCGTCGGCGGGCTGACCCCGTCAGACGTGTCCCTTCTGGCATTGAGCCAAGACGAGATCGATGAATTCGAGCTCGGCGAGATGGAAGACTGAACGGAAGGATTTGAAAATGAAGCGGTCGCGTATTGAAGACATCCTTCCGTTGTCGCCTTTGCAGGAAGGGATCCTTTTTCACGCCCAGTACGACGACGAAGCGGCGGACACCTACGTCGTCCAGCTCGTCATCGCGCTGCGGGGAAGCGTTCATGCCCCGGAACTTCGAAGGGCCGTGAATGACGTCCTGACGCGCCATGCCAACCTTCGGGTGCGTGTTCAGCACCGGAAGTCGGGGGAACCGGTCCAGATCGTCATGCGGGATGTCGAGACTCCCTGGCAGGAGATCGACCTCACCCATCTGGCACCGGAGGCGCGCGAAGCCGAACTCGAGCGCATCCTGGGAGAGGACCGCGCCCGCCGGTTCGACCTGACCAAGGCGCCGTTGCTTCGGTGCAGTCTGATCCGCATGTCGGATGACGACTACCGCTTTGTGTGGGCCAATCACCACATTCTGCTGGACGGTTGGTCGAACGCCGTCCTCTTCCAGGAACTCTTCACTCTCTACCAGAACCCCGGCGACTCCCGGATGAAGCCCGTGAGGCCTTACCGCGACTATCTGGCGTGGACCGCGAAGCAGGATGCGGAAGCTGCGCGTGCGGAATGGCGGACCGCGTTGAGCGGACTGGAAGATCCGACCCACCTCGCCTCGGCCCCGACCCACCTCGCCCCGGCCCAGGCGCGCAGCGACGGGGAAGCATTCCCCGAGCAGGCCTTTTTCTCTGTCGACGAGGAATTGACAAGGGCTCTCAGTGAACTGGCCCGCTCCCGCGACCTCACCTTCAACACGTTGATCCAAGGTGCCTGGGGCATTCTCCTGGGACGTCTGACGGGGCAGAGTGATGTGGTCTTCGGCACCACGGTCTCCGGACGCCCGCCGGAGCTTCCCGGCATCCAGACCATGGTGGGTCTCTTCATCAACACCATCCCGGTACGTGTGCGGCTCGACCAGGAACAGTCCGTCCTGGCTGCATTCGCGCAGCTCCAGGACGAGCAGTCACGGCTGATGCCGCATCAGCACCTGGGGCTCGCCGACATTCAGAAGGCAGTCGGCCGCACAGACCTGTTCGACACGGTCGTCGTCTTCGAGAACTACCCCGTCGACGAGGCCGCGTCCACGGTGCTCGGCGCCGAACTGGAGATCGCTGACGTCTCCGGTCGCGACGCGACCCACTATCCCCTCAGCCTGATGGTCCTGCCCGGCGATGAACTCAGGCTCCGACTGGACTTCCGCGAGGACGTGTTCACCCAGGACGAGGTGGAGCAACTGGCCGCCCGCCTCGTACGGGTGCTCAGGACCATCGTCACCGAACCCGACACCGCGGTCCGAGACGTGGACATCCTGGGCCCGGCCGAGCGGGAACGGATGTTGACCTCAGGGAACGGCGCCGTGAGTGAGGTGCCGGACACGAACCTGGTCACGCTCTTCGAGAAGCAGGCACGTCGCACCCCGGACGCAGTGGCCCTGGCCGTCGCCCTCGCCGGCGACGGAGCGAAGCTGACGTACGGCGAACTCGACGCGCGATCCGAGGCGCTGGCTCGCGAGCTGACAGAGCTGGGAGCAGGGCCGGAGCAGGCCGTCGCGATCTGGATGGAGCGCTCCGCCGAACTGGTGGTGGCGCTGCTGGCGGTGCTCAAGACCGGTGCCTTTTATGTCCCGCTCCACGACGGCTACCCCGTGGAGCGGCGGAGGCTCGTCATGGCGAACTGCCAGGCCGGCCTGCTGCTGACCGATCGGCCGGCGGACACCCACGAGTTTGCGGGTGACGCCCGGGTCATCGATGTCGGAATGGCGGCTGCGGCGCTCGCTAGCGGCGAGCGGGCGGAGGATCTTTCGCGAGTTCGTGTACGACCGGACGGCCTGGCCTATGTGATGTACACGTCTGGCTCGACCGGTGAGCCCAAGGGCGTTGCTGTCACTCATCGGGACGTCGTAGAACTCGTGCTGGATGGTTCTTGGCAGAGCGGTAACCACGAACGGGTTCTCTTCCACGCACCGCACGCTTTCGATATCGCCAATTACGAGATTTGGGTTCCGCTGCTTTCCGGTGGACGGGTGGTGATCGCCCCGGCGGAGCAGATCGATGCGGTGACGCTGAGGAGGCTGATCACTGAGGAAGATATTACTTCGGCTCATTTCACAGCCGGTCTTTTCCGAGTGATCGCGGAGCAGGATCCGGAATGCTTCGCCGGCGTCCGTGAGGTGTTGACGGGTGGCGATGTGGTGTCGCCTGTCGCGGTCCAGCGGGTGTTGGACGCGTGTCCGGACACTGTGCTCCGGGTTCTGTACGGTCCCACGGAGGTCACGCTGTGTGCGACGCAGTGCGAGGTGCCTGCGGGTGCTGCCGTGGGCGGTTCTGTGCCGATCGGCCGGCCGATGGACAACACGCGTGTGTACGTGCTGGATGGGGCTCTGTCTCCGGTGCCGGTGGGTGTTGCGGGTGAGTTGTATGTGGCGGGCGCCGGTGTCGCTCGGGGGTATGTGGGTCGTGCGGGGTTGACGGCGGAGCGGTTTGTCGCGGATCCGTTCGGTGCGGCGGGGGCGCGGATGTACCGGACCGGGGACCTGGTGAGGTGGAACGCCGCTGGTGTCCTGGAGTTTGTGGGGCGTGCGGATGCCCAGGTGAAGGTGCGGGGTTTCCGTATCGAGCCGGGTGAGGTCGAGGCGGTGCTGGCCGGTCATGAGGGCGTGGCGCAGTGCGCGGTGGTTGTCCGTGAGGATCAGCCGGGTGACAAGCGTCTTGTCGCGTATGTGGTGTCGGCTGGGTCGGCTGGGTCGGCTGATTTCGACACGGCTGTTCTGCGTGGTTTTGTGGGTGGGCGTTTGCCGGATTATATGGTGCCGTCGGCTTTTGTGGTGGTGGAGGGGTTGCCGTTGACGCCGAATGGGAAGTTGGACCGGGGTGTTCTGCCGGTTCCTGAGTTTGGTGTGGGTGGGTTGGGTCGGGGGCCGCGGAATGGTGTGGAGGAGGTGTTGTGTGGGTTGTTCGGTGAGGTTTTGGGGGTGTCGTCGGTGTCGGTTGATGATGGGTTTTTTGAGTTGGGTGGGGACAGTATTTTGTCGATTCAGTTGGTGGCGCGGGCGCGTGGGGTGGGGTTGGTGTTTTCGCCGCGG
>NZ_JBSFEV010000088.1:0-8849 GCF_053594615.1 Streptomyces sp. NPDC001858
GCGGGGATGCCGGTGCCGCATGCGTTGGAGGTGAATGCGGTGGTGCGTGAGGGTGTGGGGGGTGGGTGTCTGCAGGTGTCGTGGTCGTGGGCGTCGGGGGTGTTGGACGGGGGTGAGGTGGAGGTGTTGTCGGGTCTGTTTGTGGAGGCGTTGGGGGCGTTGTCCCGGCATGCGGCTGGTGGGGGTGCGGGTGGTCTGACGCCGTCCGATCTGCCGTTGGTGTCCCTGTCCCAGGCGGAGATCGATGGGTTGGAGGCGGTCGGGGAGGTGGCGGATGTGCTTCCGCTGGCTCCCTTGCAGGAGGGCCTGTTGTTCCATGCGTTGTATGACGAGCAGACGCTGGACGTCTACACGACGCAGATGTCGTCGTTGGTGCAGGGGCGGCTGGATGTCGGTGCGTTGAAGGCTGCGGCCGGTGTGGTGCTGGAGCGGCATGCGAATCTGCGGGCCGGGTTTGTGCATGAGGGGTTGCGTCAGCCGGTGCAGGTGATCCCGCGTGGGGTCGAACTGCCGTGGCAGGACGTTGATTTCAGTGGGCTGGCGGCTGTGGAGCAGGATGCGGCGGTGCGGGCGTGGCTGGAGGAAGACCAGGCACGTCGGTTCGACCTCGCCTCGCCGCCGTTGCTGCGGTTCACGCTGATCCGCCTTGGCCATCAGCGCTACCGGTTGGTGTTCACCAGTCATCATCTGCTGCTGGACGGCTGGTCTCTGCCGGTACTCATGCGGGAGTTGTTCACTGCGTACTCGGAGGGTGGTGCTGGTAGTGGTTTGGGGCCGGTGACGCCGTATCGGGAGTTCTTGGCGTGGGTGGCTGGGCAGGACAGGGCGGCGGGTCTGGGCGCGTGGGGTGCTGCCCTGGCAGGGGTGGAGGAGGCGACGCGGCTGGCTCCGGTGGTGGCGGGGCGTGCTGCGGTGGCTCCTGAGCGGGTGTCGGTGCGGGTGTCGGCTGAGCTGACGGGTGCGTTGTCGGCGGCGGCGCGTGGGTGTGGGGTGACGTTGAATACGGTCGTCCAATTGGCGTGGGGGGTGTTGCTGGGGCGGATGACGGGTCGTGACGATGTGGTGTTCGGGGCGACGGTGTCGGGTCGGCCGGCGCAGATCCCGGGTGTCGAGTCGATGGTCGGGTTGTTCATCAACACGGTTCCGGTGCGGGTGCGTCTGATGCCGGGTGAGTCGTTGCGTGGGGCGTTGTCGCGGCTTCAGGAGCAGCAGAGCCGGCTGCTGGCGCATCAGCATCTCAAGCTCACCGACATCCACGCTCTGACCCCGGCGGGCGAGCTCTTCGACACCGTCGTCGTCTTCGAGAACTATCCCGTCGAGGAGAAGGCGTTCGACCAGGCAACCTCCACCCTCGACCTCACCCACACCGAAACACACGACGCCAGCCACTATCCGCTGAACTTGCGGGTCCTGCCCGGAAGCAGCCTCGAGATCCGTATGGAATACGGCCCCGACCTCTTCGACCGTAGCGAGGTCGATGAACTCGGCGACCGACTGATCCGGGTACTGGAAACCATTGCTGGAGCTCCCGACACACCTACGGGCCGGATCGACATCCTCGATGAGGCCGAGCAGCACCGAGTCCTTACCGAGCTGAACGGGCCCGAAAGGGTCGAGGAGTTCCGCGATGTCGTGGACCGGATCAGGTCCGTTGCCCGCATCCAGCCCGACGCCGTCGCGATCGTCGATGACGAGGGAGCCGTAACGTACGAGACTCTGATGTCTCGGGCCAGTGCTCTGTCCAGGCGGCTTGGGCGACGTGGCACGGGAGCCGGCGCCCTGGTCGGGATCATCTCCGATCCCGGAGCGCGGTTCGTGTGGTCGGTACTGGGTGTCTTCGGAAGCAGGGCCGGATACATCCCGCTGGACCCCGAGGCCCCCTCGGCGCGAAGTGCGACCTTCCTGACCGACAGCAATGCGAGCTGCTTGCTGGTCGAGAAGAAGCATCTCGACCGTGCTCATGCCATCGCTGCCGAGTCGGACGGTGCCGTCGAGGTCTTGGTCATTGATGAGGACCAGGACAGTGGGGAGTGGTATCCCAACGGAGCAAAGAGCTACGACATCGCTTACTCCATCTTCACCTCCGGATCCACCGGGCGGCCCAAGGGCGCCATGGTCCACCGAGCCGGCATGGAGAACCATCTGCTGGCGAAGATCGAGGACTTGGAACTCACCGCCACGGACCACGTGATGCAGAACGCGCCGTTGACCTTCAACATCTCGGTCTGGCAGATGTTCGCCGCGTTGATGCTCGGTGGGAAGATAAGCATCGTCGATCGTGCGGTCGCCGCTGATCCGCGGGCACTCTTCGGGCGCGTCGCTGACCAGGGGATATCCGTACTCGAGGTCGTTCCTTCCCTTCTGAGGGCGGCCCTCGACATGTGGGACGCTGCCGACGAAACACTCGAACTGCCCAAGCTGCGCTGGCTTGTGGTGACAGGCGAGCCACTTCCCGGCAACCTCTGCGAGCGCTGGTTCGCCCGATACCCGAACGTTCCCCTCGTCAATGCGTACGGCTCGACTGAGTGCTCGGACGACGTCTCGCACGCCGTCATCACGAGTGAGGGCTATGGGCGGGAGAAGAAGGTCACCATCGGACGCCCGATCCGCAACATGCGCCTGTACGTACTCAACGAAGGTCTCCAGCTGGTTCCCACCGGCATGCCTGGCGATCTGTATGTCAGTGGCGTAGGTGTCGGCCAGGGCTACGTCGGTGACTCGGCCCGCACCTCAGCCGCATTCGTCGCCGACCCGTTCTCCGACGAGCCCGGTGCACGGATGTACCGCATGGGCGACTACGTGAGGTGCCTCCCGGACGGCCGACTCGAGTTCGTGGAGCGGCGAGACCACCAGGTCAAGATTCGCGGCCAGCGTCTCGAACTCGGGGAGATCGAGGCGGTGTTGGCCGAGCATGCCTTGCTGAGCCAGAGCGCCGTGGTGGTGCGCGAGGACGAGTCGGGCGACAAGCGGCTCGTGGCGTACGTAGTGCCTGGCGCCGGCGTGTCCGCCCATGTTCTTGATGCCCGCGCGATACGTGGTCATGTGGCGGAGCGGTTGCCGGACTACATGGTTCCGTCGGCGTTCGTGGTCCTGGACGGGCTGCCGCTGACGCCGAACGGGAAGCTGGACCGGCGGGCCCTGCCTGCCCCGGACTTCACCCCGCACACGGTCGGTCGAACGCCGAGGTCGCCGCGGGAGGAGATCCTGTGCGGCCTGTTCGCGGAGGTGCTGGGTGTCAGCACCGTCTCGATCGACGACAGCTTCTTCGACCTCGGTGGTCACTCGCTCCTTGCCACGCGACTGGTGAGCCGTATCCGGTCCGTGCTGGGTGTGGAGGTGAGTATCCGCGCGTTGTTCGAGGCGCCGACCGTCGCCGGGTTGTTCGATCGGCTCGGTGTGGGTGGTCGGGTGCGGGAGCAGTTGGGGGTGTGGGAGCGTCCGGAGGAGTTGCCGTTGTCGTTCGCGCAGCGCCGACTGTGGTTCCTGGGCCAGTTGGAGGGCCCGTCCGCGACCTACAACATCCCGCTGATTCTGCGGTTGTCGGGTGGGTTGGACGTGGGGGCGTTGCGGGCGGCGTTGGGTGATGTGGCGGGTCGGCATGAGAGTCTGCGGACGGTGTTTCCGCAGGTGGATGGTGAGCCGCGGCAGGTGGTCGTTGAGGGCCGGGCGGGTGTGCCGTCGTTGCTGGTGGAATCGGTGACTGCCGAGCGCGCTGCTGAGGTGGTGGCTGCTGTCGCCGGCACAGGGTTTGATCTGGAGCGGGATCTGCCGTGGCGGGTGCGGTTGCTGGAGGTGGAGGGCTCCGGCGAGTGGGTGCTGGTGATGGTGGTGCATCACATCGCGGCCGATGGCTGGTCGATGGCTCCGTTGGCTCGCGATCTGTCCGTTGCGTATGCGGCGCGGTCTGAGGGGCGTGTGCCTGCCTGGTTGCCGTTGCCGGTGCAGTATGCGGATTACACGTTGTGGCAGCGTGCGGTGTTGGGCAGTGAGGATGATCCGGACAGTGTGATCTCCGGTCAAGTGGCCTATTGGCGGGAGGTGTTGGAGGGTCTGCCGGAGCAGTTGGAGTTGCCGGTGGACTTCGCGCGTCCGGCGGTGGCGTCGCATGTGGGTGGTTCGGTGGCGCTGCGTGTGCCGGCTGAGGTGCATGCGCGGTTGGTTGAGGTCTCGCGTGGGTGCGGCGTGAGTGTGTTCATGGCGGTGCAGGCTGCGCTGGCGGTGTTGCTGTCGAAGATGGGCGCGGGTGAGGACATCCCGCTGGGTACTGCGGTGGCGGGCCGCACCGATGATGCGCTGGACGAGCTCGTCGGGTTCTTCGTGAATACGCTGGTGCTGCGTACGGATGTGTCGGGTGACCCGAGTTTCCGGCAGATCCTGGAGCGGGTGCGGGAGGCGGATCTGGCGGCGTTCGCGCATCAGGACGTCCCCTTTGAACAGCTGGTGGAGGTGCTCAATCCGGCGCGGTCGATGGCCCGGCATCCGCTGTTCCAGGTGATGCTGGCCTTCCAGAACAATGTCCGCCCGGACCTCGATCTGCCCGGCATCCACGCGGAAGCAGAGCCCGTGAGTGGCGTGGTGGCGAAGTTCGATCTGTCCTTCAGCCTGGGCGAGACCTATGTCGATGGCGTGGCTGCCGGACTGGACGGTCGGGTGGATTACCGGACCGACCTGTTTGCCGAGGAGACGGTTCGAGGTCTGGCGGACCGGCTGGTGCGGGTACTGGAAGCAGTGGTGGCCGGCCCTGATGAGCCGGTGCGGGAGATCGACATCCTGGGTGCTGATGAGCGTCGGCGGATGCTGGTGGAGTGGAACGACACCGCCCGTGACGTGCCGGAAGCGACGGTCCCGGAGTTGTTCGAGGCGCAGGTGGCGCGGACCCCCGAGGCTGTGGCCGTGGTGAGCGGTGATGTGGAGTTGTCGTATGGCGAGTTGAATGCGCGGGCGAATCGGTTGGCCCGGTATCTGGTGGGTCGGGGTGCGGGTCCGGAGCGGTTGGTGGCGGTGGCGTTGCCGCGGTCGGTGGATCTCGTGGTGGCGTTGCTGGCCGTGCTGAAGTCGGGCGCGGGGTATGTGCCGGTGGATCCTGAGTATCCGGTGGACCGCATCGCGTACATGCTTGAGGATGCGGATCCGGTCCTGGTGGTCACGGACTCTGTGACGGTGTCGGCGTTGCCTGCGGCGGCGGGCTGTGTGGTGCTGGACGAGTCGGCCGTTGCGGCGGCGGTGGCTGCGGAGGCGCCTGGCGATCTGGTGGACGCCGATCGGTCGGGGCGGCTGGTCGGGGGGCTTCCGGCGTATGTGATCTACACCTCCGGGTCGACGGGGCGGCCCAAGGGCGTGGTGGTCTCGCATGTGGGTGTGGGGAGTTTGTCGGGGACGCAGGTTGAGGGCCTTGGCGTGGGGGCTGGGTCCAGGGTCCTTCTGTTTGCTTCGGTGAGTTTTGATACGTCGGTCTGGGAATTGTGGATGGGGCTGTTGTCGGGGGCGGCGTTGGTAGTGGCGTCGTTGGACGAGCGGGTCCCTGGTCCGGCGCTTTCGGAGTGTGTGGCGCGGTATGAGGTGACGCATCTGACGTTGCCGCCGGCGGCATTGGAGGTGATGGAAGAGGGTTCTCTTCCGGAGGATCTGACGTTGGTGTTGGCGGGAGATGCGTCTTCTGCGGGGCTGATTGATCGGTGGGTTAGGGGGCGTCGGGTTTTCAACTCGTACGGTCCGACGGAGAACACAGTTGATATCACGTTGTGGGAGTGCCGGGCGGGCGATGTGTCGGTGCCTGTGGGGCGGCCGGTGTGGAACACGCGTGTGTATGTGATGGATGCGGGCTTGTCTCCGGTGCCGGTCGGAGTTGCGGGTGAGTTGTACGTGGCGGGTGCTGGTGTTGCCCGCGGCTATCTGGGGCGTACGGGGCTGACTGCGGAACGGTTTGTCGCGGATCCGTTCGGTCCGTCGGGGTCGCGGATGTACCGGACCGGCGACCTCGCGAAGTGGAACGCCGATGGTGTTCTGGAGTTTATGGGGCGCGCGGATGCCCAGGTGAAGGTGCGGGGCTTCCGTATCGAGCCGGGTGAGATCGAGGCCGTGCTGGCCGGGCACGAGGACGTGGCCCAGGCCGTGGTGATCGTGCGTGAGGACCAGCCCGGCGACAAACGCCTGGTGGCCTATGTGGTGCCGGCGGCGGGAGCAGGCGCGGAGGGCATCCCCGCAACCGTGGTGGCTGCTGCACTGCGTGGTCATGTGAGCCGCAGCCTGCCGGATTACATGGTTCCATCCGCGTTCGTAGTGCTGGACACGTTGCCTCTCAACCCGAACGGAAAACTCGACCGGCGTGCATTGCCGAGGCCGGAGTTCCTTTCGTCTGGGTCAGGAAGGGCGCCGAGTACTCCGCAGGAGGAGATTCTCTGCGGTTTGTTCGCGGAAGTCCTCGGCGTCGAATCTGTTTCGATCGACGATAGCTTCTTCGACCTGGGGGGCCACTCCTTGCTTGCGATACGGCTGGTGCGTCGAATCCAGGCGGCGCTGAGCGTGGAAGTGACCATTCGATCCCTCTTCGAGGCACCCACGGTCGATCTGCTGGTGAATGATCTAGCGTCAGCGAGTATTGCCAAGCCGCGTCCGAAATTGCGACGTGTGCCCAGGTCTGAGGAAGACATCATGTGACGCCGCTTTTTGGTTAGTGCGTGGCGAACGTCGTGGAGCTTGCGAGAAGATCCACCACTATCCGCTGACGTTTTTTCGTAAGGCCGACCACCCGCGCCGGTCGTGATTGCCCCTGGTTCCGAGGGAATAAGCGAAAGGTAAAACCCTGTGATTCCGGTGTCGTTTGCGCAGCGTCGGTTGTGGTTCCTGGGGCAGTTGGAGGGACTGTCCGCGACCTACAACATCCCGCTGGTTCTGCGGTTGTCGGGTGGGTTGGACGTGGGGGCGTTGCGGGCGGCGTTGGGTGATGTGGCGGGCCGGCATGAAAGTCTGCGGACGGTGTTTCCGCAGGTGGATGGTGAGCCGCGGCAGGTGGTCGTTGAGGGCCGGGCGGGTGTGCCGTCGTTGCTGGTGGAGTCGGTGGCGGTGGAGCGGGTTGCCGGGGTGGTGGCGGGTGTTGCTGGTGCGGGGTTTGACCTGGAGCGGGATCTGCCGTGGCGGGTGCGGTTGCTGGAGGTGGAGGGCTCGGGCTCCGGTGAGTGGGTGTTGGTGATGGTGGTGCATCACATTGCGGCGGATGGCTGGTCGATGGCTCCGCTGGCGAGGGATCTGTCTCAGGCGTATGCGGCGCGGTGTGGGGGGCGGGCTCCGGGGTGGCAGGAGCTGCCGGTGCAGTATGCGGATTACACGTTGTGGCAGCGTGAGGTGTTGGGCAGTGAGGATGATCCGGAGAGTGTGATCTCCGGTCAGGTGGCGTACTGGCGGAAGGCGTTGGAGGGGCTGCCGGAGCAGTTGGAGTTGCCGGTGGACTTTCCGCGTCCGGCGGTGGCGTCGCATGTGGGTGGTTCGGTAGCGCTTCATGTGCCGGCTGAGGTGTATGGGCGGCTGGTGGGGTTGTCCCGGTCGTCCGGGGCGAGTGTGTTCATGGCGGTGCAGGCTGCGCTGGCGGTGTTGCTGTCGAAGATGGGCGCGGGCGAGGACATCCCGATCGGCACTCCGGTGGCCGGCCGCACCGACGATGCCCTCGACGATCTGGTCGGGTTCTTCGTGAACACGCTGGTGCTGCGCACGGATGTGTCGGGTGACCCGAGTTTCCGGCAGATCCTGGAGCGGGTGCGGGAGGCGGATCTGGCCGCGTTCGCCAACGAGGATGTGCCGTTCGAGCATCTGGTGGAGGTGCTCAATCCGGCCCGGTCGATGGCCCGGCATCCGCTGTTCCAGGTCATGCTCACGTTCCAGAACGTTGCCGAGCCAGAGCTCGTGTTGCCTGGCCTGGAGGTGCGGCTGGAACCGACCCGGGGGACGATCGCCAAGTTCGATCTGTCGTTCACCTTGGGCGAGACCCATGTCGATGGCGTGTCTGCCGGACTGGACGGTCGGGTGGACTACCGCACCGACCTGTTCGGTGAGGAGACGGTTCGGGGTCTGGCGGACCGGTTGGTGCGGGTGCTGGAAGCGGTGACTGCCCGTCCCGATGAGCCGGTGCGTCAGATTGATGTGCTGGGTGCTGATGAGCGTCGGCGGATGCTGGTGGAGTGGAACGACACTGCCCGTGAGGTGCCGGGGGTGACGGTCCCGGAGTTGTTCGAGGCGCAGGTGGCGCGGACTCCCGCGGCCACCGCCGTGGTGAGCAACGGTGTGGAGCTGACGTATGGCGAGTTGAACGCGCGGGCGAATCGGCTGGCCCGGTATCTGGTGGGTCGGGGTGCGGGTCCGGAGCGGTTGGTGGCGGTGGCGTTGCCGCGGTCGGTGGAGCTCGTCGTGGCGTTGCTGGCCGTGTTGAAGTCGGGCGCGGGGTATGTGCCGGTGGATCCGGAGTATCCGGTGGACCGGATCGCCTACATGCTCGGGGACGCGGATCCGGTCTTGGTGGTCACGGACTCTGTGACGGTGTCGGCGTTGCCTGCGGCGGCGGGTTGTGTGGTGCTGGACGAGTCGGCTGTTGCGGTGGCGGTGGCAGGTCAGGCGGCCGGTGATCTGGTGGATGCTGATCGGCTGGGTGGGCTGGTGTTGGAGCATCCGGCGTATGTGATTTATACGTCGGGGTCGACGGGGTGGCCGAAGGGTGTGGTGGTGGGGCATGCGGCGCTGGTGAATTATGTGGCGCGTTGTCCGGTGGCGTATCCGGATCTTGCGGGTACGACGGTGCTGCATGCTTCGGTGTCGTTCGATGCCGGTGTGACGGTGTTGTACGGGGCGTTGGTCGCGGGTGG
>NZ_JBSFEV010000089.1:0-8334 GCF_053594615.1 Streptomyces sp. NPDC001858
CGCTACGAGAAACGCGCCTACATCTACCTCGGAACCGTCACCCTCGCGGCCCTCATGACCTGGCTCCGCACATGATCCGAGAAACAGCGCCTAGACAAGGGAGGTGGCTCCGGGGGAACCGCTGAGAGGGCCGGAGCGGCCGGAGCCGGCCGGTGGGCCATGAGGCCGCCTCGCCCCGGATGGCCCCGGGGACCTTCAAGGTGAATTTCGATGCCAGTCTGCTGATCTTTTACCCAGATGACGTTCCGGGGACTGCGCTGCACCCCGATTCTCGGCGTCTCGCTGGTTGCTGCGGCTCGCCGGCCAGGACGGCCCCAACCTCGTATGCAGCGGCTGCGGTGTCGAGGTCGCGACCAAGGAGTCTGACTGCTGGACCAACAACCTCGTGGCATTGATCGCCTCCGCCGCTACGGAGAGTGGCTCCGCGCCCCAGCCTTCAGCGATGGGAACGGAGCACGCCGTCGCGGTACTGCTGGAAGCCGCGCCATCCGGACGTTTCCAATGGAGTGATCAGGTCTCCTTCGGCACAGTCCAGAACCTTGCAGCGTAGGGCTCCAGCAAGGCGGAAGACAGGGGTGAGGACGTCGTCGCCGGATCCGCGGATGTGGAGCATGATCGAGTCGACCGGGTCTTCTGCACCGATCTCGAGTTCCATGGACCAGGTAGGCCCGAGGAGTTCTCCCCAGGTGGGGTCGGAGACGTCGACGTCGGGGATGACCTGGGTGATGGAAACGAGGACGTCGTGCCGGCTGCCGATAGGCGCGGTGGTGTAGTCGTCGGGGATCTGCTGCACCGAGGTGATGTCGTCGGGCAGGCGGAGGAGGAGCACGTCCCAGCTCATGGTGACCTTTCGGCGATGACTCGTAGAAGGTGCGGATGGTTCAGAACAGGCTGGGTTGTTCTCCAAGGGGCTGTGGCGTGAGCACGTTCCGTAGGTTGCGGATTTGCTCCCGCCAGGGACCGCCATCCGATTCATCCCAAAGGTCCATCAGCTCGGACGGCTCGGACATGACGCGGTCGAGGGCTTGAAGTGCCAGGTCGAGCAGGCTGGTGAGGTCGGGGAGCGGTTCCTCGGGGCCGTGGACGGGATCGGTCGGCTCACCCTCGGGGCACTGTGCGGCGATGAGGGCGGCTGCGGCGACGGCCTCTTCGGATTCGGGTGCTTCGAGGTAGCCGGCGGTGTCGATCACGCGGGTGAGGGTGTCGCAGATAATGCCCGCGCGTGCGTCTGCGGCAGCCTCGTCGAGGGTGCCGCTGAAGTCCGCTGCGGTGTCGTTGCCGAAAGGTCCGACGTCCCAAGTGCCCATGTTGCTCTCCTGCATCGTGGCCGGTTCTGGGCATCTTGACAGCAGCCACTGACAGGATCCCTGTCTGAACGGTGGACAGGAATGATCCCGCGTCGTTTTCGGCTGAGCGGAAGGCGCACGCATGCGGTCGGTTGGGGACACCTGCGGTCACCGTCTGCGATCTTGTTGCGGCTCGGCCTACGTTTGGCTTGGGATTCGCCTGCCGTTGGGGCCGTGGTGCCGGTAGGGAGAGGGCGGACCGCGATGACGTTGCTGTTCGCGCGTCTGGATCGGGAAGAGGCGGTCGTTCGGGGCGAGTCGGCCGCACTGCGCGACAAGGTCGCGGTGGCCGAGGAGCGGCTTGCTCACCTGACGATCACGCGGGAGACGCTGTTGTCCCTGGCCGGCGAGGAGTACGCCCACCAGGACAGCACCGCGCAAGAGCCGCCAGAAGCCCCTGCGGACGAACCGGTGCCGAACGACACCGGGCCCGGTTCTCAGTGTGCCGGTGCAGAAGTACCTTCCAGCGGAGCCGCGCCTGTCGGCCCGTTGGAGTGGGCAGAGGCGCGAGAGCGGATGCTGGTACTGCTCGCGAGCGCTGGGCGGCTGGCTTGTCCACTTCTAGGAGGTTCTGGCACAGATCTTGGGGAGCGGTCGCAGAACGTGAGCTTGTGTTCGATTGCGAGGGGGGCGGGTCGCGTGAAACCGCGTACGCCTACCCGTCTGGCAGCCGAAAATGATGCTCCATCACATCCTTGGTTGTCCCTGCCGCGGTCGGTCCTTGACGGTGCTGGTGCTGGTCATGCAGACCGATGCACCGTTCTCGGACTCGCTGGTGTTCGACGGGATCGACGATATGGATGTCGAGGCGGTTGCGGCCGCGTTCGGCATGGTCGAGGTGGTGGCGCGAGGCCGCGCGGCTCGGGCGGCGTCTCCGGGCTGCGGCCGCTTTTCGGACCGAGTCCACGACCGTTACAAGCGCAGGCTGAAGGACCTTCCGCTCGCTGAGCAGGGCTTTGTGATCCGGCTGACGGTCCGGCGCTTCATCTGCGGGTTTGCGCACGGTCCGCGCCGGACGTTCGCCGGGCCGTTCTCGCGGCTGGCCGCCCCGCACGCACGGTTCACGACGCGTCTCAATTACGCCCAGGAGCGCGTGGGGCTCGCGCTGGCGGGGCGGGCCGGAGCCCGGCTGGCTGCCCGGCTGGGCTTCGGCGCAGGACGGATGACCTTGTTTCGCAGGGTCATGGCATTGCCCGATCCACGGTTCAGCACGCCGCGTGTGCTGGGCGTGGACGACTTCGCGATCCGTCGCGGCCAGACGTACTCCACCGTCTTGACCAGTGTCGAAGATCATCGCGTGGCCGATGTGCTTCCGACCCGTGAAGCGGAGCCGCTGGCCGGGTGGCTGATCCGTCACCCCGGCGTGGAGATCATCTGCCGGGACCGGGCGGGTGCCTACGCCGAGAGTGCCCGGCGCCGTGCCCCCCAACGCTCTGCAGGTCGCCGACCGGCTCCATCTGTGGCAGGGCCTTGGCCGGGCCGTCGAGACCTGCGTCGCCGCCCACCGCGACTGCCTGCGCAACCCGTCGCTCAGTGGCACGCTGTCAGGCGAGACCCGTCCAGACCCTGGTCGGCCGCAGGACGACTCGGCGCCCGTCGGCCGGCGGGCCGACCGGAAGAAGGCAGCACACGCCCTGGTCCACGAGCTCCTTGCCCAAGGCCACTCACGCCGGGCGATCGCCCGGCACCTGGGCTGGGGCCTCAACACCGTTCTCCGCCGGTACGCGAACGCCGCACGCTGGCAGGACACCTTCCGGGAGAACCGGCCCCGGCCCAGCAGACAGGACCCCTACAAGCCCTACCTGGAGCGACGGTTTGCCGAGGGATGCACCAGCGTCACGCACCTCCACAGCGAACTCATTGCCGCCAACGCGCCCGTCACCTACCAGATGGTCCGCGCCCACATCGCCGCCCTCCGCAGGGCTCCGTCCGCCGCACCGCCGCGGCCGCCGACGGTGCGGCAGGCGACCGGCTGGCTCACCCGACACCCCACCGCGCTGAGCGAGGACGACCGCGCCAGCCTGAAGGAGGTCCTAGCCCGTTGCCCCGAACTCGACAAGGCCGCCGGACACGTCCGCGACTTTGGCGAGATACTCACAGACCGCCTCGGCTCCACACTCCCCACCTGGATCGACGCAGTGACTACAGGGCTCACCCTGGACTGGAACTCGGGCGGCATCGAGGGTGCCATGAACCGCATCAAGAAGATCAAGAGACAGCTCTACGGCCGAGCCGGATTCGAACTGCTCCGCAAAATGATCTTGCTTCAGTAGCCGTCACGACGGTGTTGGTCTGTCGCTGGCCAGCACGTTAGAGGTCAGAGTTCGGTCGTCCAGATCCCGACAGGGTGCTCACTCGGCGGCTGCCACAACTGAGGCTGGGACTCCCGATGCTTCTCCTCGGCCTGCTCTTCCCAGTGAAAGCGGTCATTCGCGTCGGGCCATGCGACTTGCAGCACAGGGAAAGGGGGCCGCCGGTAGAACCCGATGGCCTGCCCGAAAAAGGTCCGGTACCAGCGGAGATCGACCTGCCTGAGCACGACCTGGTGGCCGTCGACAACGTCAGGATGCTTCTGGCCGTCAGCCAGTACAACACCTGCGGCGGACTTCGCTCCGAGCCCGTTGAGCATGCGGTGCATGACGTGGATATCGAGCCCGAACATGGCGAGCTCGGGTGTGCCGTGAGTGTGTGCGAGGCCGATGGTGTAGGCGAATCCAGGACCGATCTCGTCCTCGGGAACCATTACGACGTGCCATCCATGCTGCTGCACATTCTCGGTGATCGCCAGATCCATGCGGTCCGCTTCGTCCCGGTCACCGTAGTCATGGCAGAGGATGCAGCGGCACTGGAACGGATCATCAGTCATGTGCGGAGGCTACGAGGTGGGCGTTTGCGTCGGGCAGTCGGGGTTCGTGATCATCCTCTCAATCGAACAACATCGTCACCCTCCGCGATCGCTCCCCAAGATCTGTGCCAGAACCGAATTTGATAGGCACTTGGGCAGATATGTCAGTGCCGGTCGGTAGTGTCGCGGCCATGAGTGATCAACGACACGAGGTGGTTGTCCGTAGAGCCGAACAGGCGGATGTCGAAGGGCTCGTCGCATGCAGCAGCGCGCTGTTCGCCGAGGACGCCGGGACCCGGGATCCCAGCATCAACATCGACTGGCCTCGCGAGCATGGACCGCAGCGTTTCACGGCTGGGATAGCGGATCCGAGTCGGCTTCTCCTCGTTGCTGACTGCGGCGGCGAAGTGGTGGGGCATCTCGCGGGTGTGGTGGGCGAGGCATCCGCGATGAAGCCGGTGAAGGTCGCGACGCTGGTGAGCATGTACGTGCAGCCCGCATACCGCCGGGGACAGATCGGAGGTCGCCTGGTCGGCGAGTTCTTCGCTTGGGCGAAGCAGATGGGGGCCGGGCTGGCGGAAGTGACAGCCTACTCAAGCAACGCCGAGGCCGTTCGGTTCTATGAGCGCAACGGCTTCGCGTCTCAGTCGGTGACCTTGGAAACCGCTCTGTAGCGTCTCTGCACGTCGTCAGCCACCGCACTCAGCCGCTGCGGGACTCTTCAGCGCGAGCTTTGGTCTGGGCGAGGCGGTAGGAGTTGGTTCCGGTATGGCCACGCTGTTCTTCTCCTCCCGCTCGGTGAGTATTTGGAAGCGCAGTTCGACGCCGCGTCGGTCGAGCTCCATGTGTTGGGTCGGGGACGGGACGCCGTGCTCCGTTTCCGGTACCGTTTTCCCATCCCCGCCCGCCGAACCGGCGTGCTGATCTGCGCTCCACGAAACGTGTATCGCTGGACCCGCATTTGCGCCGGGTTATAGAGGACAACTCCGCCCTTGGTGATGCGGTCCGCCCAGTAGCGACGCCGCAGCTGGCGCTCGAGGCCGTCTCCAGGCGGCGGCCGTCCACCTCGATGCTGGTGACGTCGGCGGAGCCCAGGAGTTCGCACGCGAGCGCGGTCGAGTGTCCGGTGCCAGTGCCGATTTCCAGCACGGTGTGCCCCTCGGTGACCTCGGCGTCCGCCCACATCCGCACGACCAGCGACGGCAGCATGGACGACGAGGTCGGCGCGCCACCGCGCCGAACCTGCGGGTTCTTCCAGTCGGGCTCGTCGCCGTCGAACTGCTTGATGAGCGTGGTGTCGGAGTACGCGGCGGCCAGCCAGCGGCCGTAGTCGAGCTCGGCGGTGGCCGGCTCCCCCACTTCAACCACCCCTGCACGATTGTCGGAAAGAGCACGGTCACCGTCGGCACCACCGCCCAGGTCACCCTCCTCGCCCAGCGCCTGGCCCCCGCCGGCGACCGCGTCGACGTCGTCTGGAACCCCGGAGTTCCTCCGCGAGGGCCACGCCGTGGAGGACACCCTCCGCCCGGACCGCCTCATCGCAGGCGTCACCACCGCCGAGGGCGAGAAAGCGATCCGTTCCGTCTACGCCCCGATCCTGGACGCGGGCGTGCCCCTCTTCGTCACCGACCCGCAGACCGCCGAACTCGCCAAGGGCGCCGCGAACACCTTCCTCGGCCTGAAGATCTCCTACGCCAACGCCCTCGCCGACATGTGCGAGGCCGCGGGCGGCGACATCGACCAGATCGTGGAGATCCTCGGCATCGACCCCCGCATCGGCAGCGGCGGCATGCGCCCCGGCATCGGCAGCGGCGGCATGCGGCCCGGCATCGGCTGCGGCGGCATGCGGCCCGGCATCGGCTACGGCGGCGGCTGCCTCCCCAAGGACATCCGCGCCTTCACCGCGAGCGCCCGGCAGCTCGGCGCCGACGAGGCCGCCGAGCTCCTGCGTTCCGCCGAGAAGATCCGGCGGCGACGTCGCGCACCTTGTCCAGGCCCTGCACCGTCACCGGCGTCTGGTACTGGGATGTGGTGTCGGTGCCGGTGCCAAGTTCGCCGTGGGTGTTGTCGCCCCAGGCAAGGACGCGCCCCTCTCTTTCGGATCTTGCCGGGCGCGCGACGCCGGATCATCCCTCCCCAGTCCCAAGGGGGGTGCCCCTATGTCTTCGGTCAAGCTGGTTGGGTGTGGGGTCGGGGCGTCTGGAACGATGTGATCGTGCATGCTGATGATCAGGTTGGCGAGGGTGTCCCCGCGGAGCTCGCGGCATTCCTGCGGGGTGCGGTCGACGGCCGCCCGGTGAAGATCGCTCCTTCCATCTGCGAGGGGTGCGGCGGTCGTGTGTTCTTCGTGCTGGTCAACGCGTCCGGAGCGGAACGCGAGTGTTCTGGCTGCAGCAGCCGTGCGTTCATCGCGGACAGCGAAGAGTACTGGAACGAGGAGTCCTGGGAGGACGACGAGCCCGGTGCGGCCGGCTGCCCGTGCGGCAGCGAGGAGTTCGAGGCCGCGGTCGCGTTCTCACTCGCCGACGACGGATCCGTCCGCTGGGTGACCCTTGGCCTGCAGTGCATCAAGGACGGATTCTCCGGCGTCTATGCCGACTGGAAGATCGACTACGGACCCACGGATCACCTCCTGGCCATGGTCTAGTAGTGCTTCGTTAGGTCTATTCGTTGATGCTGATCAAGAGCATGTTGGTCGTGTGGATGCGCATGAAGTAAACCGATTACGGGCGGCGTTGGCCATGTTCGTGGCGGATGTCTTCGTCTCGGTGCCGCGTACGGATCAGCGGGCCAAGGGTGAGTGTTATCTGCGAGGCCTGATGCTGGATGGTCGGCGCAAGTCGATCCAGCCGATGGCCGAACGTCTGCCGGACGGGAACATGCAGGCCCTGCAGCAGTTCGTGAACCAGTCGCCGTGGGATCCGCTGCCGGTCAGGCAGCGGATCGCCGAGCGGCTGTCCAGAGTCGTCAGGCCCGAGGTGTGGGTGATCGACGACGTGTCGTTCCCCAAGTGCGGGAAGGCCTCGGTCGGAGTGGCCCGCCAGTACTGCGGAGCGGTCGGCAAACGGGCGAACTGCCAGGTCGCAGTCAGTGTCCATGCCGCCACCGACACCGCCTCGTGCCCCTTGGAGTGGCAGCTGTATCTGCCGAGCGAGTGGACGGACGAGCCCGACCGCTGCCGCAGGGCAGGCATCCCCGAGGACGTGGTGCACCGGGAGAAGTGGCGTCTGGCGCTCGGCCTGCTGGACACACTCGCCGAGTGGCAGTTGGAGGCGCCGGTCGTGGTCGCCGACGCCGGCTACGGCGTCAGCACGCCGTTCCGGCTCGGTCTCGAGGAGCGAGGGCTGCCCTATGTCCTGGCCCTGCACGGGAAGGAAGTCGCTCATCGGGAGGATGTCGAGCCGCACCAGCCCGCTTATGGCGGGCTCGGGCCGCCCACCCTTCCCCGCTACCGCACCCCGCCGCGAGCCATCTCCACCCTCGCGGCGGAGGCAGGTGCGGAGCGATTCTCCGAAGTGACCTGGAGGCAGGGCAGCAAGGGCGCGATGACCTCACGGTTCACGGTGCTGACGGTGCGGCCCGCGGGCAAACAGTCCCTGGCCGCCGCCCAGGAATCGGGCGGGGGCCGCAGCCGGTGGGACGGAGTCCTGCCCACCCAGACCCTCCTGGTCGAATGGCCGGACGGCCAGGACGCCCCGACGAACTACTGGATATCGAATATGCCGCCCACCACACCGACCGCTGACCTGGTGCGGTGGGCGAAGATGCGCTGGCGGATCGAACATGACTACCGCGAGCTCAAACACGGCCTGGGACTCGACCACTTCGAAGGCCGAACCTGGCGCGGCTGGCACCACCACGTCACCCTCGTCACCGCCGCGCAGGCATTCCTCACCCTCCGCAGGCTCGACCCAAAAGTCGAGGCACCGCCCCGAGCCTCTACCAGACCCTCGACGCACTCCAAGACCTGCTGAAGTGCTGGACCGGAACTGCAGCACCTGCGGTCGCCCCCTCAGAACCAGCAGAACCAGAACCTAACGAAGCACTACTAGGCGCTGTTTCTCGGATCATGTGCGGAGCCAGGTCATGAGGGCCGCGAGGGTGACGGTTCCGAGGTAGATGTAGGCGCGTTTCTCGTAGCGC
>NZ_JBSFEV010000090.1:0-6330 GCF_053594615.1 Streptomyces sp. NPDC001858
AAACGGCTCTACCTGTCGCCGTACACCGCCAAGACGCACGTCAACCGCACCATGGTCAAGCCGGGGTACTGCGCGGCACGGCGTCAACTCACGGGCTGTGCCCGGGAGTTGGGCGCTAGCCGCTCCGCGCCACGCGCCAGCGGCCGCTGGCGCCCCCGCCCGATCCGGGGCCTCCGCTCCGCTCCAGCCCCAATCCTCCCCGCCCACTGGGGAACTGGCCAGAAAAGCAGCAGCAGTGGGGGAGAGGGATGGAGCCGGGAATGCGGGCGCGGGTCGAATCGGGGGATCTGGAGAGGGTGACGGAGAGTTAGGGCGGCTCGGAAACGCTGGAGTGACGGTGGACTTGAAACCACGATCGCATGACCTCCCATCAGGCTGCTTTCCAGTCTTGACAGGGGCAGACTAACAGGATCGCGCCACGTTCGAGGGATTTTCCCTCTTGTTGATGCTTCATTTTGAAGCACGAGATAGACTCTGGACTCAGAGCGCACCGCCCTTGGAACGCTCGGAGGCTTACAGAGATCCACTCAAGACCCTTGCGAGTGCTTCGGTAGGGCAGAGTAATCAGCCAGCCGAGCCACTCCCACCGTAGCCCTTGTGGCCTCTCTACGTGCAGGTTTCCCGTTTCCCGCCACTCGAACCGACCGGGCACCACCCAGGAGAAAGCAGACAGGAATGTCGACCACGAACCGCGCAGATCAGCGCGAGGCCGCCCAGCGAGAAGCCATTGACGCGGTCTTGCGTGCCATCGAACTCCCTGCAAGATCGCTGGTGCCGGAGCGGGGTCTGCGGACACAGGTGATCATGGCGACCGGGTCCGGGAAGACCCGGGTGGCGGTCCGGAGTGCGGAAGAGCTCCACGCGGGCCGGGTGCTGGTCCTCGTGCCCTCGCTCGATCTGCTCGCCCAGACCGAGGCGGCGTGGCGCGAGGGCGGTCGCAGGGGCCCGATGATCGGGGTCTCCTCCCTGCGGGGTGAGGAGGTGTCCTTCCCCAACACCACGGACGTGGACGAGCTGGTGGAGTGGACGAGGGGCCTGGAGAAGGTCACCGTGTACGCCACGTACGCCAGCCTGGGTCTGGGCACGCTGGAGCGGGCGCATGCCGCCGGCCTTTCGGCGTGGGACCTGATCGTGGTCGATGAGGCGCACAGGACTTCGGGCCGGATCGGCAAGCCGTGGGCGGTCGTTCACGACAACACCCGCATCCCGTCGCTGCGGCGGCTGTACATGACGGCCACGCCCCGGCTGTGGCAGCTGGACGAGGACCAGGAGACGGGTGCGCCGGGTGAGCTGGTGGCGAGCATGTCGGATGATCCGGACGGGCCGTTCGGCAGCCGGTGTTTCACCCTGACGCTGTCGGAGGCGATCGACCGGGGGATCTGTGCGCCGTACCAGGTGGTGTGTGTGGACATCACCGACACGCAGTTCCAGGCCGCGCTGCTGCTGGGTGCCGAGGGCCGGTCGGACGAGATGCGCGGGGCCCGGCTCGCCGCGCTCCAGACGGCACTGGTGAAGGCTTCAGCGGAGGAAGCCTTCAAGCGCACGCTGGTGTTCCATCACGTCATCAAGGAGGCCGAAGCGTTCTCTGCCGGGGTCCCGGATGTCGCGGCGCAGCTGCACGCGGCCGATCCGGAGCTGTACCCGGCGACGGTGTGGGCGGACTGGCTGTGCGGCGATCACAAGGCGCTGCACCGCCGCCGGGTGCTCGGGGAGTTCTCCTCCCTGATCGCCACGGACGGCACGGTGGTGGAGAAGGCGTTCCTCAGCTCGGTGAAGGTGTTGGGCGAGGGCGTCGACACCCGCAACTGCGACTCCGTGTACTTCGCGGACGTGCGCGGGTCGATGCCGGATCTGGTCCAGGCGGTGGGGCGCGCGCTGCGGATGCAGCCCGGCGAGGGCAAGATGGCCTCCCTCGTGGTGCCGGTGCTGCTGGCGCCCGGGGAGACGGCGGACAACATGCTCACCAGCCGGGCGTTCGGCGGGCTGGCAAAGCTGCTGGAGGCGCTCAGGGCGCACGACACCCGCATCGTCGAACAACTGGCCCAACAGCAGGCCCCAAGCCGCTACAAGCCCGTCCAGAAGGACGCCAAGGGCAAGGAGAAGAGCGGGGGCGGGGACGGTGGGCCGTCCGCGTCGGCGAAGGCGTTGCTGAAGTTCTCCACGCCGCGTGACCCGGCACAGCTGGCCGCGTTCATCAACCTGCGGGTCCTCAACCCCGAGCACGAGCACTGGCGGCGCGGCATCGAGGCCGCCGTGCTGTACACGCGCGAGGTCGGGGACCTGAAGGTGCCGTTCACGTACCGGGTGCCTGCGGGTGAGGAGGCTCAGGCTGAGGGGTGGCCGGCCTCGCTGGCCAACTTCCCGCTGGGGCAGTGGATCGCTGACGCCCGCCGCTTCTACGCCCGCAGGGACATGGACGAGGACCGCGTCCAGCAGCTGGAGAAGCTGGGCATGGTGTGGTCGTACTTCGACGTCGCGTGGGAGGAGGGCTTGTCCGCCGCCCGAGGGTGGGCTGCCGAGAACGGGCACCTCCTGGCGCCGATGGACGCCACCTACCAGGGCGCGAAGGTGGGCATCTGGCTCAAGAACGCGCGGGCCGCCGCCCGCAAGGCAGCCCAGATCGAGCAGCGGCGTGCCGAGGGCCTGCCGGTGGGATCGGTGGCCGGCGCGCTGTCGGAGGACCGGCGCGAGCAGCTGGAGGAGATCGACGCCTCGTGGTGCCCCACCTGGCCCGTGGAGTGGCAGCGGGCGTTCCACCTCACCCGGCTGCACCTGGACGAAGGCGGCGAGCTGCCGACCGAGCCGGGTGACGTCCTGCGCCAGGGCGAGGACCTCGGACGGTGGGTGCGCGCCCAGCGGATGGGCTGGGACAAGCTCACCGGAGTGCAGCAGTGGATGTGTGAGCAGGTCCTCGGGATCGAGCCCGCCACCGAGGACGAGAAGCCCAAGCCGCGCCGTACCCAGGCCGACAAGTGGGCCGCCAACCTGGCCGCCGCGAAGCAGTTCTACGAGCGCGAGGGCCACCTGATCGTCCCCCGCAAGCACGTCGAGACCGTGCTCTCAGACGAGGGATGGGAACTGCAGTTCCGTCTCGGGGCATGGATCGGCAACCAGCGCTCCCGTGCGGCAACGCTGCCGGAAGACCGACGCGAGCAGCTGTCCGCGATCGGGATGCGCTGGGCGTAGGTAGCGACAGTTCGAGGTGCGGCATCTGCCTGAGGCAGATGCCGCATTCTGCTGTTGGGCAGATGAATCCCATACTAGAGTTCTGGCATGGCAAAGACGCCGCGCATGACGCTCCAGACACAACTGGTGCTGCGGACCCTGCTGGAGAGCCCTGCCGAGGCCCGTTACGGTCTGGAACTCTCCCAAGCAGCAGGCCTTCCCACCGGCACCATCCACCCGATCCTCGCCCGCCTCGAGAACACAGGCTGGCTCGAGTCCTTCTGGGAAGACCAGAACGAGATCGAGAAGACCGATCCGCCCCGGCCCCGCCGCCGCTACTACCGCTTCGCCCCAAGCGGTGCCGAGTCCGCCCGCGTCGCTCTCGCCGCCGCCTACCAGGGGGGCGCCATCTCTGCCCGCCTTCGCCCTGCTGATGGTCTGGGGAGTTGAGGCTGCGTTATGCACGGCGCCGACAATGAGGTCAGCGAACCGCTCACGCTCCCCTGGTTAGTGATCCGCCAGGACGACAACGGCAACCGGTACAGGGTCGGCAGGTATGCCACCCGCGACGAAGCCCAAAAGATCAGCGAAGGTCTCGATGAACGCGGCCATCGGCAGCTCTACTGGGTGGAACGCGTCGGACAAGGCCGTGCAACTCCCAGTACCAACAGCAGTGACTCTCCGCGGGACATCGTACGAGGTGGCCCCTCGGGCATCCGACGCGGGCTCGGGCAAATACCACCCCCACCCCAGGAATCCGCTGACGCCGTCAGGGACGAACCCGCGAGCGACATGGACGACTGTGCTGACCGGCGCCTACAACGGGCACGGCCTCTGTTCGAAGCACTCTCCCGCCTCCTGCCCGCGAACGCCCGTGACCGCTGGCCCGAAGAGTGGATGGCAGAGTGGGTCGACCTCGGCAAACAGCCTCTGCGAACCCGGGTGGCCTGGCTGCTGCGGGTCACACTGCGCAGCGGACTGTACTTCGCCTGGTCCCTTCGCCTGGCGGCGCGACGGCAGCGTGTCCAATGAGGCCCCAGGTGGCAGGAGCCGCCGCAGACACCCCGCCGCTTCCCCGTCAGGACAACACGGCTGATCACAAACAGATGGCGGGCCGCACATGCACGCATCTAGAAGGGCGGTTCGTCGGAGTAGCCGCCCTGGGCTGGAGTAGTCGGGGCCGGCGTGGGCGTAGTGGCCCACGGATCATCCTGCGTGGGCTGGGTACGAGGGCCGCCCCACCCCGAGTTGGATCGCGCCGGCGGGACAGGAGCCGGGGCGTTCTCCGGTTCGACGCCATCAATGTCGTTGTCCAACAACTGGCGCAGGCGCTCCCTGCAGGTGGTCGGATCGTCGTCGTGCCAGTTGTCCGATTCCGGCCAGCGCCTGCGGTCAGGGTCCTGGCCACCGATGTGGCACAGGGCGCGCAGGACCGCGTCGACTCTCTGCCACGTGCTGATGGTCTGCCCCTTGAGGAGTCGGCGGATGGTTTCCCGGCTTACAGGAAGCGGATCCTGCATGGAACTGGTCGTCGCTGCGATGAGGGCGGGTGCAGGGCGCCCTGCTTCCTTGAAGTGGATGAACAGCTCGGCTACAAAGTCGCGCCTGGTCCCATCAGGCAGGTCGGCTTTGCTGGGCATCCGCAGCATCTGAGGCATCCATCAACTCTCGCACGCAGCAACCCAGTTCGACACGCGATTCCTCATGAATGCTCGGCACGACACCCCAGGTGAGCCCGGGATTGCGCATATTGAGGTCACAAAGACCTGAGTAGACCCGCATTGGCGTCTCACTGACGCAGTTGGACTTCTTTTGACAATCCACTGTTTTCGCTGGTCAGAGCGGGTTTCGAGGTGCTTTTGTTGCTCTCGTCCACCCCAAGAGACCTAAAAAATCTCAATGGGTGGACAACGGCACGGTTGTCGCCGGAAACGGCGACGGCCCCCTGGTGGGCAGGGAGCCGTCTGCAGAAGACCGAACATCCCCGACGAAGGAGAAGCTCATGTCCAAGCCCGAGCGTAAGGGCAACAGCCCGGACCCGGAACCCCTCCCGACGCCGAATGGCGGGTCGTGGAAGACCCGGTGGGCCACGCGTGCCCGGCGGCTCCGCAACGAAGCCGGCCTGTATCTGCTCCGAGGGGCCGCAACCGCAGTCGGCGGCGCCGTCGTCGCCTACGGCGGCCTCTGGATCCAGTCGCGCTGACCGCGGAAACGGAGCGTGGCCGACGGCAGCCGGGCGGCTTGTCCCGCCCGGCGTCGCGCGCGAGCCACACCAGCCCCCTGGTGTGGACAGTCCTGGCACCCCCAGGGGGCACACGGCGGGACCGTGTGCGTGAGAAGATCCTCCGCCAAGATTCACTCGCCCTGAAGGATCCCCATGCATGAGCAATTTCTCGATGATGTGTCGAGCCATGAACTTGAGGAGATATCGCACCCAGTGGATCAGGGCTTGGTCGAACGTAACGGGGCCTACTACCAGGTGCGCCAAGCGGAGCTCGCAGGTGATGTGTACTTTCCACCCGTCCGGAATGGCCTGGACTACTTGGTCAGCGTGGCAGAGCACCTAGAGGGTGCAAGCGAACCAAGTGCAAGGGCCATGAAGTACGCCGTGCTGCACCTGGCCGCGGGGGCCGAAGTGCTTCTGAAGGCACGTCTGCAGATGGTGCACTGGTCGCTGGTGTTCGCCAACCCCGGGGACGCTACGCGAGAAGCGCTCAAGAACGGAACGCTGACCAGTTGCTCTCCGGAAGAGACGCGTAAGCGGCTGACCAACATGGCGGGTATCAAGTTCAGCCAGAGCGAAAAGGATGCCCTCTCCGGTCTGGCGAAACGCCGCAACGCTCTGCAGCACTATGGCTTGGTCGGTGAGGACGCCCAAGCTGGCAAGGTGGAGAGCACCACTGCCCAAGTGCTGAACTTCCTCATCCGTTTCGTCGGTGAGCACATTTTGGAGCACATCAAGGATGAAGAGGAACGACGCCACGCGGAAATCGACATGGACCGGATCCGCGGAGGGGTCCGTACGATCCAGGGCTATATAGCAGAGCGTATGAAGGACCTCGCTCCGGTGCTAGGCGCTGTTTCTCGGATCATGTGCGGAGCCAGGTCATGAGGGCCGCGAGGGTGACGGTTCCGAGGTAGATGTAGGCGCGTTTCTCGTAGCGC
>NZ_JBSFEV010000091.1:0-6099 GCF_053594615.1 Streptomyces sp. NPDC001858
TCATAGCCCGCTCCGCGGGCTATGCAGCGCTGACGCGCTGCATAGAGCACGAATTGCGCAAGCGCAATTCGAATTTCCGCGTAAACGCGGAAATGGAATTCCGTAAACGGAATTCTGACGGGAAGTCAATTCGCGCAAGCGCGAATTGAGGGCACCCGCGCAAGCGCGGTCGCCGGGGCTAGCGACAAGGGGCCTGTATCACGCGCGGGCCTGTGCAGGACCTGTGAATCCCAGGCGCCACCTCTGCAATGAAAGTGACGGACCGTCGGCCTGACATGGTGCTGGCCCCGCCGCAGTGACGGGCTCCGCTGCGCTCCGCCCGACCCCTCCGCCGTCGAACCTGTCCCGACATGTTCATAGATGTCGGGACAGCATACAAGACAACTGGCCGTTCGTGGGCGGGATCGAGTCATGCATCACCCTAGGGAGGGAAGTTGGAGCGCGAGTGATGCATCACAAGATATGGCTGTGTAGAATTTGGATCCAGACACCACACCCCAGCGCCGCGCGCCATGCGCCGGGATTCTCTTTCTAACTACGCGCCACATTCGCGAAAAGGAGAACACGTGGCATGGCCGTGAAACTGCGTGACCACCAGATCGAAGCTGTTGCCGCCATTGTGCGCGGCTTCGATATCCCGCCGGGTGGTATTCCCTTCAATGGCCTTCGCGGGCAGGTGCACGCCGCGTGTGGCACGGGAAAGACGATTATTGCCGCTGCGTCGGCAAAGCGGCTTGTGCCTAAGGGGCGCGTTCTCGTACTGGTGCCGACGCTGGACCTCTTGGCGCAGACAGTGAAGGCATGGCACGACGCTGGGCACAAGGGGCCGGCGGTTGCGGTGTGCTCGCTCCAGGACGACCCGGAGCTGTGGAGCATGAAGGTGCGCTCCACCACGAATCCCGTGCAGCTAGCGCTGTGGCACGGGCGGGGGCCGGTCACCATCTATGCGACGTACGCCAGTCTGGGTGTCCTGGCGGAGGCTTTCGAGGGTGTCTACGGTCAGAAGCTTGATCGAGTAGACCTCGCGGTGGTTGATGAGGCCCACAGGACAAGTGGCTCGATGGGTAAGGCGTGGGCGGACATCCACGACCAGACCGTCATCCCGGCGTACCGGCGGCTGTACCTGACGGCGACGCCGCGGATCTGGGAGGAGCGGCTGAACCGCGAGGTTGCCGAGGGGGTGCGTGACCCGCTGCCGCGGGAGATGGCGGCGAGCATGGATGACGAGAAGGTCTTCGGGCCCGTCCTGTACAAACTCTCGCTCGCATCAGCCGTCTCCCGGGGCCTGTTGGCGCGGTACCAGATCATCGTGCTGGAGCTGAAGGACCCCGTCGTCACCCCCGAGCGGCTGATGGGCGAGGAGCGGCACACGGAAGAGGTGCGGGGGCAGCGGCTCGGGGCGCTCCAGGCCGCGCTCCTGCACACCATGAACCAGCACAACCTGCAGACGTGCATCACGTTCCACCACCGGACCATCGAGGCACAGGCGTACGCGGAGGGCCTGGAGCGCGTCGCGGCGAAGCTGCATGCGGATCAGCCGGAGATGTACCCGGCTCGTATCTGGGCGGACTGGCTGTGCGGCGAGCACGTCCCCGAACACCGGCGGGAAGTCCTCGGTTCGTTCGGGTCTACGGCGCAGCGGGCCGTGCTCTCGAACTGTCGTGTTCTGGGCGAGGGTGTCGATATTCGAAGCGTGGATTCAGTTGCCCTCCTGGACCCGAAGGGCGCACCGCACGACATCGTCCAGGCCATCGGCCGGGCGCTTCGGCAGAAGCCGGGGCAGGGCAAGCTCGCCTCCTTGATCGTGCCCGTCTTCCTCCAGCCGGGAGAGCAGCCTGAGGACATGTTCACCTCCGGGTCCTACCGGCCCCTGGTGAAAGTCCTGGAGGGTCTGCGGGCCCACGATGAAGAGGCCGTGGAACTGCTCGCCATCCCCCAGGAGCCGCAGAAGGATGTGGCGCAGCCGTCCGTGCATATTGGTGTCGCGCCAGGAGACGGCGAAGAAGAATCCCGCCTGCTGCTTCGTTTCGCCGCCCCCAGGGATCCCGTGATGGTCGCGGACTGGGTGTCTTTCAACGTCATCGACACCGAACGCCAGGACTGGGCCCGCGGCTGGGCGGCGCTCAAGAAGTTCACCGAACGGGAGCGGCACGCCCGAGTGCCTTATGGGCACAAAGAGGGCGTGACACCGCTTGGACAATGGGTCGCAGAACAACGACGCGCGTACGGGGCCGGGCAGATGAACGGCCAGCGCGCGAGGCGACTTGAGCAACTCGGCATGGTCTGGTCGCCGGCCGATGAGCGGTTCCAGGAGAACCTCGAAGCCGCGAAGGCCTACTACGACCAGCACTGGACACTGTGCGCACCCCGGCCCGCGACCATGCTGGACAGACCATTGGGGATGTGGCTCGCGAATTTGCGACGGCCCTGCGCGCTCGACGACCACCCCGAATGGAAGACCGCGCTGGAGGCCGTGGACAAGGACTGGAACCCGTCGTGGCCGGCCGTGTGGCAACGCCACTATGCCGCGCTGCGCGAGCTGATGGCTGACGAAGAGGGCCGGACGGAAGTTCTCCCGGGCGTCACCGTCCACGCCATGGACATCGGGAAATGGCTCGCCCGGCAACGGAAGCCGGAGGTCTGGCAGGCCCTGATGGGCGGGCAGCGCGAACGCCTGGAACAGCTCGGCATCACACCTCCGGCCCCGGAGCCGGAAGCGCCCGTGAAGCCGTCCACGACGCCCGTGGGAGCCTTCGAACGGGGTATTGCGGCCCTCGCGCAGTACAAGGCCCGCACCGGCTCCGTGTCCGTCCCACGGGGTCACGCAGAACGGCTGGAAGACGGCACAGAAGTCCGGCTTGGGGTGTGGATCATGAACCAGAAGGGCCGTCGCACCAAGCTCACCACCGACAAACTCACCGCGCTCGCCAACCTCGGACTCAACTGGGCCAGGGTGTAGGGCATTCGAGGGGGAAACCAGCATGAGGATCATGCTCGACAACAACATCTGGTCCTATTTGGGGGATGAGCGGGCCGGGAATCGGTTCAAGACGGTCGCTCATGCTCTCGGCCATCGTGTAGTAACCGCGCCGAGCGTCCTGCTGGAGGTGCTGCAGCACCCCCGCTCGGACATCCGGGCGGCCATCATCGAGGCCATCACGACCGCGACGGACGAACGGCTGCGCAGCGAGGCCGACCAGGAAGGCGCCGAGGTCATCTCCGAGGTGCGCCGTCTGCACCCGGAGTGGATACGGGCAATGCCCGACACCGGGCGCGAGGCGACATGGCGTACGTACTGGACCAAGAGGTTTTGGCGGGAGGCGATGGAGCACCACGACCGATTGCGCAAGACGGAACCGGCACGGCAGACCGCGCGCAACGTGCGGCTCATTGTGGACGTCCAGAAGGAGCAGCGGGAGCGTGTCCGCGACACTGGCTTCAACCTCCGCGACCTCTCTCGGATCACCATGTCCCCGAGTGAGGAGACCACCGTGGAACAGCGCGCTGGGTGGGCAACTGGCGAGGAAATCGCGGCATGGCGGCCGTACAACCAGGAGGTGTACTGGAGTGCCTTCGCGACGGACCGCCGCGCGATCCTCACGCACGAGGACACTACCTACGCTGACTGGGTCGGCGCCCGGGTAGACCTCCGTGCCATGTGCGCCTCTCGGGAGGCGTTCAACCGGTTCTGGCTGTACGAGGTGGAATCCGCTTATATGCCGCGCAACTGGCTCCGATGGGCGGCAGACACCGTCCAGGAGGATATGAAGGTCACCGACGGCAACCCCATTGACGCCCAACACGCCTCCTACCTGCCGGACTGCGACGTGTTCCTCACCGCCGACAAGAACTTCGTGCGGGTGTTGGACCGCATCGCGGAGCAGGCCCCGGCTCCCGTGGGACGGGCCTATAGAGTGGCTCCAGCAGCCCACGACGGCATCGTGGAGGCGATTGAGGCCACGCTGCGCACCCTCTGAGTCGCTCGGCCCTCGGCGGCCTGCACGGGGCAGCACTTCACTCTGCGGTTGTGGCGCTGGGCTTACTGGTTGAGGTTCTCGTCGCGGATCATGCGGCGCAGGCTGGTGCGGGCGGCGGCGAGGTCCTCTTCGAGTGAGGCGGCGTGATGGCGGAGAGCGGTGTTGTCGTCGGTGGCGTGCTGAAGTTGGTCGGCGAGCTGGTGGTTGTGGCGGGTGAGTTCGTCGATGCGGTGGGCCAGGTCGGGGGCGTGGAGGGCGTCGAGCTGCTGTCCTATCTGGTGGCGCAGGGCGTCGCGTAGGCGGTCGCGTTCCTGGCGGAGCTCTTTGATCTCTTGGCGTGCGAAGTGGAGTTCCGCGCGCAGTCCCGCGGGGGTGGGGGGTCTTCCTTGGGTGGGCGGGGGCGGTGATGTGCTGGCTTGGCGGTGGCGGGCGGCCTCGATGTGTTCCCGGATTCCGTCGGTGTAGGTGAGCCAGGTGGAGTGGACACGTGAGCGGTGCGGGCGACGGCGGCGTGGGTGATCTTTGTGCCGTCGCGTTCGAGAGTGGTGAGGGCTGTTCGGGCGCGCTGGCGTTTGTCGAGGCTGTCGCGGCGGCGGGCTTGGGCGAGTACGGCGGGGTTGCCTTGTCGGTTCGTGAAGGGCTCTGGGGTGGGTCGGTCGTGGTGAGGGGCAGGAGGGTGTGGTGGCTGGCTGCTCGTGCCCTGCGCAGGAGGATGCTGGCGTGCTCGATCTCCTGGCGTTCGTGTGCGGGCATGGCGGCGAGGCGGGTTTTCATCCTGGTGACGGCCTGTTCGAAGGCCGTGATCTGGTCGGACAGGGCGGTGATGACGAACGTGGCGGCGTCCATGGCTTGGGCGGTTTCGCGGTCCGCGCGCAATTCGTTGATGTGCTGCTCGATGGCAGGGAGGTAGGAGGGGTCGGGACGGTAGAAGCCGCATCCGGCACATTGGAAGCGGACAGGGCCTTGACCCAGCGGCGCTGCACTTCACCGACGCCTCCGCGATCGTCGACGCCTTCCGCGTCGCCCTGCGGCGCGACGGGACCGGGGCCAAGCTGACCGCCGACAAGTTTCAGGCGCTGGCCGAACTCGGGCTCAACTGGGCGGCATCCTGACGCTGTCGGACAGGACCCCGGGCGCTGTGAGGGCCGGGGTCTTCCGCTGCTCCGGCCAGAGGCACCGCGCCCCAGGGCTGCTCCCCCTGGCGGGCTACGTGTCGCCGGGAGAGGTTCTGTGAGGCGGTCCAGCCGCGTGTAGAGGGCCCGCACGAGGCGGGTGCGGTTCTGAGGCGCAGCGGGCCGTTTTGGGCGTGCGTCCTGGAGTCTCAGGAGGGAGCACCCTGTCGTTGACGACACGAATAGTGCTCGGGTTTGGCTTCTGCATTTCGGAGACTGGCCGGCTGACCGCAGATGTGGCAAGGAGGGATTGGTTGGCCGGAGGCGTCGATCGCGGGCAGGATGGATTGGGGTGTGACGTCGCGGGTCTTGAGGACGACGATGCGGCTCTCGTAGCGCTTCTTGGGCTCGTTGCGAACTTCACTGGCTGGCCGGTCTTCGGTGCACAGGGCTCGCCTAACGGCGAGCTGCCGCAGGTGGTAACTGGTCGCACCACTTGACTCGCCCAGCTTTCCGGCGAGTTGAGACGCGGTGGCCGGGCCACCGAAACGCAGGGCGTCCAGCAGCTGCATGCGCAGCGGGTGCGCGAGCCCGCGCAGAGATCGGGCATCGAGACTGCGGACGTGCGAGTCCTGGGGCTCGTTCATGCCTACAAAGATAGCGATGCAAAGGAATGCTTGCAATGGAATCTTTGCATCGAGTCTCTGGGGGCGACCGCGCTCCGCAGAAGGCGCGCCACCGCCGCCGGATTCTCAGCAGATGGGGCAGTTATATATATGCGATATCTGTTCGAATCCTCCTCCTGATTGGCCATGAGGGCGGCGGAGTTCGGGATCGACGGGCAGCGCGGACGCCTGGGAGCAGCCCGGCGTCACGCCTCCGGCCCCGGAGCTCCCGAAGCGTCCACGACGCCCCTCGGGGCCTTCGAGCGGCGCATGGCGGCCCCAGGCGCAGCACAAAGCCCGCACCAGCCCCCTGGCCGTCCCCGGCACTTCGCGGCGGGCGGCGTC
>NZ_JBSFEV010000092.1:0-5996 GCF_053594615.1 Streptomyces sp. NPDC001858
GCTGCCGTGGGCGGTTCTGTGCCGATCGGCCGGCCGATGGACAACACGCGTGTGTACGTGCTGGATGGGGCTCTGTCTCCGGTGCCGGTGGGTGTCGCGGGTGAGTTGTATGTCGCGGGCGCCGGTGTCGCTCGGGGGTATGTGGGTCGTGCCGGTCTCACGGCGGAGCGGTTCGTCGCGGACCCGTTCGGTCCGGCGGGGGCCCGGATGTACCGGACCGGGGACCTGGTGAGGTGGAACGCCGCTGGTGTCCTGGAGTTCGTGGGGCGTGCGGATGCCCAGGTGAAGGTGCGGGGTTTCCGTATCGAGCCGGGTGAGATCGAGGCGGCGCTGGCCGGGCATGCGCTGGTGGCCCAGAGCGCGGTGGTCGTCCGTGAGGACCAGTTGGGTGACAAGCGCCTGGTGGCGTATGTCGTGCCGGCCGATGCGGAGGAGTTGGACACGGCCGTGCTGCACGGTCATGTGGCGGAACGGTTGCCGGATTACATGGTGCCGTCGGCGTTCGTCGTGCTGGACGGGCTGCCGATCACTGTGAACGGGAAGCTGGATCAGCGGGCTTTGCCTGCTCCGGAGTTCGCCTCGGACGGATTGGGCCGGGCGCCGAGGTCGCCGCGGGAGGAGATCCTGTGCGGCTTGTTCGCCGAGGTCCTCGGCGTCGGTTCCGTCTCGATCGACGACAGTTTCTTCGACCTCGGTGGCCACTCGCTCCTCGCGACACGCCTCGTCAGCCGCATTCGCTCCACGCTGGGTGTGGAGGTGAGTATCCGTGCCCTGTTCGAGGCCCCGACGGTCGCGGGACTGGTCGAGCGGCTGAACGAGGGTGGTCGGGTGCGGGAGCGGTTGGGGGTGCGTGAGCGTCCGGAGTGGTTGCCTGTGTCGTTCGCGCAGCGTCGGCTGTGGTTCTTGGGGCAGTTGGAGGGACTGTCCGCGACCTACAACATCCCGTTGGTTCTGCGGTTGTCGGGTGCGCTGGACGTGGGGGCGTTGCGGGCGGCGCTGGGGGATGTGGCGGGTAGGCATGAGAGTTTGCGGACGGTGTTTCCGCAGGTGGATGGTGAGCCGCGGCAGGTGGTCGTTGAGGGCCGGGCGGGTGTGCCGTCGTTGCTGGTGGAGTCGGTGGAGTCGGTGGAGTCGGTGGCGTCGGAGCGGGTTGCCGGGGTGGTGGCTGGTGTTGCCGGTGCGGGGTTTGATCTGGAGTCGGATCTGCCGTGGCGGGTGCGGTTGCTGGAGGTGGAGGGCTCCGGTGAGTGGGTCCTGGTGATGGTGGTGCATCACATTGCTGCGGATGGCTGGTCGATGGCTCCGCTGGCTCGTGATCTGTCTCAGGCGTATGCGGCGCGCTGCCAGCGTGAGGTTCCGGGGTGGCGTGAGCTGCCGGTGCAGTATGCGGATTACACGTTGTGGCAGCGTGAGGCGTTGGGCAGTGAGGATGATCCGGACAGTGTGATCGCCGGTCAGGTCGCTTACTGGAAGCAGACACTCCATGACCTGCCGGAGCAGTTGGAGCTTCCGGTGGCCTTCCCACGTCCGGCGGTGGCGTCGCATGTGGGTGGTTCGGTGGCGATGAACGTGCCGGCTGAGGTGCATGCGCGGCTGGTGGAGGTCTCGCGCGGGTGCGGGGCGAGCGTGTTCATGACGGTGCAGGCCGCTCTCGCGGTGCTGCTGTCGAAGATGGGCGCGGGCGAGGACATCCCGATCGGCACTCCGGTGGCCGGCCGCACCGACGACGCCCTCGACGAACTGGTCGGGTTCTTCGTGAACACGCTGGTGCTGCGCACGGACGTGTCGGGGGACCCGTCGTTCCGTGAGGTGGTGGGGCGGGTCAGGGAGCGGGATCTGGCGGCGTTCGCGCATCAGGACGTCCCGTTCGAGCGGTTGGTAGAGATCCTCAATCCGGCGCGGTCGATGGCACGGCATCCGCTGTTCCAGGTGATGCTGTCGTTCCAGAACAACGCCCGCCCGGACCTCGACCTCCCCGGTATCCACGCGCAAGCAGAACCCGTGAGTGGCGTGGTGGCGAAGTTCGACCTGTCCTTCAGCCTGGGCGAAACCCACACCCCCGACGGGACCCCTGCCGGGCTGACAGGCCAGTTGGACTACCGGACCGACCTCTTCGACGGCCACACGGCACAGGAGTTGGTAGAGCGGCTGGCACGGCTGCTCGAAGCGGCCGTAGCCGACCCCGACCAGCCGATCCGCGAGATAGACGTCCTGAGTGAGGGCGAGCGTGAGCGGATTCTGACCGTCTGGAATGACACCGAAAGCGAATTGCCGGAGACGACGCTGCCGGAGTTGTTCGAGGCACAGGTGACGCGGACTCCGGGGGCGGTTGCGGTCGCCGGCGGAAACGTTGAGCTCACGTACGCAGAGCTGAACGCGCGGGCGAACCGGCTGGCCCGCTATCTCGTGAGTCGGGGTGTGAGACCGGAGCGGCTCGTGGCCCTGTGCCTGCCGCGGTCGGTCGAGCTGGTCGTGGCCTTGTTGGCGGTGCTGAAGACGGGTGCGGGCTATGTGCCGGTGGACCCGGCGTACCCGGCTGACCGGATCGGCTACATCGTCGAGGACGCGAACCCGGTGCTCGTCCTGACGGACACCGCAACGGCGGCCGTGCTGCCCGGCGACGGCGACGGCGACGGCGTCAGCGGCTGCGAAGGTGGCGGCGACGGCGGTGCGGGTGTGGGCCGTGTGGTGCTGGACGAGCCCGCCATCCGAGCGGCGGTGGCTGAACAGGATGCCGGCGATCTCGGTGACGATGATCGGCTGGGCCGTCTCGAGCCGCGGCACCCGGCATATGTGATCTACACGTCCGGGTCGACGGGATGGCCGAAGGGCGTCGTCATCGAGCAGCGCAGCGCGGTGAACCTGACCGCATGGGCCGCCTCAGGGCTTGGCGCCGATCGGTTGACGCAGGTCTACGCCAGCACGTCGCTCAACTTCGATGTGTCGGTGTTCGAGACGATCTCGCCCTTGCTGGCGGGTGGCCGTATCAACGTGATTCGCGATCTGCTCGTTCTGGGCGACGAATCCGCGGAGGGCCAGGCACCCAGTCTGGTCAGCGGTGTGCCCTCGGTCTTCGCCGCCCTCCTTGAGCGCGGCGAACTGGAAGCCGACATATCGACGGTCGTCATGGCCGGCGAGGCCATCTCGCCAGTGGTCGCCAAGAAGCTCCGTTCGGTTCTCCCCGGCTCCCGGATAGCGAACTGCTACGGCCCTACTGAAGCCACGGTCTACGCAACCTCGTGGTACACGGATGCGGAGCTGCCGGACTCGGTGCCGATCGGTCGGCCTGTCGCCAACACCCGTGTCTATGTGCTGGATGGCGGGCTGTCGCCGGTGCCGGTGGGTGTCGCGGGCGAGCTGTACATCGCGGGTGTGCAGCTGGCTCGGGGGTATCTCGGCCGTGCGGGTCTGACGGCGGAGCGGTTCATCGCGGACCCGTTCGGCGGCCCCGAGGGCTCGCGGATGTACCGGACCGGGGATCTCGCGAAGTGGAGTGCTGACGGGGTCCTGGAGTTCCTGGGCCGTGCAGACGCCCAGGTCAAGGTGCGGGGTTTCCGTATCGAGCCGGGTGAGATCGAGGCGGTACTGGCAGACCACGAGGATGTGGCCCAGACCGTGGTGATCGTGCGTGAGGACCAGCCCGGCGACAAGCGCCTCGTGGCCTACGTCGTCCCCACGGCGAACGCCACCATGGATCCGGCCGACCTGCGCGGCTATACAGCTCAGCGGTTGCCGGACTACATGATCCCGTCCGCCTTCGTGGTCCTGAACGGGCTGCCGCTGACGCCGAACGGGAAGCTGGACCGGCGGGCCCTGCCCGCACCCGACTTCACCCCGCACACGGCCGGCAGGGCTCCCCGCACACCTCGTGAGAAGGTCCTGTGCGGCCTGTTCGCCGAGGTCCTGGGCGTCGACTCCGACTCCGTCTCGATCGACGACAGCTTCTTCGACCTCGGCGGCCACTCCCTCCTTGCCACACGACTGGTCAGCCGCATTCGCTCCACGCTGGGCGTCGAGGCGAGCATCCGGGCCCTGTTCGAAGCCCCGACCGTCGCGGGACTGGCCGACCGGCTGAACGAGGGTGGTCGGGTGCGGGAGCGGTTGGGGGTGCGTGAGCGTCCGGAGTGGTTGCCGGTGTCGTTCGCGCAGCGCCGTCTGTGGTTCCTGGGCCAGTTGGAAGGCCCGTCCGCGACCTACAACATCCCGCTGGTGCTGCGGCTGTCGGGTGCCCTGGACGTGGGGGCGTTGCGCGCGGCGTTGGGCGATGTGGCGGGTCGGCACGAGAGCCTGCGGACGGTGTTTCCGCAGGTGGACGGTGAGCCGCGGCAGGAGATCCTGGACGGCGACGCGGCGGTGCCGGAGTGTGTCGTGGAGATGGTGGCGGAGCGTGATGTCGCTGCCGCGGTCTCGGCGGTGGTGTCTGCCGCGTTTGATCTGGAGCGGGATCTGCCGTGGCGGGTGCGTGTCCTTCAGCAGGCCGAGAACGAGTCCGTGCTGGTCGTGGTGGTGCATCACATCGCGGCGGATGGCTGGTCGATGGCTCCGTTGGCCCGTGATCTTTCTCAGGCGTATGCGGCGCGGTGTGAGGGCAGGTCGCCTGCCTGGGAGCCGTTGCCAGCGCAGTACGGGGATTACACGTTGTGGCAGCGTGAGGTGCTGGGCAGTGAGGACGATCCGGACAGTGTGATCGCCGGCCAGGTCGCCTACTGGAAGCAGACACTCCATGACCTGCCGGAGCAGTTGGAGTTGCCGGTGGACTTCCCGCGTCCGGCGGTGGCGTCGCACGTGGGTGGTTCGGTGCGGTTGTCGGTTCCGGCTGAGGTGCATGGGCGGCTGGTGGGGTTGTCCCGGTCGTGCGGGACGAGTCTGTTCATGACGGTGCAGGCCGCTCTCGCGGTGCTGCTGTCGAAGATGGGCGCGGGCGAGGACATCCCGATCGGCACTCCGGTGGCCGGCCGCACCGACGACGCCCTCGACGAACTGGTCGGGTTCTTCGTGAACACGCTGGTGCTGCGCACGGACGTGTCGGGTGACCCGTCGTTCCGTGAGGTGGTGGAGCGCGTGCGGGAAGCGGATCTGTCGGCGTTCGCACATCAGGACGTCCCCTTCGAGCGCCTGGTGGAGATCCTCAACCCGGCCCGGTCGATGGCCCGGCATCCGCTGTTCCAGGTCATGCTCACGTTCCAGAACAACGCCCGCCCGGACCTCGACCTGCCCGGCATCCACGCCAAGGCAGAGCCTTTGCAGGGCGCTGCCGCCAGGTTCGATCTGTCCTTCAACCTGGGCGAAACCCACACCACCGACGGAACGCCCGCCGGACTTGAAGGACGGCTGGATTACCGGACCGACCTGTTCGAGCAGGCCACCGTCGAGTACCTGGCTCGGCGCCTGGTCAGGCTCCTCGAAGCCGTCACTGCCACTCCCGATGAGCCGATCCGCGCGATCAGTGTCCTTGGCGCTGATGAGCGTCGGCGGGTGTTGGTGGAGTGGAACGACACCGCCCATGACGTGCCGGGGGTGACGGTCCCGGAGTTGTTCGAGGCGCAGGTGGCGCGGACTCCCGCGGCCACCGCCGTGGTGAGCAACGGTGTAGAGCTGACGTATGGCGAGTTGAATGCGCGGGCGAATCGGCTGGCGCGGTATCTGGTGGGTCGGGGTGCGGGTCCGGAGCGGTTGGTGGGGGTGGCGTTGCCGCGGTCGGTGGAGCTCGTCGTGGCGTTGCTGGCCGTGCTGAAGTCCGGCGCAGGCTACGTGCCGGTGGATCCGGAGTACCCGGTGGACCGGATCGCCTACATGCTCGGGGACGCGGATCCGGTCCTGGTGGTCACGGACTCTGTGACGGTGTCGGCGTTGCCTGCGGCGGCGGGTTGTGTGGTGCTGGACGAGTCGGCTGTTGCGGGCGCGGTGGCAGGTCAGGCGGCCGGTGATCTGGTGGATGCTGATCGGCTGGGTGGGCTGGTGTTGGAGCATCCGGCGTATGTGATTTATACGTCGGG
>NZ_JBSFEV010000093.1:0-5960 GCF_053594615.1 Streptomyces sp. NPDC001858
CCAGAATCGTCCGTCGAGGTCGTATTGGTTGATGGGGTCGCCGGGGTAGGCGTAGGCGTTGGCTCCGCCGCCGTAGACGGGGTCGAGGGACAGGAAGCGTCCGGTGGCGGGGTTGTAGAGGCGGACGCCCATGAGGGTGAGGCCGGTGAGAGTCTCGGTGGAGCGTTGTTTGGCGCCGAGCCAGTTGTAGCGGGTGGCGGTCTGGCCGGTGCGGGGGTTGCCGTATTCGTCGCTGTCCAGGGCGGTGGGGGCCTGGCTGGTGTCCAGCGGGAGCTGGAGGGCCACGTCACCGTGGACGGTGGTCAGTTGCAGGGTAGTGTCGCCGGTTTTGCTGGTGGTGGCGGCGAGGTCGCCGGAGGCGGACTCGACGTTGCGGGTCAAGGTGCCGGCGGTGGTGTCTTCGATGATCCAGCGGGGGTTGTCGCTGTCGCTGTCGTAGTGGTTGAGCTTGCTGGCGGTCTGGGTCCAGGTGGTGCCGCTGCCGGTTTCGACCTTCCAGGAGCGGAAGCGCAGGGCGGCGTCGAGCTGCCAGGTCTGGCGCTTGCCGCCGGAAGTCTGCTGGTAGGCGAGGTCGTTGGTGTAGTAGCTGAGGGTGCTGCCCGGCAGAGTGGTGGTGCGGCCGAACGCGTCGTAGACGTAGCCGGCATCGACCTGGCGGTCGGCGCTGTCGTAGGTGTAGTTGGTGGTGGTCGCGCCGGTGGAGGTGCAGGCGCTGGAGGATGCGGCGGTGGCGGTGGCCAGCGCGGTGCGGTTGGTGCGCTTGTCGAAGGTGTAGGCGCGGCGGGTGCAGGTCTCGCCGACGGTGTCGTCGACGTTCGTGAGGCGGCCGGCCTTGTCGTAGGTGTACTTCTGGGCGGAGAAGCCCTGGTGGCTGGTGGTCTGACCGTGGACGTTCTCGGTGACGGTGTCGGTGAAGACGCTGGCGGCGTCGCTGTCGCGGGTGTAGGCCCGGGACGTGGGGGCGCCGGTGGTGTCTTCGGTGACCGCCAGGCTGTAGCCGCCGGGGAGTTTCTCGGTGGCGAGGGAGCCGTCCGCGTCGTAGGCGGCGGTGAAGTCACCGGCGACGGAGTCGCTGGTCTTGGTGACCAGACCGCGGGGTTCGGCGGTGTGGTCGTAGGTGTAGGTGACGGTCGAGGGGGCGCTGTCGGTGACCTTGACCGGGCGGTCGAGCTTGTCGTACTCGGTGGTGGTCGTGCCGCCGTCGGCGTCGGTGTAGGAGGTGAGCCGGCCGAGCTTGTCGTAGGCCCGGGCGATGGTTCCGCCGGTGGTGGAGGTCGTCTTGGTGACCTTGCCGGTGGTGGGGTCGTACTCGTTGGTCGTCTCGGGGACCGCCTGGCCCAGGGTGCCGGTGACGGTCGTCTTCAGCGGACGGCCGGCGGCGTCGTGGGTGATGCTGGTGGTGCGAGACTGGCCGTTGGCGGTCTCGGTGCTCTTGGCGGTCTGGCCGAAGTAGCCGTATTCGGTGGTGGCATCGGGCAGGCTGGCCGGGTTGGAGCCGCCGCCGGTGATGGCGCCTGCCGGACCGGTCCAGCAGGGCTGGTCGGCCCATTCGGGGCGGCCCTGGCACGATCCGGTGCCGGTGGCCGTCCAGTACTGGGTGATCCTGGTCGCGGCATCAGTCCCGGTGGAGCCGGGCAGCAACTGGGAGGTGACGCGTCCTTGGGCGTCGTAGGCGGTCGTGGTGGTCAGGTTCAGGCCGCCGGAGTCCTGGATGGTGAGGGTGGGCAGGCCCTTGACCCAGTCGTACTGGGTCTGGTTGATGCGCTTTTCACCCATGGCGGAGTCGTAGTCACGTACCCGGGCACCGGTGGTCTCTGCGGTGACCTGATCCTTCACGGTGGCGGTGCCGTCAGTGGGGCGGCCGGTGTCGTACTCCTTGACCGTCCACTTGCGGGCAGGCACGGAGGTCCCGGCCTGGACCAGGACGGTGGAGCCGTCCTTGAGGTCCTCGCTGAGGTCGGTCCGGTGGATCGGCCCGAACTCCTCCAGCTCCCGGGTGCCGGTGTCGTTGAACAGCGACGTCGTCGACAGCAGGTGAGAGCGCTCGCCGGAGGAGCGGGAGACGACGCCCAGGTCGGTCAGGACCTCCTTGTCGGCGGTCGATGCGCCCAGGGCCAGCTCGCGGTTGGCGGCGGTCAGTTCCCGCACGGTGTTGCCGAAGCGGTCGTACTCGGTGGTGGTGATGTGCTTGCCCGGGACGGCGGTGTTGACCTCACGGCCGGATGCGTTGAGGTAGTGAACCGTGGCCCGCGTGTAGTCGGCCACGGTCAGGGCCGCGCCGTCGTGGGAGGCGGGCGCCGAATCCGCGGGGAAGACGGCGGTGGCGTCCGCGGGCGCGTCGAGCTGGCCCCAGGTGGCGATGTCGGAGGCGCCCATGGCGTGAGGCGCCTTGGTCCCGGTCAGGGGCACCCCGTAGACGATGCTGGTGACCGCCTCGCCCTCAGCGGTGTCGGCCGTGCCCTGCTTCAACGCGGGGCGGGAGACCTTCAGCAGCATCCCGTCGCCGGCGGTGGTGCCGCTGCCGGCGTTGCCATAGGTGAAGGTGTAGGGCAGTTCACCGGCCGGCTGCAGCCCGGTGATGCGGCTGTCGGAGTACGTGTACTGGGTCTGGGTCTGCTGTCCGAGGCGGGGGTCGAAGGACTGGCGCAGCCGCCCTTGGGAGTCGTAGCGGTAGCTGGCCACGGCCGTTGAGGTTGCGGCTGCAGCGCCCGGTGCGGTGGCCCACAGGTTGATCTGCTTGACCTGGCCGGCGTAGTCCCCGAAGTCCGCGTCGGTGGCCGTGGTGGCGGTGGCGTAGACGAACTCCAGCACGCGGCAGCCCTTGGTGGCTGGGGTGGCCTCGCAGGCGGCGGTGGTCTCGGCCGAGGTCGGCGCGATGATCCGCTTGGGCCTGGCCAGGGTCTTGCCGTCGACGGTGACGGTCTCGGAGACCGTCTTGGTCGTGGAGTTGGTCAGGCCGTCCAGCAGGGTGGAGGAGACCTGCCAGGTAGTGGCCGCAGCGGACGGCTTGGTGAACGTGGTGACCGTGCCCTCGGTGTCGGACAGGGTGAACGTGCCGGTCACGCTACCCGTGAGGGTGAGGTCCTCCGCGCCTGGCTCCGGCATCCAGCCGGTCTTCGCCGCGTTGGCGGTGAAGTAGAGGCTGTCGCCCTCGGCCATCACCACGTCGACCGCGGTGTCGGACACCTTGCGCAGGTGGCTGTAGTCGGACTCGGTGTCCTCCGCGACCGTGCCGGCCACCCACTCCTTGCCGAAGATCGCGGCCTGTCCCTCCTGCTTGGCGCCCTGGTCGGGCGTGCGCGAGGAGGCAGAGCGCGTCACGCTCATGCCGAAGAACGACGCGTCGGTCCCGGACAACGTGTAGTCACCTGTGAGGAGGTTCACCGATCCGGGGCCCGCCTCGGTCGACGCCGCGCCGTCGGCGTTGCGGTCCACGACCACGGTCAGCGGGGCGGTGCTGGAGGCTGCGGAGCTGGGGCCGGTGAAGTCGGCCTTGATCTGGACGGTGCCGTCCGGGCTGACGGTGGTGGAGGCGTTCCAGGCCAGTGCCGCATTCTTCCCGCCGGTCAAGGCCACCGGCCAGGCGCTCAGCGCTGTGCCGCCCAAGGTGACGTCACCGGCCGGGATCTGCACCCACGGGTCGGCTTCGGAACGGCGCCAGGAGAAGGACACCTTGTCGTACTTGGATGCGTCGGCCTCGGCGACCAGCGGCAGCCGGCGCGCGGTGCGCTCGCCCTCGGCGGGCTGCACGAACCCGCCCGGGCCGGCGTGGAAGACGTACTCCCTGGCCTCGGACTTGTTGTCCGCCTTGTCGACGGAACGCACCTGCAGGGTATGGGTGCCGTTCTTCGCCGGGGTGACGGAGATGTTCTTCGCGGCGGCGGACCCGCCGGTGGCGACCTTCGTCCAGGTCACCCCGTCCAGCGACCACTCCAGCCAGTTGTGGTCAGCGGCCGGCGGCGTGACGGTGAAGACACCGGCCTGGCCGACGCCCTTGACCCACTGCCCGCTCGGGTAGTCCGTCGACGTGATCTGCGTCGGAGCCGAGGGCGCGGCAGTGTCGACCGTGAAGGTCTTCCATGCCGACCAGCCGGTGTTGTAGTGCGTGCCGTCATAGGGCGACGTGCGGAACTTGTAGGTCTTGCCGTGGGCGAGGACCCCCGCAGGCACTGTCACCGACGCAGCCGAGCCCGACGCCACATACTTGGAGACGATAACGTTGCCAACCTGCGTGTCGGTGGCGTTGTCGTAGATCTGGAAGGTGCCGTTGACCTTGTCGCCGTCGGTGTCGACGAAGGTGTCCCGCAGCGTCGGCGTGAGCGTGTTGACCATGTAGGCGCCGCTGTAGGAGAAGAACGGCGGACCGGCCTCCTGCTTCGTGCCGGTCTTGGGCCGGTAGTTGTAGTTCACCACCAGCTTCGGCGGGTTCGACGCCGCGTTCGCGGAGTTCACCCGCTTCCACTGCGCCACCACCGACTCGCTCGTCGCCCGCACACCCACGTGCCCACGCGTGGCCTTCGCTGACGCCCACTCCTGCGCCAGCGTCGTCACATCCGCGTTGATCCAGCCGTCCGGCGCGGACGTGCACGCCGCGTTGCCGCGGGTCTCGGTGGAGGTCGCCCTCTTCGCCGTCATCGTCGGCCGGTTCGTCCACCGGCTCGCCGTCGACGCCGCCGGAGAGGACCACACCTCCCACGACTGCGCCGTACAGTCAGTGTTGGCGGAGTGGAAGTTCCACAGGCTCAGCTTCGCGCTGGAGACCAGCGCATCCACCATCGGTGAAGTGTTCCAGGAGATGAACGACTGCGCGGTGCGCGGCGTGCCGTCGGCGTTGGTCGTGCCCGGGTTGCCGAAGTCCAGCTCGACGTCCGTGGACAGGTCGACCGTCTCGCCCTGCTGCACATAGGTGTCGAAGACGTTCGACAGCGACGACGTCGACGGGTCGACTGTCACCGGGTACCGGGTCGCCGGATCCGCGAGGAACTTCGCGTCCGGCGTGATCACCAAATCCACGCCGCCCTTGGTCTTGACGACCTTCATCGCGACCCTGGCCCGGTTCAGATGCTCACCGGAACGCTGGTCGACGGCCGCATCCCACATCACCGGCGCGGGCATGACAGCCCGTTTCCTGTTCTTGCCGTCGGTGAACAGCACACTGCCGTCCGCTAACTGCTTCGCCTTCAGCCCCTTGGCCCTCAGCGGCAGCGTGTAGGAGTAGCCGCCCGCGGCCGGCCGCTGCTTGACCTCGACGAACTGCTCGAAACCGGTCCGGGTCGCCTCCACCACCACGTCCGCGCCCGGCACCGCCTCGGCGTACCTGGCGCGCGTGCCGTCCAGCGTCGGCTTGGGCAGACCCCCCTTCCACTGCAACGCGATCTGCTCACCGCCCTCGCCCAGCGTCACCAGATCGACGGCCTTCGCCTGCTGAGCCGCCTTCAGCGAAGCCGCCGGCACACCGCTCCCGCCGGCCAGCCGCAGCCGGTTGGGATGCGCCACCGGCGCCACCCCGTCCCCCGACTCCCGCAGGCTCACATCGACATCCACCCACTTGCCGTCACGCTCGAACCGCACCGGCCCCGCCGACAGCTCCGTCGTCAGACTGCCGTCCTTGTTCACCCACGTCCGCGACGTCTCCGAACGCTCCGACAACGCCTCCACCCGAGCGCCCGACAACCGGGCAGCGACCTTCGCCGACGCGATGTCCGCCGCAGCCGACACCGCCTCCGCCTTCGGCGAGTGTGCGGGTCCCTCGCCAGGCGCCCCGACAGCCACACCCTCCAGTAACCCCACCGACATCAGCACCGCAAGCCCGCCCGCGACCCACCGCAGACTCCGGCTCCGCTCATGCCACATCCGCCCTCGCTCCACGGCAGAGGGCAACTCTTCAGGTCTCACGAATCCATCCCTGTCTGGTTGATGTAAAGAACCAGTGATCGATTCGCAAAGTAGTCCGGGACGCA
>NZ_JBSFEV010000094.1:0-5630 GCF_053594615.1 Streptomyces sp. NPDC001858
GTTGCCGCCGGCGGTGTTGGGTGTGTTGGGTGGTGGGGAGTTGGGTTCGGTGTCGACGTTGGTGTCGGCGGGTGAGGCGTTGGATGCGGTGGTGGCGGGCCGGTGGGCGGTGGGGCGGCGGTTGGTGAATGCGTATGGTCCGACGGAGGCGACGGTGTGTGCGTCGATGTCGGTGCCGTTGGGGGTGGGTGATCGGCCGGTCATCGGTGGGCCGATCGCTAATGCGCGGTTGTTTGTGCTGGATGGGGGTTTGGGGCCGGTGCCGGTGGGTGTGGTGGGTGAGTTGTATGTGGCGGGTGCTGGGGTGGCGCGGGGGTATGTGGGGCGTGCGGGGTTGACGGGGGAGCGGTTCGTGGCGTGTCCGTTCGGGGTGGGTGAGCGGATGTATCGGACCGGGGATCTGGTGAAGTGGTTGCCGGATGGGCAGTTGGTGTTCGTGGGCAGGGCGGATGCGCAGGTGAAGGTGCGGGGGTTCCGGATCGAGCCCGGTGAGGTCGAGGCGGTTCTGCAGAGTCATCCGCTGGTCGGTCAGGCCGTGGTGGTCGTCCGGGAGGACCTGCCGGGGGATAAGCGGTTGGTGGCTTACGTGGTGGTGGCCGATGCGGATGCGACTGCGGGCGATCTGCCGGAGCAGGTGCGGGAGTTGGCGGGGCGGCGGTTGCCGGAGTACATGGTGCCGGCCGCGGTGGTGGTGTTGGACGAGTTGCCGTTGACGGTGAACGGCAAGGTGGATCGTCGGGCGTTGCCGGCGCCGGACTATGCCGCTGATGTCAGTGGTGGTCGGGCTCCGGTGTCGGTGCAGGAGGAGATCCTGTGCGCGGTCTTCGCCGAGGTGCTCGGGCTGGACTCGGTGGGCGTGGATGACGACTTCTTCCGGCTGGGCGGGCACTCACTGTTGGCGGTCGAGCTGCTGTCCCGGATACGGGCCAGACTCGGTGTGGAGCTCAGGGTCCTGACGTTGTTCGAGGCTCCGACGCCGGCTGGTTTGGCTGGGGCGGTTGCGGTGGTGCCGGTGGTGGTGCCGGAGAATGTGATTCCGGTGGCTGCGGGGCGGATCACGGCGGACATGTTGCCGTTGGTGGAGTTGTCGGATGTCGATGTGGAGCGGATCGTCGCAGGTGTGGAGGGTGGCGCGGCCAATGTGGCGGACGTGTATCCGTTGGCACCGCTGCAGGAGGGGTTGCTCTTCCACCACCTGATGGCCGACGGAGGCACAGACCCGTATGTGACGGTGTGGGTGTTCGAGTTCGACTCACGGGCACGGCTCGACGGGTTCGCCCGAGCCCTGCAACAGGTGGTGGATCGGCATGACATCTACCGGACGGCGGTGGTGTGGGAAGGCGTGCCGGAGCCGGTGCAGGTGGTGCTGCGGCATGCCGTGATGCCGGTGGTGACCCATGTGCTGGAGCGTGCCGGAGCCGATCCGGTGGCGGCGTTGGTCGAGCTGGTTGGCTCGGGGATGGATCTCGGGCGGCCGCCGTTGATGGACCTGCATGTGGCCGAGGTTGCGGACGGCCGTTGGCTCGGGTTACTGCGGACGCACCACATGGTGCAGGACCACGAGGGCACGGACGTTCTCGTGAAGGAACTGCGGGCGATCCTCGGCGGGCGGCAGGACGAGTTGGGGCCGGCGCTGCCGCTGCGGAACTTCGTCGCTCAGGCTCGTAGCGTTCCGCGGAGTGAACATGAGCGGTTCTTCGCCGAGTTGTTGGGGGACGTGACCGAGCCGACCGCTCCGTACGGACTCATGGACGTCAGCGGCGACGGCATGGAGTCGGTGACCGGCGTGGTGCCGATACCGCAGGAGGTCGTCGAGGGGCTGCGTGAGGTGGCGCAGCGTCTGGGTGTCAGCGTGGCGACGGTGTTGCATGTGGCGTGGGCTCGGGTGCTGGCCGTGGTCTCGGGTCGTGACGATGTGGTGTTCGGGACGGTGTTGTTCGGGCGGATGAACGCGGGTGCGGGTGCCGACCGGGTCGTAGGCCCGTTCATCAACACGCTGCCGGTGCGGGTGCGGACCAACGGTGTCGGAGTGCGGGCTGCCGTGGAGCAGATGCGCTCGCAGCTGGCGGCGCTGCTGGAGCACGAACATGCGCCGTTGGCTGTGGCGCAGCAGGCCAGCGGCATTGAGGACAACACACCCCTGTTCACCTCCCTGTTCAACTACCGCCACAGCATTGGCGCGGAAGCCGACCGGGTCGGGGGTGGTGTCTGGGAGGACGCGATAGCAGGCCTCCGAACGCTTCACGTTCAGGATCGGACCAACTATCCGCTGGCTGTGGAGGCCAACGAACTGGGCGCCGGCGGGATGAACCTGCGTGTACAGGCGGCCGGTCCGGTGGACCCGTACGCGGTGGGCAGGCTGGTGCGTACCGCGGTGGAGAGCCTCGTCGGCACACTCAACGACGCACTGCGGGAAGGTACCGACACCTCGGTGCACGCGGTCGACGTACTTGGCGCCGAACAGCTCGATCAGGTGTTGGTCGAGTGGAACGACACCGCGCTGGACGACGTCGGCACGACGGCGCATGCGCTGTTCGAGGCGCAGGTCCTACGGGCGCCGGACGCAACCGCGGTGGTGGGCGACGGCGTTGAACTGACGTATGCCGAGCTGGACGCGAGGGCGAACCGGCTGGCCTGGTACCTGCGTGAGGCCGGCGTGGGTGCGGAGTCGGTGGTGGCTCTGCTGGTGGACCGCGGCGTCGATTTCGTGGTGTCCGCGCTCGGCGTGTGGAAGGCGGGGGCGGCGTATCTTCCGGTGGATCCGCGTCTTCCGGCGGATCGCGTGGAGTTCATGCTCGAAGACAGCGCCGCGACGGTCCTGGTGACCTCGTCCGGGCTCCGCGACCCGCACCGCACGTACGGTCTGCCGACGGTCGTCCTGGGCGATCCTGACGTACGCGTACGGCTCGCCGAGTGCGCCACGATGGCCCCGCCGGTGAGCGTGGCCTCGCGGGGGTTGGCGTACGTCATCTACACCTCGGGCTCGACCGGCACCCCGAAGGGGGTGGCGGTGGCCCACTCGGGTGTGGCCAATCTGGTGGCGACCTTCCGGCATCGGTTGGGCGTGGGTGCTGGAGAACGCGTACTGCAGTTCGCCTCGATCGGGTTCGACGCGGCGACGTGGGAGCTGGTCTGCGCACTGTGTTCGGGTGCCGCGCTCGTCGTGGCCGCCGCCGACGAGCTCTTGCCTGGCGGGGGGTTGACCGAGGTCGTCGCGCGCCATGGGGTGACCTACGCGGGGCTGCCGCCTGCGGTTCTGGCCACATTGCGGCCCGAGGACATGAGGTCGGTGACCACGCTCGTCTCCGCCGGTGAGGCCCTGGACGGCGACCTCATCCGGCGGTGGGCGCCCGGCCGGCGTTTCCACAACGGATACGGGCCGACCGAGACGACCGTCGGCTCGGCCATTTCACCGCCCCTGGGAGCGGACGAGTCCCCGGTGATCGGGGTGCCGCTCTGCAACACCCGGGTGTTCGTGCTGGACCGTGCCCTGCGGCCGGTACCGCCGGGTGTGGTCGGCGAGGCGTACGTCGCCGGTGCCCAGCTGACCCGTGGGTATGTGAGCCGGGCCGGGCTGACCGCGGAGCGGTTCGTGGCCTGCCCGTTCGGGCCGGGGGAGCGGATGTACCGGACCGGGGACCTGGTCAAGTGGACGCCCGGCGGGCAGCTGGTGTTCGTCGACCGGGCCGACGAGCAGGTGCAGATCCGCGGCTTCCGGATCGAACCCGGCGAGGTCGAAGCGGTTCTGCAGAGCCATCCGGGTGTCGCCCGGGCGGCGGTGCTGGTGAGGGAAGACACGCCCGGCGAGAAGCGGCTGGTCGCCTACGTGGTACCTGTCGGCGCCGACGCCGCTGCGGACGGGCCGGCTAACGGGCTGGCGGCCGAGCTGCGGGAGTACGTCGGGCAACGGTTGCCCGACTACATGGAGCCGGCCGCCGTGGTGACACTGGCGAAGTTGCCACTGACCGCCAGCGGCAAGCTGGACCGCAGGGCGTTGCCCGCCCCGGACTACGGCGCGGGCGTGAAGGAGGGCAGGGCGCCGGCCACGGTGCAGGAGGAGATCCTGCTCGGGGCGTTCGCGCAAGTGCTCGGGCTGGAGCGGGTCGGCATGGATGACGACTTCTTCCGGCTGGGCGGACACTCGCTGCTGGCGGTGCGGCTGGTGTCGCGGGTGCGCGCACTGTTGGGCGTGGAGTTGCCGCTGCCGCTTCTGTTCGATGTGCCGACGGTGGCGGGGTTGGCCGAGTGGCTGGCCGGGCGGAGCGCGGACCGGGCGCGGCTGGCGCTGCGGGCGGGGGCACGTCCGCAACGGCCGGAGTTGTCGTTCGCGCAGCAACGGCTGTGGTTCCTTGGGCAGTTGGAAGGTCCCAGCCCGCTCTACAGCATTCCCTGGATCGTGCGCCTGAGCGGCGAGTTGGACGTGGCGGCGTTGGACGCGGCACTGCGGGATGTGATCGGTCGGCACGAGTCGCTGCGGACCGTGTTCCCCTCCGCGGACGGTGCGCCGTACCAGCGGACCCTGGACGGGCAAGACATGGACTGGCGGCTCGCGGTGCGCCTGGTGAGCCCGGAGCAATTGTCCGAGGCCGTGGCCGAGGCGGCCAAGCACACGTTCGACCTGGCGACGGAAGTGCCGATCCGGGCCTGGCTGTTCGAGACCGGCGGGGACGAGTACACGCTGGTGCTCGTGATGCATCACATCGCCACCGACGGCTGGTCGATGACCCCGCTGCGGCGGGATCTGTCCATGGCGTACGCGGCACGGATCCGTGGCGTGGCGCCGGAGTGGGCTCCGTTGCCAGTGCAGTACGCCGACTACGCACTGTGGCAGCGGGAGTTGTTGGGAGAGCAGTCCGCTCCGGACAGTCTGCTGTCGACCCAGGTCGCCTACTGGCGGCAGGCGTTGGCGGGGGTGCCGGAGGAGTTGGCGTTGCCGTACGACCGGCCGCGCCCGGCGGCGGCCGGTCATCGTGGGCATGCGGTGCCGTTGCGGGTGTCGGCCGAAGTGCATGAGCGGCTGGTGGAGTTGGCCCGCGCCGAGGGCGTGACCGCGTTCATGGTGCTGCAGTCGGCGTTGGCGGTGATGTTGTCGCGGCTCGACGCCGGCATGGACATCCCGATCGGGGTCGCCGTGGCGGGTCGTACCGACGCCGCCCTGGACGATCTGGTCGGGTTCTTCGTCAACACCTTGGTGGTGCGCACCGATCTCTCGGGTGATCCGACGTTCGCCGAGGTGCTGGGCCGGGTCCGGCAGCGGAGCCTGGACGCGCTGGAGCACCAGGACGTGCCGTTCGAGCGGCTGGTCGAGGAGCTCACCCCGACCAGGTCCCCGGCACGGCATCCACTGTTCCAGGTCCGCCTGACCGTGCAGAACACGGAACACACCGAATTGGAGCTGTCCGGGGTACGCGCCACGAGCGGAGACCCTTTGGTCGACAGCCCGACGGTGCCGCAGGCGACCATAGACCTGGACGTGATGGTCGAGGAGGAGTTCGACGAGCACGGCCGCTCGGCGGGGTTGCGGGGCTTGGTCGTGGCGGCGGCGGATCTGTTCGACGCGTCGACGGCGGAGCGTATCGCCGGTTGGTTCGTGAGGGTGCTGGAGACGGTGACGGCTGCTCCGCAGGTGC
>NZ_JBSFEV010000095.1:0-4897 GCF_053594615.1 Streptomyces sp. NPDC001858
GTGGCGTCGGATCGTGGCGAACTGCTGGAGGGGTTGGCCGCGTTGTCGGTGGGGGAGTCGTCGGTGGGGGTGGTGGAGGGCCGGGATCTGCGCGCCGACGGGCGGGTGGTGTTCGTGTTCCCGGGGCAGGGCGCGCAGTGGGCCGGGATGGCCGTCCAACTGCTCGACTCCGCACCGGCGTTCGCCGAGCGCTTCCACGCGTGCGCGGCGGCCCTGGCGGAGTTCGTGGACTGGGACGCGGTGGACGTGCTGCGTCAGGCCCCGGACGCGCCCACGCTGGAGCGGGTCGATGTCGTCCAGCCGGTCTCGTGGGCGGTGATGGTCTCGCTGGCGGCGCTGTGGCGGTCGTACGGCGTCGAACCGGCGGCCGTGGTGGGGCACTCGCAGGGTGAGGTCGCCGCCGCGTGCGTGGCCGGCGCGCTGTCCCTGCGGGACGGGGCGCGAGTGGTCGCGCTGCGGTCCCAGGCGATCGCGAGGGGACTGGCCGGCCGGGGCGGAATGATGTCGGTGGCCCTGCCGCCCGGGGAAGTGGAGTCCCGGCTGCGATCGTGGCCCGGCCGGCTCGACGTGGCGGCACTCAACGGCCCGTCGGCCACGGTCGTCGCCGGCGATCCGCACGCACTGGACGAACTGCTCGCGCAGTGCCGGGCGGACGGGGTCCGGGCGCGCAAGGTCGCGGTGGACTACGCCTCCCACACCCCGCAGGTGGAGCGGATCGAGGAGGAACTGTCCCGGGTGCTCGCGGACGTCCGTCCCGAGCCGCCGCAGGTGCCCTTCTTCTCGACCGTCGAGCGGGACTGGCTGAGCGAGACGCCGATGGACGCGCGCTACTGGTACCGCAATCTGCGGCAGCCGGTGCACTTCCACTCCGCCGTGCAGACGCTGGCGGAATCCGGGTACGGCACCTTCCTCGAAATCGGCTCCCACCCGGTGCTCACCATGAACATCGAGGAGATCCTGGAGGGCCGGGCCGACGCGGCGGCCTCGGTGGTCTGCGGAACACTGCGGCGCCAGGACGGCGGACCCCGCCGCTTCCTGGCGTCGGCGGCACACCTGTGGACGCGGGGCGTCACGGTCGACTGGAGCCGGGCGCACACCGGCGCCGGCACCTCCCACGTCGAGCTGCCGACGTACGCCTTCCAGCGGCGGCGGCACTGGCTGCATCCCACCGCGGACCGGCCGCTGCTGGGCCCGGCGGTGGAGCTCGCGGACGGCGGCACCGTCCTCACCGAGCGGATCTCGCTGCGGACCCGGCCCTGGCTGGCCGACCACCGCGTGCTCGGCCAGGTCGTCGTACCGGGAACCGCGTTACTGGAGATGGCCCTGCGCGTCGGCGACCTCGTGGACGAACTGACCCTTCACACACCGCTGGTGGTGCCGGAGCGCGGCGAGGTCGAGGTCCAGCTGACGGCGACGGCCCCGGCGCCGGACGGGTCGGGCCGCCGCGAACTCCGCGTCCACGGCCGGGCGAGCGACGGAGCCGACCAGGAGTGGCGGCTGCACGCCACCGGGCAGGCGCGCCGGGCCGAGAGCGAGGCCGATGACGAGGCCGCGGCTGCTGCGGCTGCGGCTGCGGAGGTGGAGGCCGAGGCGGGCTTCGGGCCGGGGGCCGAGTGGCCGCCCATCGGGGCCATACCGACGGACCCCACGGGCTTCTACGCCGAACTCGCCCGGCGCGGCCTGGAGTACGGGCCGACGTTCCGCAACCTGCGCGAGGTCTGGCGGCACGGCGACGACCTGCTGGCCGAAGTCGCCCTGGAGGAAGAGACGGGCCCGTTCCGCATGCATCCGGCGCTGCTCGACGCCGTGCTCCATCCGCTGGTGCTGGAAACGGGCCCCGGGCCGGTCGTGCCGTTCTCCTGGACCGGCGTGCGGCTGGTGCGCGCCGGGGCGTCCCGGCTCCGGGTCCGGATCAGCCCGCGCGGCGACCAGCGGGCGGCGCTGACCGCCGTCGACGGGAGCGGGGCCGCCGTGCTCTCGGTCGACTCTCTCGCCCTGCGACCGCTGGACGCCCGGCGCCACGATCCCAAGCTGTTCCAGGTCGAGTGGCGGGAGGTCACCGCCCCCGCCGTCCCCGCTGTCCCCGCCGCTCACGCCGGGGCGGCCCTGCCGGACGGCTCGGGATCCGTCGTCGTGCGACCGGTCGCGGCGGGTCCGGGCGATGTGCCCGAGGCCGTCCACGCGATGGCCGAGGCCGTGCTGCTGGACCTGCAGAAGTGGCTGGAGGAGAACGACGACGGCGACGGCCGACTGGTCGTCACCACCCGGCGGGGCGTGGCCACGGAGCCCGACGAGGACATCGACCTCGTCGCCGCCACGGTCTGGGGCCTGGTCCGGTCGGCCCAGACGGAACACCCCGGCCGGATCGTCCTGGTGGACCGCCCCGCCGACGACCGCCCCGCCGACGACCGCCCCGCCGACGACCGCCCCGCCGACGACCGCCCCGCCGACGACCGCCCCGCCGACGGCGGCGCCGACGACGGGCCCGATGACGGTGAACCCACGGCCGAAGAGCTGGGCCGTGCCCTCGCCGTCGGCGAGCCCCAGGTCGCCCTGCGCTCCGGACGGATTCTCGTGCCCCGGCTCGCGCGCGGCTCCGTCCCCGCACCCGGCCCCGCCCAGTCGTTCCTCGACGCCGACGGCACCGTGCTGATCACCGGTGGGACCGGTGGTCTCGGCGCGGCCGTGGCACGGCACCTGGTGGACCGCCACGGCGTACGCGGTCTCCTGCTGGTCAGCCGCAGCGGCCCGGCCGCCGACGGCGTCGACGACCTGGTGGCGGAGCTGACCGCCGCGGGCGCCTCGGTCGCGGTGGCCGCCTGCGACGTGGCCGACCGCGCGGCGCTCGCCGAGGTCCTCTCGGCCGTCCCCGCCCGAGCGCCGCTGCGCGCCGTGGTGCACGCCGCAGGAATCCTGCACGACGGCACGACGGCCTCGATGACGGCCGAACGCCTGCACGCGGTACTCGCCCCGAAGGCGGACGCGGCATGGCATCTGCATGAACTGACCGACGGCCTCGACCTGTCCGCGTTCGTGCTGTTCTCCTCGGTCTCGGCCACCCTCGGTCTGGCCGGCCAGACCAACTACGCGGCAGGCAACGCATTCCTCGACGCACTCGCCCAGCACCGGCACCGGCAGGGACGACCCGCCGTGTCCCTCGGCTGGGGGCTGTGGGAGCAGGGCACCGGGCTCACGGGCCGGCTCGGCGACGCCGACCGGCAGCGCATGCTCCGCGGGGGCCTCCGCCCGCTGCCCACCGACGAAGCCCTGGCCCTGCTCGACCTCGCCCTCGGCGCGGACCGGCCGCACCTGGTGCCCGCCTGGCTCGACACCGCCGCCTTGCACGATGCCGAGCCGCCTGCCCTGCTGCGCGGACTCGTCAGCGCCCCGGCCGACCGGACCGCGGCCGACCGGACCTCGGCGGAGCGGGAGCCGCAGGGCGCGCGGCTGCCCGTCGACCGCCTGCGGCACCTGTCGGACCACGACCGGGAACTGACCGTGCGACGGCTCGTCCAGACCGAGATCGCCACCGTGCTGGGCAGGTCCGGGCCCGGCGACGTCGCCCCCGACCGGGGCTTCATGGAGCTGGGCTTCGACTCGCTGACCGCCCTGGAGCTACGGCGCAGGCTCGCCGACCGCACCGGGCTCGCGCTGACCGCCACCGTGACCTTCGACCACCCCAGCGCGTCCGCGCTGACCCGCCACCTGCTGGAGCGGCTCACCCCGGAGCAGGCCGCCGCCCCGGCCGAGCCGCCGCCTCCGGCCCCGCCCGTCCTCGCCGAACTGGCCCGGTTCGAGGCGAGCGTGGCCGCCGTGGACGACGACCGGCTGCGCCTGGACGTCACCTCCCGGCTGTGGGAGCTGCTGTCGACGCTCTCCACCGCAGCGGACGGGACGGACCCGGTGGACGACCAGGAGATCACCGCGGCCACCGCGGACGAGCTCTTTTCCTTGATCGACGATGAGCTTGGAAGGCCCTGAACATGAACGACGCGAAGCTGCTCGACTACCTGAAGCGGGTCACCGCCGAGCTGCGCCAGACCCGCCGCAGGCTGGTGGAGCTGGAAGGCGCGGCGACGGGCCGCGAGCCGATCGCGATCGTGGGCATGGCCTGCCGCTACCCCGGCGGAGTGACCTCGCCCGAGGACCTGTTCCGGCTGGCCGACGACGGCGTCGACGCGATCTCCGGGTTCCCGGTGAACCGCGGCTGGGACGTCGACGGGCTGTACGACCCCGACCCCGGGCACGTCGGCACCAGCAGCACCCGGCACGGCGGATTCCTGCACGACGCGGCGGAGTTCGACGCGGGCCTGTTCGGCATGTCGCCGAAGGAGGCGCTGGCCACCGATCCACAGCAGCGGCTGTTGCTGCAGTCGAGCTGGGAGGCGCTGGAGCGCGCCGGAATCGCACCGCACTCGTTGCGCGGCAGCCGCACCGGCTTCTTCGCGGGCGTGATGTACGCCGATTACGCGTCCCGCCTGGGCACGGACCCCGGCGCTCTCGAAGGGCATCTGTTCAACGGCAGCCTGCCGAGCGTGGCGTCGGGCCGGGTCGCCTACACGTTCGGGTTCGAGGGGCCGGCGGTGACGGTGGACACGGCGTGTTCGTCGTCGCTGGTGTCTTTGCATCTGGCGGCGGGGTCGCTGCGGTCGGGGGAGTGCGAGCTCGCCCTCGCCGGCGGTGTCACCGTGATGGCCACACCGCGCGTCTTCGTCGAGTACTCCCGCCAGCGTGCCCTGTCGCCGGACGGTCGGTGCAAGGCGTTCTCGGACGCGGCCGACGGGACGGGGTGGGCTGAGGGTGTGGGTGTGGTGGTGCTGGAGCGGTTGTCGGACGCGCGTCGCCATGGGCATCGGGTGTTGGCGGTGTTGCGTGGGTCGGCGGTCAATCAGGACGG
>NZ_JBSFEV010000096.1:0-4649 GCF_053594615.1 Streptomyces sp. NPDC001858
GCGGTGCCGTTGCGGGTGTCGGCCGAGGTGCATGAGCGGTTGGTGGGGTTGGCCCGGGCCGAGGGTGTGACTGGGTTCATGGTGTTGCAGTCGGCCTTGGCGTTGTTGCTGTCGAGGCTGGGTGCAGGCACGGACATTCCGATCGGCTTCCCGGTGGCGGGGCGTACGGATGAGGCGTTGGATGATCTGGTCGGGTTCTTCGTCAATACGTTGGTGATCCGTACGGATCTGTCGGGTGACCCGACGTTCGCCGAGGTGCTGGGCCGCGTGCGGCAGCGGAGCCTGGACGCGTTGGAGCACCAGGACGTGCCGTTCGAGCGGCTCGTGGAGGAACTGACCCCGGCCCGGTCGCTGGCGCGGCATCCGTTGTTCCAGGTGATGCTGACGGTGCAGAACACCGAGCGAGGCGCGTTGGATCTTCCCGAGGCTCGCACCGGAAGCCGGCCCGCAACGCCGAGCGGCTTCACCACCACGGCGAACGCCAGGTTCGATCTGGAAGTGACCGTCGAGGAGGTGTTCGATACTCGGGGGCGCCCGGCAGGGCTGCGCGGATCGGTGATCGTCGCGGCGGATCTGTTCGACGCGTCGACGGCGGAGCGTATCGCCGGTTGGTTCGCGCGGGTGCTGGAGACGGTGACCGCGGCCCCGCAGGTGCGGCTGCACGCGGTCGATCTGCTTGACGTCCAGCAGCGACAGCAACTGCTGACGGAGTGGAACGACACCACTGTGGAGAGTGCGGCCACGACCACTCTCAAGTTGTTCGAACGCCAGGTCACCGTGACCCCAGAAGCCGCTGCGGTGATCGTCGACAAGGAAGAGGTGTCGTATCGAGAGTTGGATGCGCGTGCGGATCGGTTGGCTCGGTATCTGGTGAGTCGGGGTGTGGGAGTCGAGTCAGTGGTGGGGTTGTGTCTGGCACGCGGGGTGGAAGCGATCACCGCGATCCTGGCTGTGTGGAAGGCGGGTGCGGCATATCTGCCGATCGATCCGCAGCTGCCGGCTGAGCGGGTGCGGTTCATGCTGGCCGATGCCGGGGTCCACCTGGTGCTGGCTCACCAGGGCGGGCTGCGGGACGCGGCCGATGGACTGTCTGATGTCTTGGCGGGTGTGTCCGTGGTGTGGCTGGATGATCCGCAGCCGGTGAGCGACGACTCGACGGTCGAGTTGTCGGTGGTGGTGGGTGGGGCGGGGTTGGCGTATGTGATCTATACGTCGGGGTCGTCGGGGGTGCCGAAGGGTGTGGCGGTGACGCATGGGGGGTTGGCGAATTATGTGGGGTGGGCTGTGGGTGCGTATGGGATGGAGATGGGTGGGGGTGTGCCGTTGCATTCGTCGTTGGCGTTTGATCTGGCGGTGACGAGTGTGTTGGTGCCGTTGGTGTCGGGGTCTGCGGTGGTGGTGGGTGCTGTGGATGGTGTGGGTGGTGGTGTTGAGGGGTTGGTGGGTTTGTTGGGGTGTGGGGGTGGGTTCGGGTTGGTGAAGGTGGTGCCGGCGCATTTGGCGTTGTTGTCGGAGTCGGTGTCGGGTGGGCGGTTGGTGGGTGGTGCGCGGAGGTGGGTGGTGGGGGGTGAGGTGTTGTCGGGTGCGGTGGTGCGTTCGTGGTGGGAGCGGGTGCCGGGTTCGGTGGTGGTGAATGAGTATGGGCCGACGGAGACGGTGGTGGGTTGTTGTGTGTGTGAGGTGTCGGTGGGTGATGTGGTGGGTGTGTCGGTGCCGATCGGCCGTCCGATTGCGAATACGCGGGTGTTTGTGCTGGACGGGGGTCTGGGGCCGGTGCCGGTGGGTGTGGTGGGTGAGCTGTATGTGGCGGGTGCGCAGTTGGCGCGTGGGTATTTGGGCCGTGGGGGTTTGACGGCGGAGCGGTTCGTGGCGTGTCCGTTCGGGGTGGGTGAGCGGATGTATCGGACGGGGGATCTGGTGAGGTGGCTGCCGGACGGGCAGTTGGTGTTCGTGGGTCGGGTGGATGAGCAGGTGAAGGTCCGGGGGTTCCGGATCGAGCCTGGTGAGGTCGAGGCGGTTCTGCAAAGCCACCCGCAGGTCGGCCAGGCTGCCGTGGTCGTCCGGGAGGACGCGCCGGGGGATAAGCGGTTGGTGGCCTATGTGGTGCCGGCTGACGGCGAGGGCGTCGAGGGCGACCTGCCGGATGTGTTGCGGGAGTTTGCGGGGCGGGGGTTGCCGGAGTACATGGTGCCGGCGGCGGTGGTGGTGCTGGAGCGGCTGCCGCTAGCGGTGAGTGGGAAGCTGGATCGTCGGGCGTTGCCGGCGCCGGACTATGCCGCGGGTGTGAGTGTGGGCGCGGGCCGGGGCCCGGTCACGGTGCAGGAGGAGATTCTGTGCGCTGTGTTCGCGGAGGTGCTCGGGCTGGACTCGGTCGGGATGGATGACGATTTCTTCCGGTTGGGTGGGCATTCGCTGCTTGCGGTGCGGTTGGTTGAGCGTTTGCGTGGGAGGGGTGTGTCGGTGTCGGTGCGGGCGTTGTTCGAGGCTCCGACGCCGGCTGGTTTGGCTGGTGCGGTTGCGGTGGTGCCGGTGGTGGTGCCGGAGAATGTGATTCCGGTGGGTGCGGGGCGGATCACGGCGGACATGTTGCCGTTGGTGGAGTTGTCGGATGCGGATGTGGAGCGGATCGTCGCCGGGGTGGAGGGTGGCGCGGCCAATGTGGCGGACGTGTATCCGTTGGCGCCGTTGCAGGAGGGGCTCCTCTTCCACCACCTGATGGCCGCCGACGGAGGCAAAGACCCGTACGTGACTACGCGGGTACTGCGGTTCGATGCCAGGGCGCGGCTGGAGGAGTTCGCGCAGGCGTTGCAGCGGATCGTGGATCGGCATGACATCTACCGGACGGCGGTGGTGTGGGAGGGGCTGCCGGAGCCGGTGCAGGTGGTGTGGCGGCACGTGGCACTGCCGGTGGTGACGCATGTGCTGGAGGGTGTCGATGCAGATCTCGATCCGGTGGCGGCGTTGGTGGAGCGGGTGGGCTCGGGGATGGATCTGGGCCGGCCGCCGTTGATGGACTTGCACGTGGCCGAGGTCGAGGACGGCCGTTGGCTGGGGCTCCTGCGGATGCACCACATGGTCCTGGACCACCAGGGCATGGATGTTCTGACCGGAGAGCTGCAAGCGATCATCACCGGGCGTGGGGATGAGTTGGCGGCGGCGTTGCCGTTCCGGAACTTCGTTGCTCAGGCTCGTAGCGTTTCGCGGGAGGAGCATGAGCGGTTCTTCGCGGAGTTGTTGGGGGACGTGACCGAGCCCACCGCGCCGTATGGACTGATGGATGTCAGCGGCGACGGAGCGGAGTCGGTAATCGCGGCGCTGCCCGTACCGCAGGAGCTGGTTGACCGGCTGCGTGAGGTGTCTCGCCGGTTGGGGGTCAGTGCGGCGACGGTGTTGCATGTGGCGTGGGCGCGGGTCGTGGCAGTGCTGTCAGGTCGTGACGATGTGGTGTTTGGCACGGTGTTGTTCGGGCGGATGAACGCGGGTGCTGGTGCCGACCGGGTCGTGGGTCCGCTGATGAACACGTTGCCGGTGCGGGTGCGGACCGAGCAGGTCGGGGTCCGTGCGGCGGTGGAGGAGATGCGGTCTCAGCTGGCGGCGTTGCTGGAGCACGAGCATGCGCCGTTGGCGGTGGCGCAGCAGGCCAGCGGCATTGAGGAGAACACGCCCCTGTTCACCTCGCTGTTCAACTACCGCTACATCACGCGGGAACGGGCTGGTCAGGACCGGGATGCTGCTCAAGACCAGGCGTCCGAGGGGATCCAGGCCGTCCATTCCAAGGAGCGGACCAACTATCCGATCACTATGTCGGTCAATGACATCGAGACCGGCGAGCTGAGCCTCACCGCCGACGTGGTCGACTCTGTCGACCCATACGCGGTGGCACGGCTGCTGTGCACGACGCTGGAGAATCTTGTCACCGCGCTCAGCGACACTCTGGACGGCGACCGCGACATCCCACTGCGTTCCGTCGAGCTGCTTGATGCTGGGCAGCGGGATGAGGTGTTGGTGGGGTGGAATGACACGGGTGTGGGTGGTGTGGGTGGTGTGGGTGTGACGGTGGTGGAGTTGTTTGCTCGGCAGGTGGCGTTGGTGCCGGATGCGGTGGCGGTGGTGGGTGGTGGGGTGGAGTTGACGTTTGCGGAGTTGGATGCGTGTGCGGATGGGTTGGCTCGGTGTCTGGTGGGTCGGGGTGTGGGTGTGGAGTCGGTGGTGGGGTTGTGTCTGCCGCGTGGCGTGGAGATGGTGACGGCGATGTTGGCGGTGTGGAAGGCGGGTGCGGCGTATCTGCCGGTGGATCCGCGGCTGCCGGCGGAGCGGGTGGGGTTCATGCTGGCCGATGCGGGGGTCGGTCTGGTGTTGGCGCGTCGGGAGGGGTTGGGGGATGCGGCCGGTGGTCTGGTTGATGTGTTGGGGGGTGTGTCTGTGGTGTGGCTGGATGGTGGGCGGCCGGTGGGTGAGGGTGTGGGGGTTGAGTTGCCGGTGGTGGTGGGTGGGGCGGGGTTGGCGTATGTGATGTATACGTCGGGGTCGTCGGGGGTGCCGAAGGGTGTGGGAGTGACGCATGGGGGGTTGGCGAATTTGGTGTCGGTGTTCGGGCCGTTGATGGGGGTGGGTCCGGGGGTGGGGGTGTTGCAGTTTGCGTCGTTCGG
>NZ_JBSFEV010000097.1:0-2814 GCF_053594615.1 Streptomyces sp. NPDC001858
GTTCGTGGTTTCAGAACCAACACAGTGGACGCGAGCAACTGAGGACAAGCCCTCGGCCTATTAGTACCAGTCAGCTTCACCCATTACTGGGCTTCCACATCCGGCCTATCAACCCAGTCGTCTACTGGGAGCCTTACCCTCTCAAGGAGGTGGGAACACTCATCTCGAAGCAGGCTTCCCGCTTAGATGCTTTCAGCGGTTATCCCTCCCGAACGTAGCCAACCAGCCATGCCCTTGGCAGAACAACTGGCACACCAGAGGTTCGTCCGTCCCGGTCCTCTCGTACTAGGGACAGCCCTTCTCAATGTTCCTGCGCGCGCAGCGGATAGGGACCGAACTGTCTCACGACGTTCTAAACCCAGCTCGCGTACCGCTTTAATGGGCGAACAGCCCAACCCTTGGGACCGACTCCAGCCCCAGGATGCGACGAGCCGACATCGAGGTGCCAAACCATCCCGTCGATATGGACTCTTGGGGAAGATCAGCCTGTTATCCCCGGGGTACCTTTTATCCGTTGAGCGACGGCGCTTCCACAAGCCACCGCCGGATCACTAGTCCCGACTTTCGTCCCTGCTCGACCCGTCGGTCTCACAGTCAAGCTCCCTTGTGCACTTACACTCAACACCTGATTGCCAACCAGGCTGAGGGAACCTTTGGGCGCCTCCGTTACTCTTTAGGAGGCAACCGCCCCAGTTAAACTACCCATCAGACACTGTCCCTGATCCGGATCACGGACCCAGGTTAGACATCCAGCACGACCAGACTGGTATTTCAACGACGACTCCACCACCACTGGCGTGGCAGCTTCAAAGTCTCCCAGCTATCCTACACAAGCCGAACCGAACACCAATATCAAACTGTAGTAAAGGTCCCGGGGTCTTTCCGTCCTGCTGCGCGAAACGAGCATCTTTACTCGTAGTGCAATTTCACCGGGCCTATGGTTGAGACAGTCGAGAAGTCGTTACGCCATTCGTGCAGGTCGGAACTTACCCGACAAGGAATTTCGCTACCTTAGGATGGTTATAGTTACCACCGCCGTTTACTGGCGCTTAAGTTCTCAGCTTCGCCAAGACGAATCTTGACTAACCGGTCCCCTTAACGTTCCAGCACCGGGCAGGCGTCAGTCCGTATACATCGCCTTACGGCTTCGCACGGACCTGTGTTTTTAGTAAACAGTCGCTTCTCGCTGGTCTCTGCGGCCACCCCCAGCTCACCGAGTAAATCGGATCACCGGACGTGGCCCCCCTTCTCCCGAAGTTACGGGGGCATTTTGCCGAGTTCCTTAACCATAGTTCACCCGAACGCCTCGGTATTCTCTACCTGACCACCTGAGTCGGTTTAGGGTACGGGCCGCCATGAAACTCGCTAGAGGCTTTTCTCGACAGCATAGGATCATCCACTTCGCCACAATCGGCTCGGCATCAGGTCTCAGCCTTAACGAGTGGCGGATTTGCCTACCACTCGGCCTACACCCTTACCCCGGGACAACCACCGCCCGGGCTGGACTACCTTCCTGCGTCACCCCATCACTCACCTACTACAAGTCTGGTCCGTCGGCTCCACCACTTTCCATTCCCCGAAGGGTCCGGAACGGCTTCACGGACTTAGCATCGCCTGATTCAATGTTTGACGCTTCACAGCGGGTACCGGAATATCAACCGGTTATCCATCGACTACGCCTGTCGGCCTCGCCTTAGGTCCCGACTTACCCTGGGCAGATCAGCTTGACCCAGGAACCCTTAGTCAATCGGCGCACACGTTTCTCACGTGTGAATCGCTACTCATGCCTGCATTCTCACTCGTGAACCGTCCACCACTGCCTTCCGGCGCGGCTTCACCCGGCACACGACGCTCCCCTACCCATCACAGCCGCCGTTGGGCGTATATGCTGCAATGACACGACTTCGGCGGTACGCTTGAGCCCCGCTACATTGTCGGCGCGGAATCACTAGACCAGTGAGCTATTACGCACTCTTTCAAGGGTGGCTGCTTCTAAGCCAACCTCCTGGTTGTCTGTGCGACTCCACATCCTTTCCCACTTAGCGTACGCTTAGGGGCCTTAGTCGATGCTCTGGGCTGTTTCCCTCTCGACCATGGAGCTTATCCCCCACAGTCTCACTGCCGCGCTCTCACTTACCGGCATTCGGAGTTTGGCTAAGGTCAGTAACCCGGTAGGGCCCATCGCCTATCCAGTGCTCTACCTCCGGCAAGAAACACACGACGCTGCACCTAAATGCATTTCGGGGAGAACCAGCTATCACGGAGTTTGATTGGCCTTTCACCCCTAACCACAGGTCATCCCCCAGGTTTTCAACCCTGGTGGGTTCGGTCCTCCACGACCTCTTACAGCCGCTTCAACCTGCCCATGGCTAGATCACTCCGCTTCGGGTCTTGAGCGTGCTACTGAAACGCCCTGTTCGGACTCGCTTTCGCTACGGCTACCCCACCCGGGTTAACCTCGCAACACACCGCAAACTCGCAGGCTCATTCTTCAAAAGGCACGCAGTCACGACGCACCAAGCAAGCTTGATGCGCGACGCTCCCACGGCTTGTAGGCACACGGTTTCAGGTACTATTTCACTCCGCTCCCGCGGTACTTTTCACCATTCCCTCACGGTACTATCCGCTATCGGTCACCAGGGAATATTTAGGCTTAGCGGGTGGTCCCGCCAGATTCACACGGGATTTCTCGGGCCCCGTGCTACTTGGGTGTCTCTCAAACGAGCCGCTGATGTTTCGACTACGGGGGTCTTACCCTCTACGCCGGACCTTTCGCATGTCCTTCGCCTACATCAACGGTTTCTGACTCGTCTC
>NZ_JBSFEV010000098.1:0-4532 GCF_053594615.1 Streptomyces sp. NPDC001858
AGGGCTCCAAGTCCAAGGCGAAGGCCGAGGAGCAGGGCCTGCGCGTGGTGACGCCCGCCGAGGCCGCCGCCGAGGCCGACGTCATCATGATCCTGGTGCCGGACCCGATCCAGGCCCAGGTCTACGAGGAGTCCATCAAGGACAACCTGAAGGACGGTGACGCGCTGTTCTTCGGCCATGGCCTGAACATCCGCTTCGACTTCATCAACCCCCCGGCCGGCGTCGACGTCTGCATGGTCGCCCCCAAGGGCCCGGGGCACCTGGTGCGCCGTCAGTACGAGGAGGGCCGCGGCGTTCCCTGCATCGCGGCCGTCGAGCAGGACGCCACGGGCAAGGCCTTCCCGCTGACCCTTTCCTACGCCAAGGGCATCGGCGGCACGCGCGCGGGCGTCATCAAGACGACGTTCACCGAGGAGACCGAGACCGACCTGTTCGGTGAGCAGGCCGTGCTGTGCGGTGGCACGACGGCGCTGGTGAAGGCCGGCTTCGAGACGCTGACCGAGGCCGGCTACCAGCCGGAGATCGCGTACTTCGAGTGCCTGCACGAGCTGAAGCTGATCGTGGACCTCATGTACGAGGGCGGCCTGGAGAAGATGCGCTGGAGCGTCTCCGAGACCGCCGAGTGGGGCGACTACATCACCGGCCCGCGCATCATCACCGACGCCACCAAGGCCGAGATGAAGCAGATCCTGGCCGAGATCCAGGACGGCAGCTTCGCCCAGCAGTGGATGGACGAGTACCACGGCGGCCTGAAGAAGTACAACGAGTACAAGCAGCAGGACGCCGAGTCCCTGCTGGAGACCACGGGCAAGCAGCTCCGCAAGCTCATGTCGTGGGTCAACGAGGAGTAAGCGCTCCGCTGGAAGTGCCGCCGCGATGCGCCGTCGTTTCGGTGCGGCGCCGTCGTGGCTGGTCGCGCAGTTCCCCGCGCCCCTGCGGGGCGCTGCCGACTTTGCCCCACCCCGCTCACGGCCAGATCCGACGACGCCGGGGCGGGGCAGCTTCGGCTGCCCACATCGGGATCATCTTCATTAACCGTGTGTTCATGTTGAGTACTCATTGCGTTCAGAGACGGCCTTCATCGGTCTCTCATTTCTTACCGGTTCCTTACAGGGAGGGGGTTGATCGCCAACTATCTGAAGGGGAGTCATGGCTGGCTGGCTGAAGCGCCGCCGTCCGGGCGACGGCGGCACCGGAGGCGACAAGGCGCCCACGACGGCGGGAGGATCACCGCCGACGGTCGCGGACGAAGAAGTGCTGCGGGTGGCCAGCAGACTCCATGCCTTCAACCGGTACGAGCTGAAGTACCTGGTGCCGGTGGAGGAGGCGGCGCAGATCCGCGACGAGCTGGGCGAGCGGATGGACCGTGATCTGCACAGCCCGGTCGGCGGCTACGGCGTGTGGAGCCTGTACTACGACACACCTCAACTCCGCTTCTACTGGGAGAAGATCGAGGGCCTGAAGTTCCGCCGCAAACTGCGCATCCGCCACTACGGAGACCTGGACGGCGTCACCGACGACTCCCCGGTCTGCGTGGAGATCAAGCAGCGGGTCAACCGGGTCACCCAGAAGCGGCGCATCACCCTGCCGTACGCCACCGCCCGCCAACTCTGCGACGAGCGGCGGCTGATCGAGCACTCCGCGAAGGAGCGGGCGTTCGTCGAAGAGGTCCTGGAACTGGTGGTCAGGCTCAACCTCCAGCCCACCGCCATCACCGGCTACCAGCGCGAGGCGCTGGTGGGCCGCGACCAGGACCTGGGGCTGCGCGTCACCTTCGACCGCCGCATCCGCGGCCGGGACCGGGACTTCCACTTCGGCACGGCGAACCCCGAGAACCGCTTCATCATCCCGCCGCGCATGACGGTGATGGAGGTGAAGGTGAACGAGCGCACCCCCTACTGGATCACCGACCTGGCGGCCAAGCGCAACCTGAGCCTGATCCGGGTCTCCAAGTACGTCCAGAGCATCGAGGCGTTCGGCCTGGCCCCCAGGTCCGTCTTCCACGTCCGGGACGAGGACCCGCTCCCGGCGCACGTCGGCATTCCCACCCCCGCGTCCCCGACTTCCCCCACGTCCCCCACGGCACATCGCACCACGGAGGCACTCCACTCGTGAATCTCGACCTTCAGGACCTGAGCGGCACGTTCAGCGTCACCGACATCGTGCTCGCCATGACCCTGTCCTTCGTGCTCTCCACGATGATCGGTTACGTCTATCGGGCCACGCACAAGAACGTCTCCTACAGCCAGTCGTACGTCCAGACGCTGGTCATCGTCGGCATGATCGTCGCGCTGATCATGCTGGTCGTCGGCTCCAACCTGGCCCGCGCCTTCTCCCTGGTCGGCGCGCTGTCCGTGGTCCGCTTCCGCAACGCGGTCAAGGAGACACGGGACGTCGGCTTCATCTTCCTGGCGATGGCCATCGGCATGGCCTGCGGCGCCCGCTTCTACACTCTGGCCGCGGTCGGCGGTGTCGTGATCACCCTGGTCATCCTGGCGATGAGCAAGTTCGACTGGTTCGCCCTCAACGTCCAGCGTCAGGTCGTCAAGGTCCAGGTCCCCGCGGGCGAGGACTACACCCACGCGATCCAGGACGTACTCCTGCGCCACACCGACGAGTTCGAGCTGGTCTCGACCGAGTCCATCCGCGGCGGAACCCTGACGGAGGTCTTCTACACCGTCCGGATCAAGAAGGGGCATGAGCCCGGTGAGCTGGTCGCCGCCCTTCAGGAACGCACCATGGGGCAGCGCGTGACCGTGCTGACCGGTTACGACCAGACGGACCTCTGATGGCGGCCCCCCGCAAGCGGCTGGTGCACCGCGTTCCGCTGCGGCTGCGCCACCACTGGAAGCCGGCCGGTCTGCTGGCCGCGGGGATGGCCGTCCTGCTGATCTTCTTCGGGGACGTGCGCGTCACACCGTTCGTGACCAGTGCCTCCACGGCGGACGCGGACGAGATCACCGAGAACATCGCGGGAGCGGTCGACCTGTTCGACGCGTCTCAGGCGCACTCGATCCAACTCGACTACAGCCAGACCGACTTCGACGACATGATGGAGAAGTACCAGGACGAGGGCGAGAAGGAGTACATCGAGGCCGACCTCACCGTCGACGGCGTGTACCTGAACGACGTCGGCATCCGCCTCAAGGGCAACTCCACGCTCCAGAGCCTCCGCAGCGGCGGCCAGGGCGGCGGCGGCCCTCAGGCCGGCCCCCAGGGCCAGGAGGGCCAGCAGCAAGGCCAGCAACAAGGCCGGCAGGGCGGCGGGATGATGGGAGGCGGTGGTGGCGGAGCAGGAGGCGGCGGCGGTATGACGCAGTTCAACCTCTCCGCCTCCAAGCCCGAGGAACTGCCCTGGCTCATCAGCATCGACGAGTATGTCGAGGGCCGCGCCTACCAGGGCCACCGCGAACTCTCGCTGCGCCCCGGCGTGGACGAGGCCCTGCCGCTGAACGAGGCGCTGTCGCTGTCCCTCATGGAGAAGTCCGGCCAGACGGCTGAGGAGTTCACCTTCACCGCCATGAGGGTCAACGACCGCCCGGCGGTGACCCGGCTCATGGTCGAGAACCCGAGCAAGGACTTCGTCGACTCGGAGATCGCGACCCAGGGCGTGGCGTACAAGGCCCGCGCGGGCGGCAGCTTCGCCTACGTGGGCGACGATCCCACCGAGTACGAGACGTCCTTCAAGCAGCTCAACATGAAGGGCAGCCAGGACCTCTCACCGGTGATGAAGCTCCTGAAGTGGATCGACCAGGCGTCGGACGAGGAGTTCGCCGAGGACCTCGACAGGTACGTCGACGTGGACTCCTTCGCGGAGTACGTGGCGACGCAGAACCTGATCCTCAACTTCGACGACATGGCCGGACCGGGCAGCAACTACGTGCTCTGGTACGACCTCGGCACCGAGAAGTTCTCCGTCCTGGGCTGGGACTTCAACCTGACGTTCAGCGGCACGGTCACCACCGGGCCCGACGACAGCACGAGCATGGGCGGCGGCCCAGGCGGAGGCGGAGGCGGCGGGATGGGGCCCGGTGCGGCCCAGGGAACCGAGGAAGGGGCACAGGAAGGAACCCAGCAAGGCGCACCGCAAGGCGAGGACGCCGGTGGACAAGCCGCCGGGCAGGGCGGACCGGGCGGCGGAGGTGGCGGCGGCAGGGGCGGCAACGTCCTCAAGGAGCGCTTCCTCGCGGCGGACGCCTTCGACTCCTCGTACTACGCCGCGTACAAGAAGCTGTACCAGCAGTTCTACGGCTCCGGGTACGCGATCGACGCGCTGGACACCCTCGCCGCGCAGGCGAAGAAGGCCGGCGCGGACGAAGCGGGCGTCTCCAGCACGGCGAAATCCTTGAGCGGCACGGTCACCACACGCACGAAGAGCCTGGCGAGCAACCAGGTGATCACGGGCTGACCAGGAGCATCGTGACGTGGACACGACGGCGGGCATCCCGCTGGGCGAGCTGCCCGAGGACGCGCGCGCCTGGCAGGTGGGCGTGGACCAGCTGGCCGCCGAGGACACCGAGGTCGCCGAGTAC
>NZ_JBSFEV010000099.1:0-4098 GCF_053594615.1 Streptomyces sp. NPDC001858
CCGAACGACGCAAACTGCAACACCCCCCCCCCCGGACCCACCCCCATCAACGGCCCGAACACCGACACCAAATTCGCCAACCCCCCATGCGTCACCCCCACACCCTTCGGCACCCCCGACGACCCCGACGTATACATCACATACGCCAACCCCGCCCCACCCACCACCACCGGCAACTCAACCACCGACTCCTCACCCACCGGCCACCCACCATCCAGCCACACCACCGACACACCCCCCAACACATCAACCAGACCACCAGCCTCATCCCCCAACCCCTCCCCACGCGCCAACACCAGACCGACCCCCGCATCGGCCAACATGAACCCCACCCGCTCCGCCGGCAGCCGCGGATCCACCGGCAGATACGCCGCACCCGCCTTCCACACCGCCAACACCGCAACCACCATCTCCACCCCACGCGGCAGACACAACCCCACCACCGACTCCACACCCACACCCCGACCCACCAGACACCGAGCCAACCCATCCGCACACACATCCAACTCCGCAAACGTCAACTCCACCCCACCACCCACCACCGCCACCGCATCCGGCACCAACGCCACCTGCCGAGCAAACAACTCCACCACCGTCACACCCACACCACCCACACCACCCACACCCGTGTCATTCCACCCCACCAACACCTCATCCCGCTGCCCAGCATCAAGCAGCTCGATCGCGTGCAGCCGCACCTGCGCGGCCGCGGTCACCGTCTCCAGCACCCGCGCGAACCAACCGGCGATACGCTCCGCCGTCGACGCGTCGAACAGATCCGCCGCCACGGTCACCGCGCCACGCAGGCCCGCCGGGCGCCCCTGGGCATCGAACCTCTCCGTCGCGGTGACGTCGAGATCGAACTTCGCAGCGTTGCTCGCCCAGGCCGACAAAGACCCGCTTCCGGTGGACACCTGGGGAAGGCTCAGCGTGTCGCCCTCGACGCTCTGCACGCTCAACATCACCTGGAACAGCGGATGCCTCGCCAGCGACCGGGCCGGTGACAGCTCCTCCACGAGCCGCTCGAACGGCACGTCCTGGTGCTCCAACGCGTCCAGGCACGCCTGCTGGACCCGCCCCAACACCTCGGTGAACGTCGGGTCTCCCGAAAGATCGGTGCGGATCACCAAGGTGTTGACGAAGAACCCGATCAGATCGTCCATCGCGGGATCGGTGCGCCCCGCCACCGGGAAGCCGATCGGAATGTCCGTGCCTGCACCCAGCCTCGACAGCAACACCGCCAGTGCCGACTGCAGCACCATGAACGTGGTCGCGCCCTCGGCCTGGGCCAGCTCCACAATCCGCTGATGCACCTCGGCCGGCACGCGTAACGGCACAGTATGCCCACGATGGCTCGCCACCATGGGTCGCCGCCGATCGACGGGCAGTGTCAGTTCATCCGGTGCTCCCGTCAGTGTCTGACGCCAGTAAGCCAGCTGAGTCGACAGCAGACTGTCGGGGTCCGACTCCTCCCCCAACAACTCCCGCTGCCACAGCGCATAGTCGGCGTACTGCACCGGCAACGCTTCCCACCCCGGCGCCTCACCCCGCAGTCGCGCCTCGTACGCGACCGACACATCCCGTCGCAACCGGGCGGTCGACCAACCATCGCTGGCGATGTGGTGGGTCACCAGCACCAGGACACACGTATCCGCTTCGCCCGGCTCACCGGCTCCGGGCTCGGCCACGCCGGTCCGAAACAGGGACGCCCGGATCGGCACCTCGACCGCGAGGTCGAACGCGTACTGGGTCGCCTCCGACACCGCGTGCGCCAGTTCCGCCGGGCTCACCTGGCGCACCTGCAACCGCCAGTCCACGTCAGACATGTCCAAGATTCGCTGGTACGGCTCACCGTCCACGGCGGGGAACACCGTCCGCAGCGACTCATGCCGCCCCATGACATCCCGCAACGCCGCTTCCAACGCGGGAGTGTCCACCTCACCACTCAGTCGCACCATCGTCGGAAGGTTGTACACCGGGCTCGCACCTTCCAGCTGCCCCAAGAACCACAAACGACGTTGCGCAAATGACAGCGGTATCACTGATTCCCCCTACGCATTGGCCGCAACGCGGGTCGCTTCGACTTCTGTCGCCCCAGGTTCTTCGCGAGCTCCGCCGGGGTTGGCGCCTTGAACAGCACTCGCAGCGACAACTCCAGACCCAGCTCCGTCCGCACCCGCGACACCAATCGCATCGCGAGCAGTGAGTGCCCGCCCAGCCGGAAGAAGTCGTCATCCACCCCGACCATGTCGAGTCCCAGGACCTGCGCGAACGCCTCGCACAGGGTGGCCTCGGTCTCATTGGCCGGCCCGCGACGCGCGCCCGCGTCCGCACCCGCGGCATAGTCCGGTGCCGGCAACGCCCGACGGTCCAGCTTGCCGTTCACCGTCAACGGCAGCTCGTCCAGGACGACCACCGCGGCCGGGACCATGTACTCCGGCAGCCCATGTCCGGCCAGCTCCCGCACCCGCTCCGCCAGGCCGCCAGCACTCGCAGCCGCATCGGTCGGCACCACATAACCGACCAGACGCCGGTCCCCGGGCATGTCTTCGCGGACGACGACGACGGCCTGGCCGACCTGCGGGTGACTGCGGACAACCGCCTCGATCTCGCCGGGCTCGATCCGGAACCCCCGCACCTTCACCTGCTCATCCACCCGCCCCACGAACACCAACTGCCCATCAGCCAACCACCGCACCAAATCCCCCGTCCGATACATCCGCTCACCCACCCCGAACGGACACGCCACGAACCGCTCCCCCGTCAGCCCCCCACGGCCCGCATACCCACGCGCCACCCCAGCACCCGCCACATACAACTCACCCACCGCCCCCACCGGCACCGGCCCCAGACCCCCGTCCAGCACGAACACCCGCGTATTCGCGATCGGCCCGCCGATCGGCACCACACCGCCCCGCTGCCCCGGATCCACCCGACAGGCAACCGCATCCACCGCACACTCCGTCGGACCATAAACATTCCACACCGACACCGCACCCCCCCGATCCACCCCGCCACCCGTGCCGTCCCGCCCCCGCAACCGCTCCCACAACCCCTGACACAACTCCGCGGACAACACCTCACCACCACACAACAACAACCGCAGCGCATCACAATCACCCCACCCCGCCTCCTCCACCAACACCTCCAACAACGCAGGCACCACCTGCAACACCGTCACCCGCTCCTCAGCCACACACCGCACCAGCACACCCGCATCCCTCTCCGCATCCCCCGGCGCCAACACCAACCCCGCACCACTGCCCAACGCACCGAACACCTCCCACGCCGCCGCATCAAAACCCAACGACGTCCGCTGCAACACCCGATCACCACCACCCAACCCCCACACACCCACCGACCACCCCACCAGATTCGCCACCCCACCATGAGTGACCACCACCCCCTTCGGCACCCCCGAAGTCCCCGACGTATACACCACATACGCCGCACCATCCCCACGCAACACACCACCCCGCTCACCATCACCCACACCAGCCCCCGACAACCCACCCACCACAGCCACCGTCCCCGGATCATCCACCACCACACACTCCACACCACCCCCCAACACACCACACGCCTCACCACCAGCCCGCGTCGTCACCACCAACACAGCACCCACATCACGCACAACAAACTCCACCCGCCCCCGCGGCAACCCAGGATCAACAGGCACATACACCCCACCCGCCTTCCACACCGCCAACATCGCCACCACCGCATCCACCGAACGAGACAACACCAACGCCACCACCCGCTCCGGCCCCACACCCCGCCCGATCAAACACCGCGCCAACCGATTCGCCCGCACATCCAACTCCCGATACGACACCTCCACCCCCTCCGCAACCACCGCCACCGCATCCGGAGTCCGCACCACCCACCCCTCAAACACCCCCAAAAACACCCCACCCACCAACCCCACACCCGTCTCATTCCACTCACACAACACCCGCTCCAACGCCCCCGAACCAAGAACACCCACCCCCTGCAACCCACCATCCACACCCCCACCCAAACCATCACCCAACACCCCCACCAAACCCCCCAACGCAGTACACAACAACCCCCCCACCTCAAACGGATCAACAGAGT
>NZ_JBSFEV010000100.1:0-3801 GCF_053594615.1 Streptomyces sp. NPDC001858
CCGCGGCCCCCGACCCAACCCACCCACACCAAACTCAGGAACCGGCAGAACACCCCGGTCCAACTTCCCATTCGGCGTCAACGGCAACCCCTCCAACACCACAAAAGCCGACGGCACCATATAATCCGGCAAACGCTCACCCACAAAACCGCGCAGAACAGCCGTATCAAGAACCCCGGTGCCGTCCGCCGTGGGGACCACGTAGGCCACGAGGCGTTTGTCACCCGGCTGATCCTCACGCACGATCACCACGACCTGGGCCACGTCCTCATGCCCGGCCAGCACCGCCTCGACCTCACCCAACTCGATACGGAAACCCCGCACCTTCACCTGAGCATCCGCACGCCCCACGAACTCCAGAACACCATCGGCGTTCCATTTGGCAAGGTCGCCGGTCCGATACATCCGCGACCCCGACGGACCGAACGGATCCGCGACAAACCGCTCCGCCGTCAGCCCCGCACGCCCCACATATCCCCGAGCCAATTGCGCACCCGCTATATACAACTCACCCGCAACACCCACCGGCACCGGACGCAACCCGGCATCCAAAACGTACACGCGCATGTTGCCGAGTGGACGTCCAATCGGCGGCGGTTGGTCCTCGGACCTAATAGCCCTGTCTATCTCGATAGCCGTAGTGATAACCGTGGCCTCGGTCGGGCCATACGTATTCCACATGCGCGCGCCCGGCGTCCAGCGGCTTGCCTGGTCAGCGGTCAGCAGCTCAGCGCCCAGAACCCAATTCTTCACACCCGGCAGAGCAGCCGGATCCAACACCCCGATCAGAGAGGGAACGACACTCGCCACGCTCACCCCGGTGCTCCTGACCATCTCGGCCAGCCTGTCCGGCTCGGAGCGTTCCTCCGTCGACGCAATGGCCAACGTCCCGCCGGCAGCCAACGTAACCGCCACGTCCAACACCGACGCATCAAAGCTGAACGACGCGAACTGCAAGGCTGCAGTGCCTTGGTGGACTCCCAGGACCGGCCGCATCACCTCAGCCAGGTTCGCCACGCCTCGGTGCGGAACAGCCACACCCTTCGGACGCCCCGTTGAACCCGACGTGTAGATCACATAGGCAAGCTGGTCCGGTTCGACCATCACGTCCGGCTCATCGGACAGAGCCGGACTCTCCTCCTCGAATTCATCGAGCAGCAGTACGTGTACCGAGTCCAGCGGCACTGCTTTCAACGTCTCGGGGGTCCCCAGCACCGCCACGGCTCCGCTGTCAGTCACCATGTAAGCCAGGCGATCAACGGGGTACTCCGGATCCAGCGGAACGTACGCGCCGCCTGCCTTCCAGACCGCCAGCAACGCCACGACCATGTCCAAGCCCCGGGGGAGACACAGACCCACCACGCGCTCGCGGTCCACCCCCAGTCCCATCAAGCGCCTGGCAAGTCGATTCGCCCGCAGGTTGAGCTCGGCATAGCTGAGCTCAACACCATCACTGCTGACGGCGATGGCTTCGGGGCTGCGGGCCACCTGGGCGGCAACCAGCTCGGGGAGGGTCGCGTCCGGCACCTCTCGGGTGGTGTCGTTCCACTCCAGGAGGATCCGGCGACGCTCAGCAGCGCTCAGTACATCGATCTCGCGGATCGGCTGGTCGGGGTCGGCTACGGCCGCTTCCAGCAGCCGTGCCAGCCGCTCCGCCAACTCCTGTGCCGTGTGGCCGTCGAAAAGGTCGGTCCGGTAGTCCAACTGGCCTGTCAGCCCAGCAGGGGTCCCGTCGGCGGTGTGGGTTTCGCCCAGGCTGAAGGACAGGTCGAACTTCGCCACCACGCCACTCACGGGTTCAGCTTCCGCGTGGATACCGGGCAGGTCGAGGTCCGGGCGGACATTGTTCTGGAACGACAGCATCACCTGGAACAGCGGATGCCGGGCCATCGACCGAGCCGGATTGAGGATCTCCACCAGCTGCTCGAAAGGGACGTCCTGATGCGCGAACGCCGCCAGGTCCGCCTCCCGCACCCGCTCCAGGATCTGCCGGAAACTCGGGTCACCCGACACATCCGTGCGCAGTACGAGTGTGTTGACGAAGAACCCGACCAGCTCATCGAGGGCGTCGTCAGTGCGGCCGGCCACCGGAGTGCCGAGCGGGATGTCGTCACCGGCACCCATCTTCGACAGCAACACGGCCAGCGCGGCCTGCACCGCCATGAACACACTCGCCCCGCACCCACGCGAAACCTCGACCAACCGCGCATGCACCTCAGCCGGTACATGCAGCGCCACCGAACCACCCACATGCGACGCCACCGCCGGACGCGGGAAGTCCACCGGCAACTCCAACTGCTCCGGCAGGTCCTGAAGTGCCTCCGTCCAGTACGCGACCTGACCGGCGATCACACTGTCCGGATCGTCCTCACCGCCCAACACCTCACGCTGCCACAACGTGTAATCCGCATACTGCACCGGCAACGGCGACCAGACCGGCGCCCTGCCCTCACACCGCGCCGCATACGCGATCGACAGATCCCGAGCCAACGGAGCCATCGACCAACCGTCCGCGGCAATGTGATGGACCACCACGACCAGTACGCACTCGTTCTCGGCCTGCTGGAGAACGCGCACCCGCCACGGCAGCTCACGCTCCAGATCAAACCCCGTGCCGGCGACAGCAGCCACCACCCCAGCAACCCGCTCGGCAGTGACCGACTCCACCAAGACATCAGGTACACCCGCAGGTCCGTCCAGCACCACCTGCCTCGGCTGTCCCCCATCGTCCTGCAGGACGACGGTGCGCAGACTCTCGTGCCGCCCCGCCACATCACCCAGCGCCGCCCGCAACGCCCCCACGTCCAGCACTCCGGACAACCGCAACGCCAAGGGAATGTTGTAGGTCGCGGACGGGCCCTCCAACTGGCCCAGAACCCAGAGCCGGCGCTGTGCGAACGACAACGGCAGCCGCTCCGGGCGCTCACGCACCCCCAACCGCTCCCGAACCCGACCACCCTCGTCGAGTCGGTCGATCAGTCCGGCGACGGTCGGGGCTTCGAACAGGGCCCGGATGCTCGCCTCGACGCCCAGCGAGGAGCGGATGCGGCTCACCAGGCGTGTCGCGAGGAGGGAGTGACCGCCGAGGTCGAAGAAGCTGTCGTCGATCGAGACGGAGTCGGAGACGACGCCCAGGACCTCGGCGAACAGGCCGCACAGGACTTCCTCGCGGGGTGTGCGGGGAGCCCTGCCGACGGTGTGCGGGGTGAAGTCGGGTGCTGGCAGGGCCCGCCGGTCCAGCTTTCCGTTCGGGGTCAGCGGCAGCCCGTCCCCAGTCCCGTCTCCGTCCAGGGTGACGAAGGCGGAGGGGATCATGTAGTCGGGGAGTTGCCCGGCCAGGTGGCCGCGCAGAACTGCCGGATCGGGGGTGGCGTCCGCCGTGGGGACGACGTAGGCGACCAGGCGTTTGTCGCCCGGCTGGTCCTCACGCACGATCACCACGGCCCGGGCCACATCCTCGTGGCCGACCAGCACCGCCTCGACCTCACCGGGCTCGATACGGAAACCCCGCACCTTCACCTGGGCGTCGGCGCGGCCCAGGAACTCCAGGACCCCGTCAGCGTTCCACTTCGCACGGTCACCGGTGCGGTACATCCGCGAGCCCTCCGAACCGAACGGGTCCGCGACGAACCGCTCCGCCGTCAGACCCGCACGACCCAAATACCCCCGGGCCAACTGCGCACCCGCCACATACAGTTCACCCGCAACACCGACCGGTGACGGCGACAGCCCGCCGTCGAGCACGTACACGCGGGTGTTCCACATCGGACGGCCGATCGGCACCGCCCCCGACGACAACAG
>NZ_JBSFEV010000101.1:0-3662 GCF_053594615.1 Streptomyces sp. NPDC001858
ACCCCCGCGCCTGAACCAAGCCCGATCAGCCATGGGACCAGGACGTCGCCGCAATGCAAAGTCATCACAGCTGGTGAATGTGCGGTAGCAAGCATGGTGCTCACGTGCACGGTGCTTGTGGGCAATCCGGGGCGGACTCAGCCGGCAACAGGCATGGCAAGCGCGCCGTCATGTTGGTTGGCGGTCAGGTAAATGTCAGCGTTGAGTCGGAGGCCTGACGTGAGTGCTTTCAGCGTTCTTGCCGTTCTTACCGTCGTCATAGCAATAGTCGCCAGCACTCTGACGTACCCGCTCGTCCGCCGCGACCTCAGCCCGGTGGGTGCGTTGCTGGCGGTCGGGTGCGTTGCCGTCGGCGCCGGCTGGCTGTTGACGCTCTTCCATGCGTTGCCCGGCTTCGCCGCCGGGCTCGTGGTCTGTTTGGTGGCGCGCCGACGGTTGACGGGTACGCAGACGATGGTGGCCGGTGGCGCAGGTTATGTCGTCGGCACGCTGCTGTCCGTTGGTGCCCTGATCACGGCCCTCAACGGTATGTAGAGCATGCCGTTGTCAGGTCGTCCGTGGGCTGGGTGGGTGCGCATGGCGGTCAGGTGCGGAAAGCGGCACGGCGGAGAACCCCCTGAAGGGTGGTGCCGTGTGCCACGGCCGCGACCTGGGCGGCGTAGGTGTCCATCCCCTCCGTGCCGCTGCCGTCGAGACCGGTCAGCCGAGGCAGCAGATCACCGAAGGCGTTGACCTCACCGACCACGAACCGCCGCCACCCGGTGGCGGGCAGCAGATCGACACCGACGCACAGCGTCCCGGGAAAGCAGGCGGCGGCCCGCTCGGCGAGACCGAGCACATCACTGGCCCAGTCCACCCCCGCCGCCGCGGTGGCGGCCCGGGCCGCGGCCAGATCGCCACGTATGCCGCCGAGGTGGAGGTTGGTCATCGGGGAGCGGCTCGCGCGGACGACGGCATGCGTGGCCCGGCCGCCGACCACCACGACCCTCAGGTCGGCTGAGCGGCCGGACTGCGCCGCCTTGGGCAGCCAGCGCTCGATGTGCAGCCCGTCCGGCGCGAGGGTGTCCACGATCGCCGCGATGTCCGTCTCCCGTGCATATCCGCGCACCCGCAGGGAGTTGAACAGCTCGCCCTCCGGAGTGAGTTCGACGGAGGTGACGGCACGGAACCGGCCGGGACCGGCCGCCGTGACGGCCAGCACGCCGGACGCCGACGAGCCGTGCGCGAGCTTCACGAAGGCGCGCCGCATCCCCTCGTCGGAGATCAGCGCCGCCCGTGCGTCGTCCCAGCCGCCGATCCGCGGGGCGTCGGGTCCCGAGGTCGGCGACGGCGGGACCGCGACCCCGGCCGCGCTCAGCACGCCATGGCACAGCCGCTTGTCGAACATCTCGGCGAGCTCGGCCGGATCGTCCAGCAGGGTGGCGCCGGCCTCCCACGCGGCGGTTGCGACCTCCCGTACGGCGCCGGTGAACCGCGCGTACCAGCGGCCCATGCCCTCCACCCGCGCCGGGTCGCCGGGCCCCCGGAGTTGCCGTTCCACCTCCTCGTCCTCGCCCGGTGAGTCGATCCGTACGGTCTCGCCGGGCTCGAACCGCGCCCCGTCGCGCAGCACATCGCGCCAGGCCAGCAGCCTGGGCGCGGGCAGTCCGGCCGCCCGTACGGCGGCGCAGAACATCGTCACCCGGCGGTTGTGCGGATTGCCGACGACCGCGAAGCGGGGCTCGCCCGGCCGCGGCGCGACGGGCAGCCCGGACAGCGGCCACGCCGGCTTATTCGGAGATGGCGACATAGCGCTGGTCGTCGTCGTCCAGGCTCACCGTCGAGGACAGGTCGACCTCAACTCCGTTCGGTTCCAGCGCCTCGCGGACCCGGCGCACGGCCTCCTCGGTCAGATAGTTGTGCTGGAGGTCGAGCCGGGAGAGGTGGGTGAGCGACTGCCCGCCGAGCAGGGCGTCGGCACCGACGTCGGAGAGCGTGCCGTGGGAGAGGCTGAGGGAGTCGAGCCGGGCCACCACGGGGGCGGTGGCGACAGCGGCGGCGATCTCGTCCTGGAACTCGCTGTTCTGGATGCCGAGATGGCGCAGTGCCGGGAAGTGACCGCCGGCGAGCAGCGGCGCGAGGTCGTCGAGGGTGATGTCGGAGCCCCATTCCTTGGCACCCAGCCACAGTTCCAGATGCTCCAGCGCGGGGAGTTCGCTGCCCATGATCCCCTGGACGACCCCCTTCCACAGCCCGCCCGACTCGAACCTGAGATCACGCAGCTTGTCGTGGCGTACGGGCCTCAGTCCCACGTCGAAGGTGCCCCGCACGGAAAGGTTCTCCAACTGCGGGAACGCCTCCAGGAGGTGCGTGACATCGGCCATGTAGCCCTCGGACGTCTGGTCCCGGTCGCCGAGGAACAGGGCGCGCAGATTGGTCATCCGTGACGCGTCGTCCGTCAGCAGCTTGAGCACGGGCTCCAGCTTCTTATGGCTCTCCCCGTCGTCGTCGTAGGTCCACCACTGGCCGATGACCAGAGCCTTGAGCGTACCGAGGTCGGCGTTCTCCTTGAACTGCTGCCACACCTCGGGGAACGTGCGCTCGTTCTCCCAGTCGTAGCACAGCCGAACGGCCCAGCCGGACACGTCGGCGCTATCCGACATCTCCCAGTCGAAGACGAGGTATCCGGCGAATTCCCTCAGTTCGTCGAAGAACATGAGCTGCTCTTTTCTTTCGACTTGCCTGTCAGCGAGCGGTGTTCACTCGGAGGCGACGGTGCGGCAGCAGAGCCTTGCGGACACGGGCACAGCACCCCGACCGACTCCGGGTACTGTAAACGGTTCTATCGAGCGGCACCGACAACAGTGATCGCGAGCCCCCAATTCGGCTTGCTTACAACGGAGTTGTCACATAGGACCTGGTCTGCCCTCCGTCGTCTTCTTCGTCGTCCTCTTCGCGGTCCTGCAAGAGGGCCGCCGCCTGCGAGGTGGCCCACCTGCCCAAGCCCGCGATAGGGCGGATCGCCGACCTGTGTCCGGGCGGGGCGAAGACCGACGCGAAGCTGGAACGCCACGCAGATCCCCGGCCGCCCTGCGCAGAGCCGGCCGCCGCGGGCCCGTCGAGGTCATCCGCCCCAAGGACCCGCGCGTGGCCCAGCGGCTGATCGACAACGTCTTCGACACGCTCGGCGAACAGGGCGTGGTCGTCCCCGGGACCGGCACCCTCGACATCGTGATCCTGTCCCTGCCCGCTCGCCCGCCCGCCGCCCTGCGTGGCGCCCGGTACCAGGGACGTCGATGTCGCCCTCGCAGCGGCGCGGCACCAACTGCCCGGCGCCCGCCCTAGGCACGACTCCCTACTCCGTACTCACGGTCGGCTGGCCTCATGTCTTCGAGAACAGATCCAGTGACCGGGGGCGGCGTCCGCCGTAGGAGTCGTTTTTGTACGGCTTCGCCGGATGACACCAGCTCCATGTCATCCGGCACACCACGTTCCTGAGCGCCGCCCCGTCCTCTTGACCGCCCTGCGGCCCTCGCGCAGGGCCGTTTCGCCTTCCGGCCCCGGGGGGGGGCCGGCCGGTGGGCCACGCGGTCGGCGAGACGGCCCTACTCCTTGAGAACGGCCTCGGCCAGGACGTTCGCCCGGATCGCCTGGCTGATCGGGCTTGGTTCAGGCGCGGGGGC
>NZ_JBSFEV010000102.1:0-3525 GCF_053594615.1 Streptomyces sp. NPDC001858
TTGGGGTTTGGGTTGTTGCGGTATTTGAATGCGGGGACGGGTGGGGTGTTGGGGTTGGGTGCGCGGCCGGAGATCGGGTTCAACTATTTGGGTCGGTTCGGTGTGGGTTCGGGTGGCGGTGGTGGTGCGTGGGAGTTGGTGTCGGAGTCGGTGGCGTTGGGGTCGGGGTTGGATGCGGGGATGCCGGTGCCGCATGCGTTGGAGGTGAATGCGGTGGTGCGTGAGGGTGTGGGGGGTGGGTGTCTGCAGGTGTCGTGGTCGTGGGCGTCCGGGGTGTTGGACGGGGATGAGGTGGAGGTGCTGTCGGGCTTGTTCGTGGAGGCGTTGCAGGCGCTGATCCGGCATGCGGCTGGTGGGGGTGCGGGTGGTCTGACGCCGTCCGATCTGCCGTTGGTGTCCCTGTCCCAGGCGGAGATCGATGGGCTGGAGGCGGTCGGGGAGGTGGCGGACGTGCTTCCGCTGGCTCCCTTGCAGGAGGGCCTGTTGTTCCATGCGTTGTATGACGAGCAGGCGCTGGACGTCTACACGACACAGATGTCCTTTCGCATCGACGGTGCCTTGGACGTTCGGGCGTTGAAGGCTGCGGCTGGTGTGGTGCTGGATCGGCATGCGAATCTGCGGGCGGGGTTTGTGCATGAGGGGTTGCGGCAGCCGGTGCAGGTGATCCCGCGTGGGGTCGAACTGCCTTGGCAGGACGTTGATTTCAGCGGGCTGGCGGTCGTGGAGCAGGATGCGGCGGTGCGGGCGTGGCTGGAGGAAGACCAGGCACGTCGGTTCGACCTCGCTTCCCCGCCGTTGCTGCGGTTCACGCTGATCCGCCTCGCCGGTGAGCAGTTCCAGTTGGTGTTCACCAGTCATCATCTGCTGCTGGACGGCTGGTCTCTGCCGGTACTCATGCGAGAGCTGAACACCGTGTATTCGCAGGCTGGTGCTGGTGCTGGTGCTGGTGCTGGTGGTCTGGGGCCGGTGACGCCGTATCGGGAGTTCTTGGCGTGGGTGGCTGGTCAGGACAGGGCGGCGGGTCTGGGCGCGTGGAGTGCTGCCCTGGCAGGGGTAGAGGAGGCGACGCGGCTGGCTCCGGTAGTGGCGGGGCGTGCTGCGGTGGCTCCTGAGCGGGTGTCGGTGCGGGTGTCGGCTGAGCTGACGGGTGCGTTGTCGGCGGCGGCTCGTGGGTGTGGGGTGACGTTGAATACGGTCGTCCAGCTGGCGTGGGGGGTGTTGCTGGGGCGGATGACGGGTCGTGACGATGTGGTGTTCGGGGCGACGGTGTCGGGCCGGCCCGCGCAGATCCCGGGTGTCGAGTCGATGGTCGGGTTGTTCATCAACACGGTTCCGGTGCGGGTGCGTCTGACGCCGGGTGAATCGCTGCGCGGGGCGTTGGCGAGGCTTCAGGAGGAGCAGAGCCGACTGCTGGCGCATCAGCATCTCAAGCTCACCGACATCCACGCTCTGACCCCGGCGGGCGAGCTCTTCGACACCGTCGTCGTCTTCGAGAACTATCCCGTCGAGGAGAAGGCATTCGACCAGGCAGCAACCTCCACCCTTGACCTCACCCACACCGAAACTCACGACGCGACTCATTACCCGCTGAGCCTGATGGTGATGCCGGGGAGAGCATTGCACCTGCGTCTTGACTACCGTCCAGACGCGTTCACCATCGCTGAGGTTGAGGAGCTTGGTGAGCGCCTGGTCCGGGTTCTGGAGGCTGTGGTCACCGACTCCGGACAGCCGGTGCTCGAGATCGACGTACTCAGTGAAGACGAGCGTGAGCGCACGCTGAACGCCTGGAACGACACGGCACATGAGGTGCCCGACACAACGCTCCCCGAACTGTTCGAGGAGCAGGTGGTCCGGACTCCCGACAGTGTCGCGTTGGTGAGCGGTGGCACCAAGCTGTCGTATGCGGAGCTGAACGGGCGAGTCAACAGGCTTGCCCGGTACCTGGTCAGCCTGGGCGCGGGACCCGAGCGCCTGGTGGCAGTGGCTTTGCCGCGCTCGCTTGACCTGGTCGTCGGACTCTTGGCAGTGGTGAAGACCGGTGCTGCGTATGTGCCGGTGGATCCGGAGTACCCGAGTGACCGGATCGCCTACATGCTTCAGGATGCCCAGCCCGTCCTGGTCATCACGGACACGGACACGGCGCGGAATCTGCCTCCGGAGAGCACGACTCGTGTGGGTCGGGTGGTGCTGGACGAGGAAACCGTTCAGAGGCATCTGCGCGACCTGGACACCAGGGATCTGGCTGGCGACGAGCTGTCGGGCATGCTGCTGCCCCAGCACCCGGCCTATGTCATCTACACATCGGGATCCACGGGGCGACCCAAGGGCGTCGCGGTCCCGCATTCCGCCATCGTCAATCGCCTGCTCTGGATGCAGAGCGAATACTCGCTGGAGGCGAAGGACAGGGTTCTCCAGAAGACTTCCGCGGCGTTCGACGTCTCCGTGTGGGAGTTCTTCTGGCCTCTGATCGTCGGGGCCGGCATGGTCGTCGCTTCGGGGGGAGAACACAAGGATCCCTCGGCTCTGGCCGAGCTGATTCGACGGGAGAAGGTCACCACCGCGCACTTCGTCCCTTCGATGCTGAACGTATTCCTCCAGGCGCCCTCGGCAGTTCCCTGTGAACCGCTGGAGAGGGTCATCTGCAGCGGCGAACCCCTGTCGACGGACTTGAAGAACCAGGCGCTGCATTTGCTGGACGCGTCGGTTCACAACCTTTACGGCCCCACTGAGGCCGCCGTGGACGTCACGTTCTGGGAATGCACTACGAACGAAGAAATAACGCCGATCGGCCGACCGGTCTGGAACACCCGGGTTTACGTGTTGGATGCCGGGTTGCGTCCGGTGCCGGTGGGTGTTGCGGGTGAGTTGTATATAGCGGGTGCGCAATTGGCTCGGGGGTATGTGGGGCGTGCGGGGCTGACGGCGGAGCGGTTCGTCGCGGACCCGTTCGGTGCGGCGGGGGCGCGGATGTACCGGACCGGGGACCTGGTGAGGTGGAGTGCTGACGGGGTCCTGGAGTTTGTGGGGCGCGCGGATGGCCAGGTGAAGGTGCGGGGTTTCCGTATCGAGCTGGGTGAGGTCGAGGCGGTGCTGGCCGGCCATGACGACGTGGCTCAGGCCGCGGTGGTTGTGCGCGAGGATCAGCCGGGTGACAAGCGCTTGGTGGCCTATGTCGTTCCCACGGCGAGCAGCACCCCGGATACAGCGGGACTGCGCGGCTACCTGGCTGAGCGTTTGCCGGATTACATGATTCCCTCTGCCTTTGTGGTTCTGGACGAGCTGCCTGTTACCCCGAACGGGAAACTGGACCGGCGGGCTTTGCCTGAGCCGGAGTTCGTTTCGGACGGGTTGGGCCGGGCGCCGAGGTCGCCGCAAGAAGAGATTCTTTGTGCCCTGTTCGCGGAAGTCCTCGGTGTCAGCTCCATCTCGATTGATGATGGGTTTTTTGAGTTGGGTGGGGACAGTATTTTGTCGATTCAGTTGGTGGCGCGGGCGCGTGGGGTGGGGTTGGTGTTTTCGCCGCGG
>NZ_JBSFEV010000103.1:0-3305 GCF_053594615.1 Streptomyces sp. NPDC001858
GACGCCGCCCGCCGCGAAGTGCCGGGGACGGCCAGGGGGCTGGTGCGGGCTTTGTGCTGCGCCTGGGGCCGCCATGCGCCGCTCGAAGGCCCCGAAGGGCGTCGTGGACGCTTCGGGAGCTCCGGGGCCGGAGGCGTGACGCCGGGCTGCTCCAGGCGTCCGCGCTGCCCGTCGATCCCGAACTCCGCCGCCCTCATGGCCAATCAGGAGGAGGATTCGAACAGATGCCGCATATATAAAACCGCCCCATCTGCTGAGAATCCGGCGGCTGTGGCGCGCCTTCTGCGGAGCGCGGTCGCCCCCAGAGACTCGATGCAAAGATTCCATTGCAAGCATTCCTTTGCATCGCTATCTTTGTAAGCATGAACGAGCCCCAGGACTCGCACGTCCGCAATCTCGATGCCCGATCTCTGCGCGGGCTCGCGCACCCGCTGCGCATGCAGCTGCTGGACGCCCTGCGCTTCGGCGGCCCGGCCACCGCGTCCCAACTCGCCGGAAAGCTGGGCGAGTCAAGTGGTGCGACCAGCTACCACCTGCGGCAGCTCGCCGTTCACGGCTTCATCGAGGACGCCCCCGAGCGCGGCAAGGGCCGGGAGCGGTGGTGGAAGGCGGTCCACAAGGGTCTGCGCTTCGACGACGCGCTGCTCACGGACGCCAGCCCGGATGTGCGCGGGGCCGCCGACATGTATCTCCACGAGGTCGCCGGCACCCAGACCCGGGACCTGTCGACCTGGCTCGGCAACCGCCGGACATGGCCGCAGGAGTGGAATCGCACCTGGGACATGAGCAGCGCGACGCTGCGGCTCACACCCGAACTGACGCAGGAACTCGTCGAGAAGATGCACGCGCTCGTCGACACCTACCGCGACCGGGCCGTCGACGAGGACGACGCCAACACCGCCCAGGTACGCATCCATACACACGCGTTCCCTCTCACCACGGAGTGAAAGGCCACAGCCCGATGCACCCCGAGACCCATCTTGCCCTGCACCACGTCCACGCCGCCGAGCTCCGCGCCGAGGCCGACGCGTACCGTCTCGCCGCAGCGGCCCGGCACCCCCGGGACCTCCGTACCCGTCTCGGCTGGGCCCTCGTGGAAGTCGGCCTGTGGCTGGCCGCCCCCAAAGCAGCAGCCGCCATTCCATAGCGCCGTTCGCGACCGCCGCCCCCATGGGGAGACATGACCGCGAGGAAGAGGATGGGGAGTCAGCTGACGCCGAACCCGCCCGGGGTAGGGAATCGCATGACCGTCGACAGCGCTCATCCGGGACGGACCACACCATGCCGAGCTGCTCCAGCCGCCGGGCCCGCAGCCCAGGTCATCTGCCCCGCCCCATCGGCCCTTCGTCGCTCTGCCACCCACTGCCCAAGCGGTGTCGCGCCCTCTCGGTGTCCGTACGGCACGCGGGCGTGATGCTCACGCTCCGTAAACGCCTTCAGCTTCGCCCAGCCGCGCGCCCAGTCCTGCCGCTCGGTGTCGATGACAAGGAACTGAGGATGCGCTCCACGCGTTCCAGACCCGCCTCAACAAGTGGGGCGCGGAAGCACGTACGCACTGCATTAGAGGGTGCACCTGCAACAGTTTCTCGATCAGCGCGGCAAGGAGTTGACGCTGGTCGAGCACGGCGCTGAGCGAGGCGGTGAGGCTGGGGACAATCAGTGCGGCAGCGTCGGTGCCCGCAACGACGATGCTCTGCTCGTCGAGTGCGTCGAAGATGTCTGTGACGAGCCGTTCGGCTATGCGCGGCGCCTTGGACCGCAGCAGGGATATCAGCCGTCGCTTGCCGGCTTTCCTCAACTGGGCCGGGGAGCCGTGGCGTTTGAGGAGAAACAGGGGGTGTTCACGAGTACCGCTGACCAGGCATGCCAGAAGCACTTGAAGATCGCTTCCCAATCCGGCAGAGATCGTTTCCCACCCTGCTGGCGGCCGACCCCCTCTCCGCTGTCAGACGCAGGGGCGAGGATGTGCGGCATGACGAAGACCGGAGCGGACTACGCGTGGTTCGAGAACGATTTTCCAGACATCGCCGAAGCGTACTGCTTCACGTTGGTCCGGGGGCTGTCGCCGACTGAGCTGGTGTCCCGGCTCGAAGGACGACCGGAGGTGCCCCTGCGAGGGATATCCGCAGTCGTCGACGCCGCCTTCGCGCAGTACGACCTGGAGGAGGGAGACCGTCAGCTGATCGCCATGACGGCGGTGGGGTCCTGGACGCTGCTGATCGAGCCGAACGGGTACCTCGGGGTTACGGAAGCCCGAGTGCTGCCGGCCTCCGCCGGAGCGAGCTGGGTCTCCCACTTCGTCAACGCCAACGGTGTTGGCACGTTCCTCTGGGCAGAGGACCAGGTCCTGCGCCTGTGCTTCGACCCCATGTTCCCGGAGGACCGATGGGGCACCGAACCCGACGAACTCCTCGGCGTCATGGAGCGGATCGGCTTCCACCTCGATAAGGAGATTCCGGAAACGGATCTGTCCGCACCGGCAGCGTTCGTCCTGGCAGAACACCTGACCAGCGTCGCCATCACTCCGGCGCTACTCCAGGACACAACGTTCACCTGCGCCACCGTCCGGATTCGGTGACCTGCTCAAGGCACATTCCCAGGTCCGAGCCCGTGGATACGGCGTGGATGATGGCGCGGTGACGAGCATCAGGGACGACCACGTGAAGGTGCACTTCCGCCTGGAGGTGGACGAGGACGGCTGGCCGCCGGCGAGCGTGGAGAGCCTGTGGGCGGTGGACCTCGGCGACGGAAGCGTGCGGTTGGACAACATCCCCTGGTTCGTACGCGGAGTCGCCAGCGACGACGTCATCCGGGTGGAGATCGACGATGAAGGCGTCCACTGGGCTGGCGAGACAGTGCGGGCTTCCGAGAACTGCACCATCCGGTTGATCGTCCTGAAGGACGGCGGCTCAGGTGCCGCTCGGCAGACCGTACTGGAGGCCTTTCACCGGCTCGGCATGACCGGCGAGGGGATCGAGCAGTTCCGGATGGTAGCGCTCGACGTGCCACCAGATGCGGACCTGGTTCGGATTCGGAAGCTCTTGGAGCATGGAGAGTCCATGGGGTGGTGGCACTGGGAGGAAGGATGTGTCACCGCCGCGTGGCGGGCCACGGCAGTGGCGTGACTGCCGTAGATACTCACACCTCTCCTCCTGGGGAGACCAGGGAAGGAGGCGGTATGACCATCTTTCACGGCGGCAGCTGTCAGCAGCCCTAGGCGCTGTTTCTCGGATCTCCTGACGTGAGTGGGATGTTGGGGGCCAGGCTGGCTGTATGGGCCGTGGGGATCTGACGAATGCAGAGTG
>NZ_JBSFEV010000104.1:0-3215 GCF_053594615.1 Streptomyces sp. NPDC001858
GGTGCTGCGGCGGTGCGGCCGTCGATCGGCGGGCCCATGGCCAACACGCGGGTGTATGTGCTCGACGGCGGGCTGTCGCCGTCACCGGTCGGTGTTGCGGGTGAACTGTATGTGGCGGGTGTGCAGTTGGCCCGGGGGTATTTGGGGCGTGCGGGTCTGACGGCGGAGCGGTTCGTCGCGGACCCGTTCGGCGGCCCCGAGGGCTCGCGGATGTACCGGACCGGGGATCTCGCGAAGTGGAGTGCTGACGGGGTCCTGGAGTTTGTGGGGCGTGCCGACGCGCAGGTGAAGGTGCGGGGTTTCCGTATCGAGCCCGGTGAGATCGAGGCGGTGCTCGCCGGCCACGAGGATGTGGCCCAGGCTGTGGTGATCGTGCGTGAGGACCAGCCCGGTGACAAACGTGTGGTCGCCTACGTCGTACCGGCGGGCACTGACGTCGTCCTTGATACGGCCGTACTGCGTGGTCAGGCGGCAGAGCGGCTCCCCGGCTATATGGTCCCCTCCGCCTTCGTGGTCCTGGACGCACTGCCGCTGACGCCGAACGGGAAGCTCGACCGGCGGGCCCTGCCTGCCCCGGAACTCGGCTCCGATGGTGTGGGCCGGGCGCCGAGGTCGCCGCAGGAAGAGATCCTGTGCGGCCTGTTCGCCGAGGTGCTGGGTGTCGACTCCGTCTCGATCGACGACAGCTTCTTCGGTCTCGGTGGCCACTCGCTCCTCGCGACCCGCCTGGTGAGCCGTATCCGGTCGGTGCTGGGTGTGGAGGTGAGTATCCGCGCCCTGTTCGAGACCCCGACCGTCGTCGGACTGGTCGACCGACTCAACGAGGGTGGTCGGGTGCGGGAGCGGTTGGGGGTGCGGGAGCGCCCGGAATGGTTGCCGGTGTCGTTCGCGCAGCGTCGGCTGTGGTTCTTGGGGCAGTTGGAGGGCCCGTCGGCGACGTACAACGTTCCGCTGGTGCTGCGGTTGTCGGGTGCGCTGGATGCGGACGCGTTGCGAGCCGCTCTGGCTGATGTGGCCGGTCGGCACGAGAGTCTGCGGACGGTGTTTCCGCAGGTGGACGGTGAGCCGCGGCAGGAGGTCCTGGACGTCGACGCGGCGGTGCCGGAGTGCGCCGTGCAGACGGTGGCGGAGCATGATGTCGCTGCCGCGGTCTCGGCGGTGGTGTCTGCCGCGTTTGATCTGGAGCGGGATCTGCCGTGGCGGGTACGTGTCCTTCAGCAGGCCGAGAACGAGTGCGTACTGGTCGTGGTGGTGCATCACATCGCGGCGGACGGCTGGTCGATGGCCCCTCTGGTGAGGGACATTTCCGTCGCGTATGCGGCTCGCTGCCAGGGTGCGGCGCCGGGGTGGCGTGAGCTGCCGGTGCAGTATGCGGATTACACGTTGTGGCAGCGTGCGGTGTTGGGCAGTGAGGATGATCCGGACAGTGTGATCGCCGGTCAGGTCGCGTACTGGAAGCAGACACTCCATGACCTGCCGGAGCAGTTGGAGTTGCCGGTGGACTTCCCGCGTCCGGCGGTGGCGTCGCATGTGGGTGGTTCGGTGCGGTTGTCGGTGCCGGCTGAGGTGCATGGGCGGCTGGTGGGTTTGTCCCGGTCGTGCGGGACGAGTCTGTTCATGACGGTGCAGGCCGCTCTCGCGGTGCTGCTGTCGAAGATGGGCGCGGGCGAGGACATCCCGATCGGCACTCCGGTGGCCGGCCGCACCGACGACGCCCTCGACGAACTGGTCGGGTTCTTCGTGAACACACTGGTGCTGCGCACGGACGTGTCGGGTGACAAGAGCTTCCGCCGGATCCTGGAGCGCGTGCGGGAAGCGGATCTGACGGCATTCGAGCATCAGGACGTCCCCTTCGAGTATCTCGTCGAGGTGCTCAACCCGGTGCGGTCGATGGCTCGCCATCCGCTGTTCCAGGTGATGCTTGATGTTCAGCACCACGCACCGTTCCCGGGTGACATCCGCAGTGCTACGCCCGGAGCGACCGAGCCCGACCGCGATGTGCCTGACCTCGATCTGCCTGACGTCGATGTGCCTGAGCTCGCTCTGCCCGGCCTGACGGTACGGCCGGAGTCGATGGACGGGACGGTGGCGAAGTTCGACCTGTCCGTCAGTCTCGGCGAGACCCATACCGGCACCACACCCGCGGGTCTCGAAGGGCGACTGGATTACCGTAGCGACTTGTTCGACTCCGCTACCGTCGAACTGCTCGCCCAGCGCCTGGTCCAGCTCCTCGACACTGTCACCGCCGCCCCGGACGCTCCCGTCCGGCAGATCGATGTTCTGTCTACGGATGAGCGTGACAAGGTTCTGATCGCCTGGAACGACACCGCTCATGAGGTGCCCCAGGCGACACTTCCGGAGCTGTTCGAAGCGCAGGTCGCCCGTACCTTCGACGCGACAGCCGTCGTCGTGAGCGGTGGGACGGAACTCACCTACGGGCAACTGAACGAGCAGGCGAATCGGCTGGCGGGATACCTGGCCGGCCGGGGCGCCGGACCTGGGCGAGCGGTCGGTCTGTGGATGGAGCGGTCCGCAGAACTGGTCGTCACGCTCCTCGCCGTCCTGAAGACCGGCGCGCACTACGTGCCGCTGCACGAGGGCCACCCCCCAAGCCGACGCCGTCTGGTCCTGGCGGACTGCGGGGCCGAACTGCTGGTGACGGACCGGCCTGCGGAAGCGCTCGACTTCGCCGGGACGGCGCAGGTCGTCCACGCCGATGCGGTGCTCGGCACAGCTTCCGAGGTGGAGCATGTGACGTTGGCCGGTGCGGGTGGTGCGGACGGGCTCGCCTACGTGATGTACACGTCCGGCTCGACCGGAGAGCCAAAGGGCGTGGCCGTGACTCACCGTGGTGTTGCCGACCTCGTGCTGAACAGGTGCTGGCAGACGGACCACCACGAGCGCGTCCTCTTCCACTCACCGCATGCCTTCGACGCATCGACGTTCGAGCTTTGGCACCCTCTCCTCTCCGGGGGGAGCATTGTCGTGGCCCCCAAGGGAAGCCTGGACGCGACCTCCTTGGAGCAGCTGATCAAGGCGCACGACATCAGCGGCGTCGTACTGACAGCGGGCCTCTTCCGGGTCATCGCCGAGGAGACCCCGACCTGCCTCGCTCAGCTGCGTGAGGTGTTGACGGGTGGCGATGTGGTGTCGCCTGTCGCGGTCCAGCGGGTGTTGGACGCGTGTCCGGACACTGTGCTCCGGGTTCTGTACGG
>NZ_JBSFEV010000105.1:0-3173 GCF_053594615.1 Streptomyces sp. NPDC001858
GGTGTTGGATGTGGCGGTGTCGTTGTCGGGTGGGGGGATGTTGTTGGTGGCGGGTGAGGAGGAGCGGGCTCAGCCGCGGTTGTTGGGGGAGTTGGAGGGGTTGGGGGCGGCGAGTGTGGTGCCGTCGTTGTTGGAGGTGCTTGAGCCGGGGGATCTGGCGCGGGTGGGGGTGTTGGTGGTGGGTGCGGAGGCGGTGAGTGAGGCGGTGGCTCGGGCCTGGGCACCGGGACGGCGGATGATCCACGCCTACGGGCCGACGGAGTCCACGGTCATTGTGGCGACGGGGGTGGTGGATCCGGAGCGGTCGGGGCCGGTGCCGATCGGTACTCCGACGGCGAACAACCGTCTGTTTGTGCTGGATGGGGGTCTGGGGCCGGTGCCGGTGGGTGTGGTGGGGGAGTTGTATGTGGCGGGTGCGCAGTTGGCGCGTGGGTATGTGGGTCGTGCGGGTTTGACGGCGGAGCGGTTCGTGGCGTGTCCGTTCGGGGTGGGTGAGCGGATGTATCGGACGGGGGATCTGGTGCGGTGGCTGCCTGATGGGCAGTTGGTGTTCGTGGGGCGGGTGGATGAGCAGGTGAAGGTCCGGGGGTTCCGGATCGAGCTCGGCGAGATCGAGGCCGTCCTGCGGACTCATCCGCTGGTTGGTCAGGTGGCGGTGGTCGTCCGGGAAGACATGCCCGGGGACAAGCGGTTGGTGGCTTACGTGGTGCCGGCCGATGCGGATGTCGCTGCGGATGGTCTGCCGGAGCAGGTGCGGGAACTGGCGGGGCAGCGGTTGCCGGACTACATGGTGCCGGCGGCGGTCGTGGTCCTGGACGAGTTGCCGTTGACGGTCAACGGGAAGCTGGATCGTCGGGCGTTGCCGGCACCGCACTATGCCGCTGATGTCAGTGGTGGTCGGGCTCCGGTGTCGGTGCAGGAGGAGATTCTGTGCGCGGTCTTCGCCGAGGTGCTCGGGCTGGACTCGGTCGGGATGGATGACGATTTCTTCCGGTTGGGTGGGCATTCGCTGTTGGCGGTGTCGTTGGTGGAGCGGTTGCGTGGGCGGGGTGTGTCGGTGTCGGTGCGGGCGTTGTTCGAGGCTCCGACGCCGGCTGGTTTGGCAGGTGCGGTTGCGGTGGTGCCGGTGGTGGTGCCGGAGAATCTGATTCCGGTGGGTGCGGGGCAGATCACGGCGGACATGCTGCCGTTGGTGGAGTTGTCGGACGCTGACGTGGAGCGGATCGTCGCCGGGGTAGAAGGTGGTGCGGCGAACGTGGCGGACGTGTATCCGTTGGCGCCGTTGCAGGAGGGCCTGCTCTTCCACCACCTGATAGCCGACGACGGGGGGCAGGACCCATACGTAACGGTGTTGGTGCTGCAGTTCGACTCCCGAGCATGGTTGGACGATTTCGCCCAGGGGTTGCAGCGTGTGGTGGACCGGCACGACATCTATCGCACTGCGGTGGTGTGGGAAGGGCTGCCCGAGCCGGTGCAGGTGGTGTGGCGGCACGTGGCACTGCCGGTCGTGACCCATGTTCTCGACTATGCCGAAGCCGATCCGGTGACGGCGTTGGTGGAGCAGGCGGGCTCGGGGATGGATCTGGGCCGGCCGCCGTTGATGGACCTGCATGTGGCCGAGGTTGCGGACGGCCGTTGGCTCGGGTTACTGCGGACGCACCACATGGTGCAGGACCACCAGGGCCTCGACGTGCTAATGCAGGAGCTCCAGGCCATCGCGACCGGGCGTGGGGATGAGCTGGCGCCGGCGTTGCCGTTCCGGAACTTTGTTGCTCAGGCTCGTAGTGTTTCGCGGGAGGAGCATGAGCGGTTCTTCGCGGAGTTGTTGGGTGATGTGACCGAGCCGACGGCGCCATATGGACTGATGGACGTTCGTGGCGATGGTACGGCGTCGGTGTCGGCTGAGTTGGCGGTGCCGCAGGAGGTTGTGGACCGGTTGCGTGAGGTGACCCGGCGGTTGGGGGTCAGTGCGGCGACGGTGTTGCATGTGGCGTGGGCGCGGGTGCTGGCGGTGCTGTCGGGTCGTGACGATGTGGTGTTCGGGACCGTGTTGTTCGGGCGGATGAACGCGGGTGCGGGTGCCGACAGGGTCGTAGGCCCGTTCATCAATACGTTGCCGGTGCGGGTGCGGACCGAGCAGGTCGGGGTCCGTGCGGCGGTGGAGGAGATGCGGTCGCAGCTGGCGGCGTTGCTCGAGCACGAGCACGCGCCGTTGGCGGTGGCGCAGCAGGCCAGCGGCATTGAGGAGAACACACCCCTGTTCACCTCACTGTTGAACTACCGCTACAACACACGCCGGCGCACGGACCACAACGAGACCGGCCTGGACCAGACGACCGGCATCCGGAGCCTCCTTTCCAAGGAGCGGACCAACTATCCGCTGACCATGTCGGTGGACGACCTCAATACCGGCGGGTTGAGTCTGAGCGTTCAGGCGGTCGATTCCGTTGATCCGTACGAGGTGGGGCTGTTGCTGTGCACAGCCGTGGAACGCATTGTCGCTGTGTTGAGTGACGCGGTGCGTGACGGGTCGGATGTTGCACTGCGCGCCGTGGACCTGCTCGGCGACGAGGAAAGGCGTCGGATATTGGTCGATTGGAATGCCACGGCCCGGCCTGTTCCGGAGCGGGTGGTGACGGTGCATGGGTTGTTTGAGGCTCAGGTGGTGCGGTCTCCGGATGCGGTGGCGGTGGTGGGTGATGGGGTGGAGTTGACGTATGCGGAGTTGGATGTGCGGGCGAATCGGGTGGCTGGGTATTTGGTGGCTCAGGGTGTGGGTGTGGAGTCGGTGGTGGGGGTGGTGATGGAGCGTGGGGTTGATGTGGTGGTGGCGTTGTTGGGGGTGTTGAAGGCGGGTGCGGCGTATTTGCCGGTGGATCCGCAGTATCCGGTGGACCGGATCGCGTTGATGCTGGCTGACAGCGGTGCTGGGTGGGTGCTGACGTCGGTGGGGTGTGCGTCGGTGGCGGTCGAGTCGGCGCCGGCGCAGGTGGCGGTGACGGTCATCGACGAGCCTTCGGTGGCTGCGGTGATTGCCGGGTGTTCTGGTTCTGCGCCGGGGGTGGTGGTGGGTGGGGCGGGGTTGGCGTATGTGATTTATACGTCGGGGTCGTCGGGGGTGCCGAAGGGTGTGGGGGTGGTGCATGGGGGTGCGGTGAATTTGGCGGTGGCGC
>NZ_JBSFEV010000106.1:0-2994 GCF_053594615.1 Streptomyces sp. NPDC001858
TGGATGAGTTGGTGCGGGTGGCGGGGGATCGGGCGGTGTTCAATCATTACGGTCCGACGGAGACGACGGTGGGGGTGGTTGCGGGTCGGTTGTCGGGTGGGGTGGCGGCTGGTGGGGTGGTGCCGTTGGGTCGGCCGTTGGCGAATACGCGGGTGTTCGTCCTGGATGAGGGTCTGGGGCCGGTGCCGGTGGGTGTGGTGGGTGAGTTGTATGTGGCGGGTGCGCAGTTGGCGCGTGGGTATGTGGGGCGTGCGGGGTTGACGGGGGAGCGGTTTGTGGCGTGTCCGTTCGGGGTGGGTGAGCGGATGTACCGGACGGGGGATTTGGTGCGGTGGCTGCCTGATGGGCAGTTGGCGTTTGTGGGGCGGGCCGATGAGCAGGTGAAGGTCCGCGGGTTCCGGATCGAGCCCGGTGAGATCGAGGCCGTCCTGCGGAGTCACCCGCTGGTCGGTCAGGTGGCAGTGGTCGTCCGGGAGGACATGCCCGGGGACAAGCGTCTCGTCGGCTATGTGGTGCCGGCTGCCCACGAGGGCGCTGAGGACGACGGGTTGGCGGATGTGCTGCGGGAGTTGGCGGGGCGGCGGTTGCCGGAGTACATGGTGCCGGCGGCGGTGGTGGTGCTGGCGGAGTTGCCGTTGACGGTGAACGGGAAGCTGGATCGTCGGGCGTTACCGGCGCCGGACTATGCCGCGGGTGTGAGTGTGGGCGCGGGTCGGGGGCCGGTGTCAGTCGAGGAGGAGATTCTGTGCGAGGTGTTCGCGCAGGTGTTGGGGCTGGAGTCGGTCGGGGTCGATGACGACTTCTTCGAGCTGGGTGGGCATTCGCTGTTGGCGGTGTCGTTGGTGGAGCGGTTGCGTGGGCGGGGTGTGTCGGTGTCGGTGCGGGCGTTGTTCGAGGCTCCGACGCCGGCCGGGCTGGCTGGGGCGGTTGCGGCGGTGCCGGTGGTGGTGCCGGAGAACCTGATTCCGGTGGGTGCGGGCCGGATCACGGCGGACATGTTGCCGTTGGTGGAGTTGTCGGATGTCGATGTGGAGCGGATCGTCGCCGGGGTGGAGGGTGGCGCGGTCAATGTCGCGGACGTGTATCCGTTGGCGCCGCTGCAGGAAGGGCTCCTCTTCCACCACCTGATGGCTGCCGACGGGGGGCAAGACCCGTACGTGACGACGCGGGCGCTGGAGTTCGACTCCCGGGCACGGCTCGACGGGTTCGCCCAGGCGTTGCAGCGTGTGGTGGACCGGCACGACATCTATCGCACGGCGGTGGTGTGGGAGGGGCTGCCGGAGCCGGTGCAGGTGGTGTGGCGGCACGTGGCACTGCCGGTGGTGACCCATGTGCTCGAGGGTTCCGATGCCGCTGCCGATCCGGTGGCGGCCTTGGTGGAGCAGGTCGGCTCGGGGATGGATTTGGGGCGGCCGCCGTTGATGGACCTGCATGTGGCCGAGGTTGCGGACGGCCGTTGGCTCGGGTTACTGCGGATGCACCACATGGTCCTGGACCACCACGGGCTGGATGTGCTGATGCAGGAGCTGCAGGCCATCCTGACCGGGCGTGGAGATGAGCTCGCGGCGGCGTTGCCGTTCCGGAACTTCGTTGCTCAGGCTCGTAGTGTTTCGCGGGAGGAGCATGAGCGGTTCTTCGAGGAGTTGTTGGGTGATGTGACCGAGCCGACGGCGCCGTATGGACTGATGGACGTTCGTGGCGATGGTACGGCGTTGCTGTCGGCTGAGTTGGCGGTGCCGCAGGAGGTTGTGGACCGGTTGCGTGAGGTGACCCGGCGGTTGGGGGTCAGTGCGGCGACGGTGTTGCATGTGGCGTGGGCGCGGGTGCTGGCCGTGGTCTCGGGTCGTGACGATGTGGTGTTCGGGACGGTGTTGTTCGGGCGGATGAACGCGGGTGCGGGTGCCGACAGGGTCGTAGGCCCGTTCATGAACACGTTGCCGGTGCGGGTGCGGACCGAGCAGGTCGGCGTGCGGGCCGCGGTGGAGGAGATGCGGTCGCAGCTGGCGGCGTTGCTGGAGCACGAGCACGCACCCTTGGCGGTGGCGCAGCAGGCCAGTGGCGTCGAGGAGAGCACACCCCTGTTCACCTCACTGTTCAACTACCGCTACATCGGCCACGAACCCACGGGTCGGGACGGGGACGTCGTCCAGGACAGGGTGATAGAGGGAATTCAATCCGTACGGGTCCAGAATCGGACCAACTACCCGCTGGCCGTGGGGGTCAACGACCTCGGTGCGGATGGGTTCACTCTGAGCGTTCAGGCGGTGGACTCCGTTGATCCGTACGAGGTGGGGCTGTTGCTGTGCACGGCCGTGGAACGCATTGTCGCTGTGTTGAGTGACGCGGTGCGTGACGGGTCGGATGTTGCACTGCGCGCTGTGGATTTGCTTGATGCCCGACAGCGGGAGCTGCTGCTGGTGGAGTGGAACGACTCTGCTGTGGAGGTTGTGGATTCCACGGTGCATGGGTTGTTTGAGGCTCAGGTGGTGCGGTCTCCGGATGCGGTGGCGGTGGTGGGTGGTGGGGTGGAGTTGACGTATGCGGAGTTGGATGTGCGGGCGAATCGGGTGGCTGGGTATTTGGTGGATCAGGGTGTGGGTGTGGAGTCGGTGGTGGGGGTGGTGATGGAGCGTGGTGTTGATGTGGTGGTGGCGTTGTTGGGGGTGTTGAAGGCGGGGGCAGCGTATTTGCCGGTGGATCCGCAGTATCCGGTGGACCGGATCGCGTTGATGCTGGCTGACAGTGGTGCTGGGTGGGTGCTGACGTCGGTGGCGTGTGAGTCGGTGGCGGTCGAGTCGGCGCCGGCGCAGGTGGCGGTGACGGTGGTGGATGAGCCTTCGGTGGCCGCCGCTATTGCCGGGTGTTCTGGTTCTGCGCCGTCGGTGGTGGTGGATCCGGAGGGGTTGGCGTATGTGATTTATACGTCGGGGTCGTCGGGGGTGCCGAAGGGTGTGGGGGTGGTGCATGGGGGTGCGGTGAATTTGGCGGTGGCGC
>NZ_JBSFEV010000107.1:0-2990 GCF_053594615.1 Streptomyces sp. NPDC001858
GAAACCGTCATGTCCGGTTCGGCGGGAGGCCGCGCGGAACAGGACTCGCCCTCACGGCGAGCACCTCGCCGCGCGGCCGACCCAACCGCCTGGCTGGGACGATGCCGCCGCCTGTCGAAGGACTACGAGTACCTGCGCGTCTGCTCAGAGAACGCTATCTACCTCGCCATGGCCATGCTCCTGGTGCGTCGCCTCGCAAAATCAGCCCGCTGACAGGCTTTTCAGACGCCCTCTAGTTGGCTACTGCCACACCAGCTCGGCGACGCGGCGGAAGTTGCCGCCCAGAATCGCGGCGACGGCGTTGTTGGTGTATCCCCGGGCAAGAAGCGCGTCTTCGACGGTCAGCAGGCCTTCCGGGAGCATGAAGTTGATCGGCCCCCAGCGGGTGTAGCAGTCGGGGAACAGCTCCGGGCTCTGTTCGAGCATTGCGTTGAAGTCCTCGTGGTCGAACGGGTAGTCGGTCGACACTCCGACGTGTTCCGGACCGACGAGGTCGACGGCGTAGTCGATGTGCCTTACGAGCGCGTCGGTGGTGGCGTCGTTGGGGCCGAGGAAGATCCCGACACCGGTGATGCCGATGACGCCACCCGTGGCGGCGCATTCCTTGGCCTGTTCGTCGGTGATGTTGCGGGGGTGGTCCCACACCGAGCGCATGCAGGAGTGGCTGTAGATCACCGGCTTCTCGGAGATCTCGCACATGTCCAGCCCGGTACGGGCACCGCAGTGGGATCCGTCTGCCACCATGCCGACGGCGTTCATCTCCCGTATCAGCGCCCGGCCGTAGGTGGTGAGCCCCTCGTCGACCTCGTCCAGGCAACCGCCGCCGGCCGCGTTGCGGTTGTTGTAGCTCGGCAGCATCGTACGGACGCCGAGATCGTAGAAGTGACGCACTCGGTCCAACTGCCCATCGAGCGGACCGCAATCCTCCAGGTCAAAGGCCACCGCGACGTCCCCCGCGCGCCCAGCGGCCTCGATGTCGTCGAGGTTCACAGCCAGCCGCAAACGGTGATCCGTGGCGATCCGCTCCCGCCAGCTTGCGATCAGGCCGGTGACGTCATTAGCGCTGTGGGGGGCATAGCCCACGTTCACTGAAACGAAGCTGCCCCCGGGCCTGCGGTATCGCGCCAGTTCGCCGACATTTGCGCGCCTCTCCAAGGGTAGGCAGCAGTGCTGCTCCCACAGCAAGGACGGACGGCGCGGTCCTGAAGATTCTTTCGACACACTATGCATCATGCCCGTGCCTCACCAGCTCCAGGCTCGGCACCCACGCCTGGTGAGGTTAACTGGCTGAGTTCTGTGCTGCGGCCCGGGCTTGGGTGATTGCAAGACGGTACGAGTCGGTGCCGGTCTGGATCAGGTTGCCGCCGAAAGTCAGCCGGTCCACGATGGCGGCGCAGAGCCGGGGATCAGTGAAGGTCTTGGTCCAGCGTGCGCCGTGCGGCGCTTCGTTGTATCCCCGACGCAGTCGGGATGAACTTGGAGGGAGGTTCTTGGGTCGCCGGGCTTACTTGAGCGCGAAAGCGTGAGGGGACAGCAGCATGCTCGGAAATCGGTGCCCGTCTGGAGGCGTCCAGGGCGGGGTGCCGCAAGACCCGCGCGATATGGCTAAGAGGGCGTTTTCTCCCGTTGTTTCATCCCGGATTGCCGGATTAAGGGCGGTTCAGGTGCCGCGTCGGCTCGGGGTGGATTCCGCGGTCAGTCGGCGTGTCATGAGGTTGATCATTGCGAGGTAGACCATGGCTTCGGAGCGATACGGTTTGGCCTCGTAGTCGCGTGCCAGTCGGCGGTGGTTCATCAGCCAGCCCAGGGTGCGTTCGACCGTCCAGCGACGGGGCAGGACGGTGAAACCCCTGGTGGCGGGGTCGCGGCGGACGATGTGCATGTCGATGCCGAGGGTTGCTGCGTGCTCGACGAGGTGTTGGCGGTAGCCGCCGTCGACCCAGGTCTTGCGGACGGTGGGATGCTCGACGGCGACATCCCGGACGCCGTCGACGCCGAGAGTGGTGGCCGCCCACACGGAACGTGGATGAAGCCACATCACGCCTGCTACGTCACTCGGGATCAACGCCTCAGCGCTGCCGTTGGGTAAGCCCGCGACCCCCCGTCGCGCCAAGTGCTGGAAGAACCCGCGCGCCAAGCGGGCCGTGTTCTGCGGTGTCATCCATATGTCGGTCAAAAGGTCATGCCTCGCCGAGTCGGCTGCCATCCGTCCATCACCTAGGTGTGTCTCGCCAGTCCGGCGCCGACTGCGTGCCTTGGCGTTCAGTTTGTAAATTGAATAAGCGTAGGCTGCCGGCGGTCAGTATGCCGCAACAATCATCGGTGTCGAGTTCGCTCGCTTCGGGCGCGAAGACATCCACGTCGTCACGCAGAAACCCGCCTGGTGCAGGATGCCTCGCGCGTATCGCGTCTCTTGCAGGCTGCACGGCTCATCCAGGCCATCACCGACTGTACCGAGGTGACTGGGGGGATCTTCTGGCATCTTCTGGTCACGGTGCTGGCGAGGCTGGTGGTTGGAGGTTGGGTGGGTAGCCCTTGGCGCGGAGCCAGGCATCAAGGGCCAGGGCCACGATGTCGCCGTGCGGTACCTCGTGGTCGGCGTTGTAGCGGCGGATGCGTCGCTGGAGCTGGAGGGCTTCGGGGACGGCATAGTTGAGCTGTCCGCGCTTGGTATGGCGGCTACTGACGATCTCCATCGTCTCAGGGTGGGGAATGAAGGGGTCGTTGGTGGGCTGGGATTGGGCTTCGAGTGAGTCGGCCAACTCACGCAGCCGTCGGGCGTGATGGGAGAGATCGGTCACGAGATTCTCCGGTCGGTCCGGCTAGGCGGCTAGTCGGCCGCCTATTGGGCTAGTGGAATAGTCGGCGGAAGGGGTGGCCGCGCCTCATCGATGAGGCGCGGCCCCCCCCGCGGCGGGGGGGTGGTGACAAAGACCCGAACCGGAGGCCCACGAGCGGCGCGCCCGCGCAGAAGTTTTAAGGGATATAGG
>NZ_JBSFEV010000108.1:0-2895 GCF_053594615.1 Streptomyces sp. NPDC001858
TGTGTGAGGTGTCGGTGGGTGATGTGGTGGGTGTGTCGGTGCCGATCGGTCGGCCGATTGCGAATACGCGGGTGTTCGTGCTGGACGGGGGTCTGTCTCCGGTGCCGGTGGGTGTGGTGGGTGAGCTGTATATCGCGGGTGCTGGGGTGGCGCGTGGGTATGTGGGTCGTGCGGGTTTGACGGCGGAGCGGTTTGTGGCGTGTCCGTTCGCGGCGGGTGAGCGGATGTATCGGACCGGGGATCTGGTGCGGTGGCTGCCGGACGGGCAGTTGGTGTTCGTGGGTCGGGCCGATGAGCAGGTGAAGGTGCGGGGGTTCCGGATCGAGCCCGGCGAGGTCGAGGCGGTTCTGCAGAGCCACCCGCAGGTTGGTCAGGCTGTCGTGGTCGTCCGGGAGGATGCGCCGGGGGACAGGCGTCTGGTGGCCTATGTGGTGGCGGCCGATGCGGATGCGACTGCCGGCGACCTGCCGGATGTGTTGCGGGAGTTTGCGGGGCGGCGGTTGCCGGAGTACATGGTGCCGGCGGCGGTGGTGGTGCTGGAGCGGCTGCCGCTCGCGGTGAGTGGGAAGTTGGATCGTCGGGCGTTGCCGGCGCCGGATTATGCCGCGGGTGTGAGTGTCGGCGTGGGCCGGGGCCCGGTCACGGTGCAGGAGGAGATCCTGTGTGCGGTGTTCGCGGAGGTGCTCGGGCTGGACTCGGTCGGGATGGATGACGATTTCTTCCGGTTGGGTGGGCATTCGTTGTTGGCGGTGCGGTTGGTGGAGCGTTTGCGTGGGCGGGGTGTGTCGGTGTCGGTGCGGGCGTTGTTCGAGGCTCCGACGCCGGCTGGTTTGGCTGGTGCGGTTGCGGTGGTGCCGCTGGTGGTGCCGGAGAATCTGATTCCGGTGGGTGCGGGGCGGATCACGGCGGACATGTTGCCGTTGGTGGAGTTGTCGGATGCGGATGTGGAGCGGATCGTCGCCGGGGTGGAGGGTGGCGCGGCCAATGTGGCGGACGTGTATCCGTTGGCGCCGTTGCAGGAGGGGCTCCTCTTCCACCACCTGATGGCCGCCGACGGAGGCAAAGACCCGTACGTGACGGTATGGGTGTTCCGATTCGAATCCCGGGGACGGCTCGACGGGTTCGCTCAAGCCCTGCAACAGGTGGTGGATCGGCACGACATCTATCGCACGGCGGTGGTGTGGGAAGGCGTGCCGGAGCCGGTGCAGGTGGTGTGGCGGCATGCGGCCATGCCGGTGGTGACCCACGTCCTCGACGATGCCGATGCAGATACCGATCCGGCGGCGGCGTTGGTCGAGCGGGTGGGCTCGGGGATGGATCTGGGCCGGCCGCCGTTGATGGACTTGCACGTGGCCGAGGTCGAGGACGGCCGTTGGCTGGGCCTCCTGCGGATGCATCACATGGTCCTGGATCACCAGGGCTTGGACATGCTCATGCACGAGCTGAGCGCGATCCTGACCGGGCGTGGGGATGAGCTGGCGGCGGCGTTGCCGTTCCGGAACTTCGTGGCTCAGGCTCGTAGTGTGTCCCGGGAGGAGCATGAGCGGTTCTTCGCGGAGTTGTTGGGTGATGTGACCGAGCCGACGGCGCCGTATGGACTGATGGATGTCCGGGGTGACGGCGCGGAGACTGTGACCGGTGTGGTGCCGATACCGCTGGCGGTTGTCGAGGGGCTGCGTGAGGTGGCGCAGCGGCTTGGTGTGAGTGTGGCGACGGTGTTGCATGTGGCGTGGGCGCGGGTGCTGGCGGTGTTGTCGGGTCGGGATGATGTGGTGTTCGGGACGGTGTTGTTCGGGCGGATGAACGCGGGTGCGGGTGCCGACCGGGTGGTGGGTCCGTTCATCAACACGTTGCCGGTGCGGGTGCGGACCAACGGTGTCGGCGTGCGGGCCGCGGTGGAGGAGATGCGGTCTCAGCTGGCGGCGTTGCTGGAGCACGAGCATGCGCCGTTGGCGGTGGCGCAGCAGGCCAGCGGCGTCGAGGAGAACACACCCCTGTTCACCTCACTGTTCAACTACCGCCACAGCACGGGCGTCCCCGCGGCCCGAGACGGCGACACTGTCAACGAGCAGGCGGTAGACGGCATCCGGACCATCTACAACAGGGTCCAGAACAACTACCCACTGACCATGTCGGTCAACGACCTGGACACCGGAGAGTTGAGCCTGACGACACTGGTGGTCGACTCTGTCGACCCGGACATGGTGGGGCGGTTATTGCGCACCGCGGTGGAAAGCCTCGTCGCCGCACTAATCGACTCTGTGAACGGCGGCCCCGACATCCGGGTGCACACGATCGACGTGCTCGATTCCCAGCAGCGCCAGCAGGTGCTGGCGGAGTGGAACGGCAACGACACGGTGGTCGAGTTGCCGATCGGGATGCTGCCTGAGCAGTTCGCGGAGCAGGTGGTGCGGACTCCGGATGCGGTGGCGGTCGTCGCGGACGGGGCGGAGGTGTCGTATCGGGAGTTGGAGGCGGCGGCGAATCGGCTGGCTGGCTATCTCGCGGCTCAGGGGGTGGGCGTCGAGTCGGTGGTGGGGTTGTGTCTGCCGTCCGGGCTGGAGATGGTGACGGCGATTTTGGCGGTGTGGAAGGCGGGCGCGGCCTATCTGCCGGTTGATGTGCGGCTGCCGGCTGAGCGGGTGCGGTTCATGCTGGCCGATGCCGGGGCCCACCTGCTTCTGGCTCGCCGCGATGGTCTGGGCGAGGTGGCCGAAGGCATGACCGACGCGTTCGCGGATGTCTCGGTGGTGTGGCTGGACGATTCGCAGCGGTTCAACGGTGACTCCGTAGCCGCGCCGTCGGTGGTGGTGGATGGGGCGGGGTTGGCGTATGTGATGTATACGTCGGGGTCGTCGGGGGTGCCGAAGGGTGTGGGGGTGACGCATGGGGGGT
>NZ_JBSFEV010000109.1:0-2744 GCF_053594615.1 Streptomyces sp. NPDC001858
GTTGCCGCCGGCGGTGTTGGGTGTGTTGGGTGGTGGGGAGTTGGGTTCGGTGTCGACGTTGGTGTCGGCGGGTGAGGCGTTGGATGCGGTGGTGGTGGATCGGTGGGCGGTGGGGCGGCGGTTGGTGAATGCGTATGGTCCGACGGAGGCGACGGTGTGTGCGTCGATGTCGGTGGCGTTGGGTGTGGGTGATCGGCCGGTCATCGGTGGGCCGATCGCTAATGCGCGGTTGTTTGTGCTGGATGGGGGTTTGGGGCTGGTGCCGGTGGGTGTGGTGGGTGAGTTGTATGTGGCGGGTGCTGGGGTGGCGCGTGGGTATGTGGGGCGTGGGGGTTTGACGGGGGAGCGGTTTGTGGCGTGTCCGTTCGGGGTGGGTGAGCGGATGTATCGGACCGGGGATCTGGTGAAGTGGTTGCCGGATGGGCAGTTGGTGTTCGTGGGGCGGGCGGATGCGCAGGTGAAGGTGCGGGGTTTCCGGATCGAGCCCGGTGAGGTCGAGGCCGTCCTGCAGAGTCATCTGCTGGTTGGTCAGGCCGTGGTGGTCGTCCGGGAGGACATGCCGGGGGATAGGCGTCTGGTGGCCTACGTGGTGGTGGCGGCCGATGCGGATGCGACTGCGGGCGATCTACCGGAGCAGGTGCGGGAGTTGGCGGGGCGGCGGTTGCCGGAGTACATGGTGCCGGCCGCGGTGGTGGTGTTGGACGAGTTGCCGTTGACGGTGAACGGCAAGGTGGATCGTAGGGCGTTACCGGCGCCGGACTATGCCGCTGATGTCAGTGGTGGTCGGGCCCCGGTGTCGGTGCAGGAGGAGATCCTGTGCGCGGTCTTTGCGGAGGTCCTGGGGCTCGACCGGGTCGGGATGGATGACGACTTCTTCCGGCTGGGTGGCCACTCCCTGCTCGCGGTGCGGTTGGTTGAGCGTTTGCGTGCGCGGGGTGTGTCGGTGTCGGTGCGGGCGTTGTTCGAGGCTCCGACGCCGGCTGGTTTGGCTGGTGCGGTTGCGGTGGTGCCGCTGGTGGTGCCGGAGAACCTGATTCCGGAGGGTGCGGGCCGGATCACGGCGGACATGTTGCCGTTGGTGGAGTTGTCGGACGCGGATGTGGAGCGGATCGTCGCCGGGGTGGAGGGTGGCGCGGCCAATGTGGCGGACGTGTATCCGTTGGCGCCGTTGCAGGAGGGGTTGCTCTTCCACCACCTGATGGCCGATGGAGGCAGAGACCCGTACGTCACGGTGATGGCGTTGCAGTTCGATGCCTCGGAGTTGCTGGAGCGGTTCGTGCAGGCCTGGCAGCAGGCCGTGGACCGGCACGACATTTACCGGACGGCGGTGGTGTGGGAGGGGCTGCCGGAGCCGGTGCAGGTGGTGTGGCGGCACGTGGCACTGCCGGTCGTCACTCACGTCTTCGACGATGCTGATGCAGATGCCGATCCGGTGGCGGCGTTGGTCGAGAAGGCGGGCTCGGGGATGGATCTGGGCCGGCCACCGTTGATGGACCTGCATGTGGCCGAGGTTGCGGACGGCCGTTGGCTCGGGTTGCTGCGGATGCATCACCTGGTGCTGGATCACCAGGGTATGGACATGTTGCTCGGGGAGTTGCGAGCGATCCTGGCCGGACAGGATGACGAGTTGGCGGCGGCGTTGCCGTTCCGGAATTTCGTTGCTCAGGCTCGTAGTGTTTCGCGGGAGGAGCATGAGCGGTTCTTCGCGGAGTTGTTGGGTGATGTGACCGAGCCGACGGCGCCGTATGGACTGATGGACGTTCGTGGCGATGGCACTAGGTCGGTGTCGGCCGAGTTGCCAGTGCCGCAGGAGGTTGTGGACCGGCTTCGTGAGGTGTCTCGCCGGTTGGGGGTCAGCGCTGCGACGGTGTTGCATGTGGCGTGGGCCCGGGTCCTGGCGGTGCTGTCAGGTCGTGACGATGTGGTGTTCGGGACGGTGTTGTTCGGCCGGATGAACGCGGGTGCGGGTGCCGACCGGGTCGTAGGCCCGTTCATCAACACGTTGCCGGTGCGGGTGCGGACCAACGGTGTCGGAGTGCGGGCTGCTGTGGAGCAGATGCGGTCTCAGCTGGCGGCGTTGCTCGAGCACGAACATGCACCCTTGGCGGTGGCGCAGCAGGCCAGCGGCATCGAGGACAGCACACCCCTGTTCACCTCACTGTTCAACTATCGCCACAGCACACGCGAAGGCGCGGATCGAGACGGTGAGGCCCGGGAGCAAGCGATAGACGGGATCGAGCGGGTCTACCTCAAGGTCCGAAACAACTACCCGCTGACCATGTCGGTGGACGACCTCAATACCGGCGGGTTGAGTCTGAGTGTCCAGGCGGTCGACTCTGTCGATCCGTACGAGGTGGGGCTGTTGCTGTGCACGGCCGTGGAACACGTCGTCGCCGCGTTGGCTGACTCCCTGCAGGACAGGCCGGACCTTCCGGTGCGCTCGGTCGACGTGCTCGATGCCCAGCAGCGGGATCAAGTGCTGGTCGAGTGGAACGACACCACGGCGGACGGGATCGACGTCCCGTTCACGGAGTTGTTCGCGCGCCAGGTAGCGGCGGTTCCCTCCGTGACGGCGGTGGTGGGTGATGGTGTTGAGCTGACGTATGCGGAGTTGGATGCGCGGGCGAATCGGCTGGCGCGTTATCTGGCGGCTCAGGGTGTGGGTGTGGAGTCGGTGGTGGGGGTGGTGATGGAGCGTGGGGTTGATGTGGTGGTGGCGTTGTTGGGGGTGTTGAAGGCGGGTG
>NZ_JBSFEV010000110.1:0-2655 GCF_053594615.1 Streptomyces sp. NPDC001858
ATCCACACCCCCACCCAAACCATCACCCAACACCCCCACCAAACCCCCCAACGCAGTACACAACAACCCCCCCACCTCAAACGGATCAACAGAGTCGACCGCCTGGACGCTCAGGCTCATCCCGCGAGGGCCCATGTCGTCAACCGACATGGTCAGCGGATAGTGGGTCCGCTCCCTGACAAAGACACTCCGGATGCCGGCCTCCCGGTCCGGGGCGGCATCCTCGCCATGCCCCGCGCGTTCCCGCTCGGCATGGCGGTAGTTGAACAGCGAGGTGAACAGGGGCGTGTTCTCCTCGACGCCACTGGCCTGCTGCGCCACCGCCAGCGGCGCATGCTCATGCTCCAGCAACGCCGCCAGCTGAGACCGCATCTCCTCCACCGCAGCCCGTGCCCCGACACCATTGGTCCGCACCCGCACCGGCAGCGTGTTGATGAACGGACCCACGACCCGGTCGGAACCCGCACCCGCATTCATCCGGCCGAACAACACCGTCCCGAACACCACATCGTCACGACCCGACAACACCGCCAGCACCCGAGCCCACGCCACATGCAACACCGTCGCCACACTCACACCCAGACGCTGCGCCACCTCACGCAGCCCCTCAACAACCTCCTGCGGTATCGGCACCACACCGGCCACGGTCTCCGCGCCGTCACCCCGGACATCCATCAGTCCATACGGCGCCGTCGGCTCGGTCACATCACCCAACAACTCCGCGAAGAACCGCTCATGCTCCTCCCGCGCAACACTACGAGCCTGAGCGATGAAGTTCCGGAACGGCAACGCCGGCGCCAGCTCGTCCTGCCGCCCAGTCACGATCGCCTGCAATTCCCCCAGCAACACAGTCATGCCCTGCTGGTCCTGCACCATGTGGTGCATCCGCAGTAACCCGAGCCAACGGCCGTCCTCAGCCTCGGCCACGTGCAAGTCCATCAACGGCGGCCGCCCCAGATCCATCCCCGAACCCACCCGCTCGACCAACGCCGCCACCGGATCGGCATCTGCATCAGCACGCTCCAGCACATGGGTCACGACCGGCAGTGTCACGTGCCGCCACACCACCTGCACCGGCTCGGGCAGCCCCTCCCACACCACCGCCGTCCGGTAGATGTCATGCCGATCCACCACCTGCTGCCAGGCCTGCACGAACCTCTCCAGCAGCACGCGGGCATCGAACTCCAACGCCATCACCGTGACGTACGGGTCCCTGCCTCCATCGGCAGTCATGAGGTGGTGGAAGAGCAGGCCCTCCTGCAACGGCGCCAACGGATACACGTCCGCCACGTTCGCCGCACCACCCTCCACCCCGGCGACGATCCGCTCCACATCCGCATCCGACAAATCCACCAACGGCAACATGTCCGCCGTGATCCGCCCCGCACCCACCGGAATCAGATTCTCCGGCACCACCACCGGCACCACCGCAACCACCTCAGCCAGCCCAGCCGGCGTCGGTGCCTCAAACAACGCCCGCACCGACACCGACACACCCCGCCCACGCAAACGCTCCACCAACGACACCGCAAGCAGCGAATGCCCACCCAGCCGGAAGAAATCGTCATCCACGCCCACCGAGTCCAGCCCGAGCACCTCCGCGAAGACCGCGCACAGGGTGGCCTCGGTCTCATTGGCCGGCTCACGACCCGCACCCGCGCCCTGGGCGTAATCCGGCGCCGGCAACGCCCGACGATCCAGCTTCCCGTTCACCGTCAGCGGCAACTCCTCCAGCATCACGACCGCCGCCGGGACCATGTACTCCGGCAACCGCCGCCCCGCATGCTCGCGCAGCACGTCCGCCAACCCGTCGTCCTCAGCGCCCTCGCCTGCAGCCGACACCACATAGCCGACGAGACGCTTGTCCCCGGGCATGTCTTCCCGGACGACCATCGCCACCTGACCGACCAGCGGATGAGTCCGCAGGACGGCCTCGATCTCGCCGAGCTCGATCCGGAACCCCCGGACCTTCACCTGCTCATCCACCCGACCCACGAACACCAACTGCCCATCAGGCAGCCACCGCACCAGATCCCCCGTCCGATACATCCGCTCACCCACCCCGAACGGACACGCCACGAACCGCTCCGCCGTCAAACCCGCACGACCCACATACCCACGCGCCAACTGCGCACCCGCCACATACAACTCACCCACCACACCCACCGGCACCGGCCCCAAACCCTCATCCAGCACATACAGACGGTTGTTCGCCGTCGGAGTACCGATCGGCACCGGCCCCGATCGCTCCGGATCCACCACCCCCGTCGCCACAATGACGGTGCACTCCGTCGGCCCATACGTGTTGATCATCCGCCGCCCCGGTGCCCAGGCCCGAGCCACCGCCTCACTCACCGCCTCCGCACCCACCACCAACACACCCACCCGCGCCAGATCCCCCGGCTCAAGCACCTCCAACAACGACGGCACCACACTCGCCGCCCGCAACCCCGCCAACTCCCCCAACAACCGCGGCTGAGCCCGCTCCTCCTCACCCGCCACCAACAACATCCCCCCACCCGACAACGACACCGCCACATCCAACACCGACGCATCAAAACCGAACGACGCAAACTGCAACACCCCCACCCCCGGACCCACCCCCATCAACGGCCCGAACACCGACACCAAATTCGCCAACCCCCCATGCGTCAC
>NZ_JBSFEV010000111.1:0-2500 GCF_053594615.1 Streptomyces sp. NPDC001858
GGGTTCTGGCACAGATCTTGGGGAGTCGTCGCAGAGCGTTACCCCGATGTTCGATTGCGAGGAGACAGGGTTGCGTGAGACCGCGTACGCCTTGTCGTGCGACGATCAAAATTGACGCTCCATCAGATGTCGGCCGATCGCTGCTGCGGTCGGTTGTGGACGGTGATGGTGCTGGTCATGCAGACCGATGCACCGTTCTGGGACTCGCTGGTGTTCGACGGGATCGACGAGGTCGACGTCGAGGCGGTTACGGCCGCGTTCGGCACGGTCGAGGTTGTGGCGAGAGGCCGCGCGGCCGGGGCGGCGTGTCCGGACTGCGGCCGCTTTGCGGACCGAGTCCACGACCGGTACCAGCGCAGGCTGAAGGACCTTCCGCTCGCTGAGCAGGGCTTTGTGATCCGGCTGACGGTCCGGCGCTTCATCTGCGGGGCGGCGGGCTGCCCGCGCCAGACGTTCGCCGAGCCGTTCTCGCAGCTGGCCGCCCCGCACGCACGGTTCACCACGCGGCTCAACCACGCCCTGGAGCGAGTGGGGCTCGCGCTGGCCGGGCGGGCCGGCGCCCGGCTGGCGGCCCAGCTGGGCTTCGGCGCGGGACGGATGACTTTGTTACGCAGGGTCATGGCATTGCCCGATCCGCGGCTCAGTACGCCGCGTGTGCTGGGTGTGGACGATTTCGCGATCCGTCGCGGTCAGACCTATTCCACCGTCTTGACCAGCGTTGAAGACCATCGAGTGGTCGATGTGCTCCCGACCCGTGAAGCCGGGCCATTGGCCGCCTGGCTGATCCGCCACCCTGGCGTGGAGATCATCTGCCGGGACCGGGCGGGTGCATACGCCGAGGGTGCCCGGCGCGGTGCTCCGGAAGCTCTGCAGGTCGCTGACCGGTTCCATCTGTGGCAGGGCCTCGGCCGAGCCGTGGAGACTTGCGTCGCCGCCCATCGCGACTGCCTGCGCAACCCTTCGCCCGGCGGCGTGTTGCCGGAGGCCACCGGAGGGGCTTCGGGCCGACCGCAGGACGACTCGAAGCCCGTCGGTCGGCGGGCCGAGCGCAAGAAGGCAGCACATACTCTGGTCCACGAGCTGCTTGCCCAGGGCCACTCGCGTCGGGCGATCGCCCGGCACCTGGGCTGGGGTCTCAACACCGTGCTCCGGTACGCGAACGCCGCACGCTGGCAGGACACCATCCGCGAGAACCGGCCCCGGTCCAGCAGGCTGGACCCCTACAAGCCCTACCTGGAGCGGCGATTCGCTGAGGGATGCACCAGCGTCACCCGACTGCACGGCGAGCTGGTTGCCGAGCACGCTCCCGTCACCTACGCCATGGTCCGCGCGCACATCGCCACCTTGCGCGGGGCTCCGCCTGCTGCGTCGCCGCGGGCGCCGTCGGTGCGGCAGGTGACCGGCTGGCTCACCCGTCACCCCGCGACCCTGACCGAGGAAGACCGGGCCAGCCTGAAGGAGGTCCTGGCCCGCTGCCCCGAACTGGACAAGGCGGCCGGACACGTCCGTGATTTTGGCGAGATACTCACCGACCGCCTCGGCTCCACACTCCCCACCTGGATCGACGCAGTCGACGCTAGCCGGCTGCCCGGTCTCACGGGCTTCGCACTCCACTTGCTCCGAGACCTCGACGCCGTGACTGCCGGGCTCACTCTCGACTGGAGCTCCGGCAGCATCGAGGGCGCCGTCAATCGCATCAAGAAGATCAAGCGGCAGCTCTATGGGCGCGCCGGATTCGAACTCCTCCGCAAGATGATCCTGCTTCAGTGAACCTCCGCGATCGCGACCCCAGATGTTGCGCCAGAAACGCCTTCCGACCCCACTCGTCAGAAGCGCGGCCTGACAGGCCCGACAGTGGGATGCGAGACCAAGGCACAGGCCGCGACCTGCAGTTGCGCTTCCCATGCCGCCTCGTCGAGCCCCAGCGTGTACTCGATGCAGCACGCGCATGGCGGGAGTAGCGCCACGAATGCTTGCTCCTCAGCGGTCTCGACCTCCATCTCCGACCACTCGTCCGATGCCAACTCGGCGAGATCCACCTCCCCTGCGGTGAATCGCGTGGCCAGCCTGCGCAGCGCGTATCGCCGGGCCAGGTGGTGATCGGGCAGAATGATCCCCAATTCTTCGAGAGCCTGCTCGAATGTGTCGCGGATGTCCCGGGGGTCCGCATGACGCGGCAGGCCAGCGAGCTCGCACAGGGTCGGCGTGTCCATTCCCATTGCGAGTGCCTGGGCAGCGGTCATCGGCAGGTCTTCCGGACACACCTGATCCGCCTGATACAGCCACGCTGCCTCCACCAGGGGCGGATAGGCGCTGCGGACAGGGCTGTCAGGTTCGGATGTGTCGTCTATCGCTGCCATGGTTCATACGATGCCAGCACGGCTCGCGAGAGCGCCTGGAAATTTGGACTGTCCCGGCAAACCGCCCTGCGGGCCGACCCACCTCATGCTGTTGCCCTGGTGACACTCCGCGACCGCTCCCCAAGATCTGTGCCAGAACC
>NZ_JBSFEV010000112.1:0-2436 GCF_053594615.1 Streptomyces sp. NPDC001858
AGCCAGGCGGTTGGGTCGGCCGCGCGGCGAGGTGCTCGCCGTGAGGGCGAGTCCTGTTCCGCGCGGCCTCCCGCCGAACCGGACATGACGGTTTCCCGGTCATCCGGCTCTCCAGTGACTACTGCGTGAATGGTCTGGCTGGCCGTTCCGAATGGATACGGTCGTGGCAGATGTCGCATGCCACGACTGTTTTGCGGCGCCGATGGAGCATGACGCGCGCCCAGTCGGAAGGCTGCCATCCGGCATGTGCGAGGTCGGCGAGAGCGCGGACGTGGTGCACTTGCACGTTGCCCTTGCTTCCGCAGATCTCGCAGGTATCCGCCAGGAGTCTCGCAATGAGTTCCTTCTGCGGGTAGTCCACCCGGACAGGCTCACGATCGGCGAGTTCCGCCGCCCGCTGCCGTTGGAGGGGAATCCCACCGAATCGGGCCACCAGTGGCGTCCTGTTCTTCCGCTCGATTCGGGCCTCGAAACAGACTCGGGGCCCATTGGGGGTGTCGATTCTGGCCTTGTGCTTGGCGGCCATCTTCGACACTGACGAGCGGTGCTTGGCTGCAAGAGTCTTGAGCATTGAAGTCTCCATGACCCATTGCAGCCGATGCAGCCGGAAGACATCTCCGGCAAGCAGGTAGTACTGGACAACGCCCCGATAAACGGTCCCGAAGGTCGCCACGATCGCGTGATCGCTGCTGTTGATCAGGGCCGTCTTCTTCGCGGGTTTTCCGCGATCGGTATAGGGGGCGCACTTGGCTTTGATCACGTCCCGTGGGACACGGAGTGCTATCTGGCCGTTGACCCGACGGTAACGGCCGGTTTTCTTCGTGTCGTTGTGCTGGGTCGTGATCTCGTAGCCGAGAAACCTCGCTGCCCGGGTGCGGGCGTGAGTGATCAGTGTCTTTTCCTGGGACAGTTCCAGCTTGAGTTCATCCCGCAGGAACTGTCCCAGGCGTTGTTTGATCTGCTCGGCCTCGGCTTTCGGTCCGGTGAAACCAAGGAGGTGATCATCCGCGTAGCGGATATAGCGCAGCCTGCGGTATCCCGGATCGTTGGGATCCGCGCTCGGCAGGCTCACCATCCGCTGACGCAGCGCGCGGGCCTGGACCCGGTCGCCGCGTCGGCGGGCTTTCGCCAGCAGATTCTGCAACTCCAGATAGGCCGGGTTGCGGGCCCGGCGCTTCCCTCGGGTGTACTCCGGAATCAGAACTGTCTCGACGAACTCATCCAACTTGTGCAGGTAGATGTTGGACAGGATCGGGGAAGCCACCCCGCCTTGCGGCGCTCCGGAGAGCGTGGCGCCCCACCTCCAGTCCTCCAGGTATCCGGCTGTCAGCATGTTGCGCACCAGCCGCAGAAACCGCTGGTCATGGATCTTCTCGCCGAGGTTCGACAGTAGGATCTCGTGGTCCAGGCTGCTGAAGCAGTCGGCGATGTCCCCTTCGATGAACCAGGACGTCCCGGTCCAGGTATGGTCCACCTCCCGCAAAGCGGTATGGCAGCCACGGCGGGGGCGAAACCCATGAGAGCGGCCGGAGAATGTCGGTTCGTAGTACGCCTCCAATAACAGGCGGACCACTTCACCGACGAGTTTGTCCGACCAGGTCGGAAGCCCCAGCGGACGCGTCTTCCCGTTCTTCTTCGGGATATGAACGCGCCGGACCGGACGAAAGCGGTAACGCTCGTGGCGCATCGCCTCGATGATCCGGTCGATCTTCCGCTGTGACATGCCGTCCACGGTTTCCGACGTGACCCCGGGCGTCATCGCACCATGGTTGGCGTAGATGCGCCCGTAGGCCAGCAGATACAACTGCGGATTGAACAGCTGCCGATACAGTTCATCACACGGCAGGCCATGCCTGCCGCGTTCACGCAGGACACCCAACACCGTTTTGGCGCTCTGCATTCGCATACCTCCCGAGTCGGGGTGTCCGAATCACCTGGCCCCCTTCGCCCGATGTGGACGGCTTTCCCGTCCTCCCTGGCCGGTCGTGACTCCGGCGACTACTACGGGGCCTCCGTCGCCATAGGACTCGCGTCCCGTAGGCGATCCCACGTTCGTCCCTGTCTGTACGTTCTAGCGCGACACAGGCGTCCCACTCATCTCCTTGAATGTCCTCGCTGGACATCGCTCCACACCCCGGAAGTGCTCCGGCCAACAATCGAAGACGGAGCAGAGTGCGGCGCCGGTTTCAGCTGTCATTTCCGGCGGATGGGAACTTGCATCTTCTGGAGATTAGGCTTCAAACAATCCAGTCTTCGCCATATCGCGCGGGCCGCCCAGCACACCGTCCCTGACAACTGGGCCCGGTCACTGGTTTTCTGACATGCTGTTGTCCCCTTCACCTTTCGGATCCAGGTAAGTCATCCGGCCCAGAAACCTCCTTCCGAGTTCCTCCCGGCTCAGCCGGGGATACAAACAGGGCGCCTCGTGGCGCACAA
>NZ_JBSFEV010000113.1:0-2302 GCF_053594615.1 Streptomyces sp. NPDC001858
CTGAACGCGAACGCGGATGGAGAACCGAAGGATCCGCGGTCTGCTCACGGAAGCGCGCCGGGTTCAGGAAATCGACCGGCCGCCCCTCCACCCAAGCAGCCCTGCGGAGAGCCGACGCTGCCTCTGAATCCTGCCGGCGGTGTGCCTCAGCAGGCGCGGACGACGTGTCGGCGAGCGTGACGCCTATGTGTCCGGCGTCCGGGAAGAGGCGGACAAGCGTGGGGTGCACCTCCGTCGGCACGGTGACGCCCTTACCGGTCATCCACACGACGTCGCCCGTTCGTTGTCCCAGCGAAGCGTGGAAGAGGGCGAGGGCCGTGTTCCAGGTGTGAATCCTGTCCGCAGTCGGCAGCGTCTCCACCGAGCGCGCGATGGCGGGCAGGTAGAGGACGCCCGGACGGTTGCGCAGCTCCGCATGCAGCTCGATCACGAGCGCGCGGATCACCGCGAACAGCCGGTCCCGCTCCACGTGGGTCGGGGTCTCGGAGAAGCCGGAGTTCCAGCTGTTCTTGCTCCCCAGCGCATTGACCTCGGGGGGGACGGCACCGAGCAGGAAACGGTCGCCGGCTGCCGCGTTCCCCTGCTGCGTCAGGCCGAGGGCGGCGGCTATCGCATCGAAAGTGATCTTGTTGGGGCCGGTCCTCTGGATCACCTCGATGCTCGGCTGGTGCAACTTCTCGCCGAAGCGTGTGTCGTCCTGATTGATCCTGTGGTCATCGACGTCGGCCAGGCCGCGGTACGGCCGACGCAGCAGCGCCGCATAGGTCATGCCGTAGTTGGTCTGCAGCAGATCGCGGTAGACGCTGATGGCCTGTCCGCGAGCGGGGGAGGTCAGGCCCGCGTTGGCGAGGGATCGGGAGTCCCGGTCCACCGGATCCTGAGCGTTGCGCGGCATGTCCGCGCGTGCCACGGCGAACCCGTCCGGTCGGCGCGCGATGGTCTGAACGTGGTCGATCAGTCCGGTGAGCCTGTTGTCCCCGTCGGAGTACACCCCGCCGAAGGCGTGCAGGACCTCGATGCGGAACATGTCGCTGGCCATGCCGTAGGACTTGCCACCGCGGGCTCGCTCGGTCTGGATCTCGGCCTGCATCAGTGCGGGGGTGTCCGCGTTGAATACCTCGTCGACGTTGATGAGCACCATGTTCGGCCGCCCCGAGGCCCACTCCAGCATCGAGGCGACCTGCTGCTGCCGCACCGTCGTGGTCCGGCCCGGGCGAAGCCGCCGTACCTCATCGACCTGCGCGCGGGTCATGTCCGTCCACACCACGAAGGTCACCCCGGGGTTCGCCTGCACGGCGGCCGAGATGTTGTGGCGGAAGTCGGTGCGCGCACCGTGCTGTCCGTCGTCGTAGAGCGGTCCGCCGAACCAGATGCTGTGCGCCAGGTGCGGTATCTCGTGACGAACCGTGTTCCCTGCCCGGTCCCGTACCTTCTGGGAGGTTGCCGTGGCCCGCTGCCGGGCCAGCGCCTGGGGGGAGAGCTCGGCCGCGGTGGGCCGCCCCTGGCGGCCCAGGTCGAGCGCGTGGAAGAACGCGGTGACCTGATCGGCCCGGAGGGCCGCATAGTCGTAGGGCCTTCCGCCGCCCCGCAAAAAGCCGGGCGCGGGTACGAGCTGCCGCACCCCGAACGGATCCCCCCCGAAAGCATCCCACCGGCCGGGGGTCATCGCCCCCAGCAACTCGTCGGCAAGCGCGGCGAAGTCCGTCGACGCGCCCCTGCGCGCCGCGGCGGCGGGCACCGTTTGAGACCCTGACCGGGCCGGAGAAACCAGATCCGGAAAGTCCTGGAACCCCGTGAAGGCCGGGCTGCCCGCCAACGCCTTGGCATCGGGCGTCGGCTTGCCCCGGGAGAGCTCACGGGCGAGCCGTACGGCCTCATCGGGGTGCGCCGTGGGCTGCCGCCGCAGGAAGTCGGCGACGACCACCACATCCTGGTCCGCCGGGGAAAGCATGTGGAAGTTCCCGGCATGCTCCTCCAGTCGTGCGGCCATCCCCCCGAACGGGAGCCGCTGGAACCGCCCCACCAGCGCGTACGCCCTCACCAACGCGACATGCACCGGGTTGCCGAGCTCACCCTCGGACGGCACCTCAACAGGCGACTTGGCCCACGCCGCCTGGAACGAACGCAGCGCCTCCGAACGCCGAACATCGGCTTGGTGCTCGCCGGCCTGCCGGCCGAGGTCCACGGAATGTGGCCTGTCCACGGTGTCGGCGGCCGGGGTCGATGGTTCCCGCTCCAGGCTGGATGGCGTGATGCGGTCAGATTTCGGTGGTGCGGATTCCGTGGTTTTGGCGGCGTCGTC
>NZ_JBSFEV010000114.1:0-2144 GCF_053594615.1 Streptomyces sp. NPDC001858
TTGTGGAGGCGTTGGGGGCGTTGTCCCGGCATGCGGCTGGTGGGGGTGCGGGTGGTCTGACGCCGTCCGATCTGCCGTTGGTGTCCCTGTCCCAGACGGAAATTGACCAGCTCGAGCAACTGTGGGGGAACGACAAGTGAAGCGCTCCGATTTGGAAGACATTCTTCCGCTGGCTCCTTTGCAGGAGGGCCTGCTTTTTCATGCGTTGTATGACGAGCAGGCGCTGGACGTCTACACGACGCAGATGTCCTTTCGCATCGACGGTCCTTTGGACGTTCGGGCGTTGAAGGCTGCGGCCGGTGTGGTGCTGGATCGGCATGCGAATCTGCGCGCCGGGTTTGTGCATGAGGGGTTACGGCAGCCGGTTCAGGTGATTCTCCGCAAGGTCGAAGTCCCTTGGCAGGAGGTCGATTTCAGTGGGCTGGCGGCCGTGGAGCAGGATGCGGCGGTGCGGGCATGGCTGGAGGAGGACCGGGCACGACGATTCGACCTCACCTCCCCGCCGTTGCTGCGGTTCACGCTGATCCGCCTTGGCCATCAGCGCTACCGGTTGGAGTTCACCAGTCATCACCTGCTGCTGGACGGCTGGTCTCTGCCGGTGCTCATGCGAGAGCTGATCACCGTGTATACGCAGGGCGGTGCTGGTGCTGGTGCTGGTGCTGGTGGTGGTGGTCTGGCGCCGGTGACGCCGTATCGGGAGTTTCTGGCATGGGTGGCTGGGCAGGACAGGGCGGCGGGTTTGGGCGCGTGGGGTGCTGCCCTGGCAGGGGTTGAGGAAGCGACGCGGCTGGCTCCCGTGCGGCCGGGACGGGCTGCAGTGGCTCCTGAGCAGGTGTCGGTGCGGGTGTCGGCTGAGCTGACCGGTGCGTTGTCGGCGGCGGCTCGTGGGTGCGGGGTGACGTTGAACACGGTCGTTCAGCTGGCGTGGGGGGTGTTGCTGGGGCGGATGACCGGTCGTGACGATGTGGTGTTCGGGGCGACGGTGTCGGGCCGGCCCGCGCAGATCCCGGGTGTCGAGTCGATGGTCGGGTTGTTCATCAACACGGTTCCGGTGCGGGTGCGTCTGACGCCGGGTGAGTCGTTGCGTCAGGCTTTGGCCCGGCTTCAGGAGGAGCAGAGCCGGCTGCTGGCACATCAGCATCTCAAGCTCACCGACATCCACGCTCTGACCCCGGCGGGCGAGCTCTTCGACACCGTCGTCGTCTTCGAGAACTACCCGGTCAGCGCCCGGTCGACAGCATCCGCGCCCGCTGGTGCCGTGCAGGTGGAGCGCTTGGAGGGTCGGAACAGTACCCACTATCCGCTCAGTCTGATAGTTATGCCCGGCGATGGAATTCGGCTGCGCCTGGATTACCGTCCTGACTTGTTCCAGCAATCAGAGGTTCAAGAACTGGGAGCTCGCCTGGTTCGGGTACTGGAGGCGGTGGTCGCTGACCTCGACCGTCCCGTAGGACGCGTTGAACTGCTGGGTGCTGATGAGCGTCGGCGGGTGTTGGTGGAGTGGAATGACACCGCCCATGACGTGCCGGGGGTGACGGTCCCGGAGTTGTTCGAGGCGCAGGTGGCGCGGACTCCCGGGGCGACCGCCGTGGTGAGCAATGGCGTGGAGTTGTCGTATGGCGAGTTGAATGCGCGGGCGAATCGGTTGGCGCGGTATTTGGTGGGTCGGGGTGCGGGTCCGGAGCGGTTGGTGGCGGTGGCGTTGCCGCGGTCGGTGGAGCTCGTGGTGGCGTTGCTGGCGGTGTTGAAGTCGGGCGCGGGGTATGTGCCGGTGGATCCGGAGTATCCGGTGAACCGGATCGCGTACATGCTTGAGGATGCGGATCCGGTGTTGGTGGTCACGGACTCTGTGACGGTGTCGGCGTTGCCTGCGGCGGCGGGTTGTGTGGTGCTGGACGAGCCGGCTGTTGCGGGCGCGGTGGCCGGTCAGGCGGCCGGTGATCTGGTGGACGCCGATCGGCTGGGTGGGCTGGTGTTGGAGCATCCGGCGTATGTGATCTACACCTCTGGGTCGACGGGGCGGCCGAAGGGTGTGGTGGTGGGGCATAAGGCGTTGGTGGGTTTCCTGGTGGGGGTGGGGGAGTGTTGTGGGCTGGTGGGGTCTGACCGTTTGTTGGCGGTGACGACGGTTGCTTTTGACATTG
>NZ_JBSFEV010000115.1:0-2090 GCF_053594615.1 Streptomyces sp. NPDC001858
GACATCACCACCCCCCGGCCCAAGGACTTCGCCATCACACCCGAGAAACTGGCCGAAGCCGCCGAGCAGTACGGACAGATCCTCCTCGGCCCACCACGCTGACACACCACCACACCACAACAACCACCGGCCCGGCTCCGGCGCCGGGCCGGCCTGCTGGTCAACGCGACCGCTGACGGGCACCGCGCTGTGCTGGAGTCCGTCGGCCTACCGCGCCGCCTCCTGGAAGCCCCCGCCCGTCCCTGTGGGCTGCGGCGGAAAGCAGCGGATCCGCCTGGTCACCGGGGGGACCGGAGTGCCCGGTCCGCCCGAGAGCGCTCGGTCTGCCGACCGGGGCACAGAATCCTCGGGCGACAGGTCGACGCGTCGCGCCCCGCTCGACCAGAGCGCCGCCGACTTCCGCGCACGTCACTCATCACCGTCAGGCCGCCGTCATGTCTTCCAGCCTCCTGCCCTTGGTCTCGCGGACCACCTTCATCACGAAGACCCCGGACAGCAGCGCGAAGGCGGCGTAGCAGGCGTACGTGGCGGACAGGTTCCAGTCCGCCATGCTCGGGAAGGTCTCGGTGACAGCCCAGTTGGCCAGCCAGTTGAACGCCGTCGCCACGGATATCGCGGCGGCCCGGATGCTGAGCGGGAACATCTCGCCGACCATGACCCACAGGATGACGCCCCAAGAGACGGCGAAGAAGAAGACGAAGGTGTGGGCGGCCACGAGGGCCACCGTGCCCTGTGTGTCGGGGATGGAGATGCCGTCTCCCGAGCCGGTCTTGTACGAGAAGGCCCAGGACGCCAGCGCAAGGGACACGGCCATGCCCGCCGAGCCGATCAGGGCGAGGGGTCTACGGCCGACCCGGTCGATGAACAGCATCGCCACCACGGTTCCGACGATGTTGACGATCGAGGTGGACAGGCTGATCAGCAGGGAGCCGGACTGGTCGATGCCGACCGACTGCCACAGGATCGACGAGTAGTAGAAGATGACGTTGATCCCGACGAGCTGCTGGAAGACGGCGAGCCCGATGCCCGCCCAGACGATCGGCAGCAGACCGAAGGAGCCGCCGAACAGATCGCGTACGCGCGGCTTGTGCGCGTGGCGCAGCGCGTGCTCGATCTCGGCGAGGCGGGTCTCGGCGTCCGTCTCGGCGCCCTGGATCTCGGCCACCGCCTGCCGGGCTTCGTCGGTGCGGCCTCGGGCGACGAGGTAGTGGGGGGATTCCGGGATACGCGAGGTGAGGACGTAGTACAGCACCGCCGGCACGACAGCAGCCAGCAGCATCCACTGCCAGGCGTCGAGGGGCCCCAGCGGGTTCTCGCTGCGGCCTCCGGCGCCTTTGGCGATGCCCCAGTTGACCAGTTGGGAGGCGGTGATGCCGAGGACGATGGCCCCCTGCTGGAACGACGCGAGACGGCCCCGGTATGCGGCGGGGGCGATCTCGGCTATGTAGGTGGGGCCGATGACCGAGGCCAGGCCGATGGCTATGCCGCCCAGGACGCGCCAGGTTCCCAGGTCCCAGACCGACTGCGCGAGTGCGGAACCGACAGAGCTGACGGCGAAGAGGGCCGCTGCCGTGTGCATCACCCGCAGCCGGCCCAGCCGGTCGGCGAGCCGCCCGGCCGCGGCGGCTCCCGCGGCCGAGCCGAGCAGCGCGCTGGCGACGACCGTACCCGTCTGCGCGGAGGACACGTCGAAGTGGTGCTGGATTCCGATCACCGCGCCGTTGATGACTGCACTGTCGTAGCCGAAGAGGAAGCCGCCGATGGCGGCGACCGCGGCGATGAAGACGCTGCGTCCCAGCCTGCCGGGTGCGGAGGCCGCCATGTCGGCGGGCCGGTCGGGGCTCGTTCCAGTGCTCATGGTGATGAAGTTCCGTTCGGAAGGTGACCCGGCAGGCGGGGACTGCGGTTGAGCGGTGCACTCACAGGTTGATCATGTGGCCGGCCAGGCCGTGCACCGCTTCCTTGACGGCCTCGCCCAGGGTCGGGTGGGCGTGCACGTTGCGCGCGACCTCGTGGACGGTGAGGTCCCACTGCTGGGCGAGGGTCAGCTCGGGCAGGAGTTCGGTGACGTCGGGGCCGATGAGATGGCC
>NZ_JBSFEV010000116.1:0-2075 GCF_053594615.1 Streptomyces sp. NPDC001858
GGCAGTCCGAGCTTCTTCAGCTGCGCCTGGACGGCCTTGCCGGCCCCGGAGAAGTCGGCGCGGACGCCGGTCGCGAGGGCGGTCTGGCGGGCGATCCGGGCCCCCCGCTCTGTGTTCAGACCTTCTGTCCCTCTCAGAACCAGTTGCGCTTGCTGCCGACCTCGGACAGCCACTGGTTGAGGTAGGCCGCCCAGTCGGTCTGGTGATGGTCGTGCTGCCCCACCTGGAACGAGCGGAAGGTGTCACTGCCCTCGCTGAACAGCCCGGGCTTCTTGTCCATCTCCAGCACGACGTCCATCGCGTGCTCGTCGGCCACGAAGCTCAGCTCGACCTGGTGCAGCCCGTGGTACTGCGACGGCGGGAAGAACTCGATCTCCTGGTAGAACGGCAGCTTCTGCCGCGTACCGCGGATGTGCCCACGCTCGAGGTCCGCGTTCTTGAAACGGAAGCCCAGCTGGATGAAGGCGTCCAGGATGGCCTTCTGCGCCGGCAACGGGTGCACGTTGATCGGGTCCAGGTCACTGGAGTCCACGGCGCGGGCGATGTCCAGCTCCGTGGTCACACCGATGTGCATGCCACGCAGGGTCTGACCGTCGATCGTCGTGACCGGCGTCTCCCAGGGGACATCCAGCCCGAACGGCACCGCGTGCACGGCACCGGCCTGCAGCTCGAAGGCCCCACCGAGCCGCAGCTTCGCGAACTCGATGTCCTGCTTGTACTCCTGGTCGCCGCTCTCGACCTCGACCTTGGCCTGCAGCCCGACCGACAGCCCCTCGATCCGCTGGTTCACGGACCCGCCCTGGATCCGCACCTCACCCTGGACGACGCCGCCCGGAACGACGTTGACCTCGGTCAACACCGTCTCGACCGAAGCTCCGCCGGCCCCCAGACTCGCGAGCAGCTTCTTGAACGCCATGACACTCCCTAAGTACGACCATCGGACGGGATCCCTCGATCCCTACAAACGCGATCCGGACGTGGCCGGTTCCGCGCCCCTCACCCTGGCAAGCCGAGCGCCCGCTGACCACCCCGACGCACCGCCCGCCGACGCCGGCTGTCTCCACTACGCTCGGCGGGCATGATCGCGACCCCCGACCGTACGCCCCTCCCCAGGGCCTTCTTCGACCGCCCTGTCCTGGCAGTGGCCCCAGATCTCCTCGGCCGACTCCTCGTCCGCACGACCCCCGAGGGTCCGATCACCCTGCGCCTCACGGAGGTCGAGGCCTACGACGGCCCGAACGACCCCGGATCCCACGCCTATCGCGGCCCCACGGCCCGCAACAGCGTGATGTTCGGTCCGCCCGGACACGTGTACGTCTACTTCACCTACGGCATGTGGCACTGCATGAACCTCGTCTGCGGCCCGGAGGGCAGGGCGAGCGCCGTCCTGCTGCGCGCCGGCGAGATCGTCGAGGGCGCCGAGGCGGCCCGCAAACGTCGACTCTCGGCCCGAAATGACAAGGAACTGGCCAAAGGACCCGCTCGCCTGGCCACCGCCCTGGACGTGGACCGAGCCCTCGACGGCACCGACGCCTGCGCCACCGGGGACACCCCCCTGAAGATCCTCACCGGCACCCCGATCCCCTCCGACCAGGTACGCAACGGCCCGCGCACGGGCGTCGCCGGCGACGGGTCCGTCCACCCCTGGCGGTACTGGGTCGCCGACGACCCGACGGTGAGCCCTTACCGGGCCCATGCCCCCAAGCGCCGCCGAAGTTGACTCGCTGTTGGCCTGCGCGTAACGTAGCCCGAGCCGCTTGAACCGGGTACGGCAATCGCCAGCAGCCGGAAGCGGCCAACCCACTACCTACAACGCCCCTACAACGGGAGCGAATTCGGCGTGCCCGCATGCCCGAATTCGAACTCGGCGGAACTCGATTATGAGTTGCGGAGGGAATCGGCTAACGTAGTGAATGTCGAAAGGCCGACGGGCGAAAGCCCAAAGCCCAAGGCAATCCCGACGACAGGGAATCGGATCGAGAAAAGGATCTGATAGAGTCGGAAACGCAAGACCGAAGGGAAACTGCCCGGAGGAAAGCCTGAGCGAAGCTCGGGTGAGTACAAAGGAAGCGTCC
>NZ_JBSFEV010000117.1:0-2057 GCF_053594615.1 Streptomyces sp. NPDC001858
CCCGCGCCGCGTTCAGCACCTTCTCGATGTCGAGATAGCTGGTCGCCGGAGTGTCACCGCCCAGGGCGAACGCCTCGTCCGCCGCCCGGACGTGCAGAGCGTCCCGGTCGGGGTCGGCGTACACGGCCACGCTCGCGATACCGGCATCCCGGCATGCCCGGGCCACGCGGACAGCGATTTCGCCACGGTTGGCGATGAGCACCTTGCGCACGATTGAGGCTCCCTCCTTGAAACAAGCCGAGTTTAGGGACTGCCGACACGACTCATCGACCCGTCCCCAAAGGTGAGCTTGCCCACACGGAGCGTGATACCAGGCTCACTCGACACCGAAATCCCTTGTAGTACCGCCGTACGCAGCACTCCTGCGGGAAACCCTAGCCCTCCCATGTGGTCAAGGTCTCTGTGAGAGCGTGCTGCGGCCCACTCCGTTTCTTTGTGGAGTCCCTACGAATGGCCCAACGATTCTTTGCCGCTCCCCGAACCCTTGTCCCGGGGTTTACCCGTTAGTAGCGTTCAGGTGTTGGTCGAGCCAGGATCGAAAGTGGGTGGGGGCCGGTGGTTCGCAGACCGGTGGCGTGGATCGTGGCGGTCGTGCTCTTCGCCGAGGCACTCGGCATCGCCGCGCTGAACTGGTTCATGGGCATAGTCGTGGACCGGCAGGACATGTCCCTGGCGGGCCTGGACCCCGGCGTGATGTCGACGTCCTCGAAGGTCGGCGGGATCGTCTTCGGCCTCTACTTCGCCCTGTGCGGCGTCGTCGCCCTGCTGGTGGCCCTGCGCGACCGCGCGCCCGCCGGGCTCGGCCGGGTCCTGCTGATCAGCGTCGCGGTGGTGCACGGGCTGCTGGGCGCCCTCGCGTGGGGGCTGCTGGGGGTGGCGCAGTTCGTGTTCATGGTGGTCGTGCTCACTCTGATCGTGCTGCTCCTGATGACCTACGACGCCAAGCAGCAGCCCGCCGCCCCCGACCCGGCCCCGGAACCCGGGAACGGCAAGGGCGACGGCGGCGGCTCGCCCGTCATCCCTCCGCCGGCTCCCACAACTCCGTGATGCCGACGCCCAGCTGCGCCAGCAGCCGCCGCACGAGGGGCAGGCTGATGCCGATGACGTTGCCGTGGTCGCCGTCGATGCCGTCGATGAACGGGGCCGAGCGGCCGTCCAGCGTGAACGCCCCCGCCACGTAGAGGGGTTCGCCCGAGGCGACATACGCGGCGATCTCGTCGTCCGTCGGCTCCCCGAAGCGGACGACGGTGGAGGCGACGGCGGAGGTGTAACGCCCGCTGAGGGTGTCGTAGAGGCAGTGGCCGGTCTGGAGCGTCCCGGCCCGCCCGCGCATCGCCTTCCACCTCGCGGTGGCCTCCTCGGCGTCCGCGGGCTTGCCCAGCGCCTGGCCGTCCAGGTCGAGCACCGAGTCGCAGCCGATCACCAGGGCGCCCTTGACCTCCGGCTTCGCGGCCACGACGGAGGCCTTCGCCTCGGCGAGGGCGAGCGCCAGCTCGGCGGGGCTGGGCGCGGTGACGGCGTCCTCGTCGACCCCGCTCACGATCACCTCGGGGGCGAGGCCCGCCTGCCGCAGCAGGTTCAGTCGGGCGGGGGACTGGGAGGCGAGGACGAGTCTGCGCATGGGCTCAGGGTAGTGCGGACGCAGGTCCCTCACCTGACGCCCAGCACGATCATCGCCACGACCATGGCCAACGCCAGGAAGAAGCCGAGCCGTCTCAGGGTCTCCTGCATGTCGCGGAGTTCCTTGGGGGGCTCGTTCTCGGGGTCGGACCACAGCATTCCACTAGCGTGGGGCTTGGGCCATCGACGGTGCCTGAGTAGGGGTACTCAGATTGGCACCCGGGGTTCCTCCTCTGTGCGCCCACGCGGCGGAGCCGCATATCGGATGCAGCCCCGCGCCCCTGGTGGTGCTGTCCTCAGGCGGGCCAGTAGGTGCGGGTCCAGGATGCTTCGCCTGGGTGCGGGAGGCGTTGGGTTGCGATGCGGGACGGGTCGGACCATGCGTCTTTCGGGGGTTCCGCGCCGGGCGGGGTGGCTGTCGCCGCCGCGGCGCGGGC
>NZ_JBSFEV010000118.1:0-1887 GCF_053594615.1 Streptomyces sp. NPDC001858
GGCAAACTTAAGCGGGGCTGGGGCTGGGCAAAGTCCAGCTGGGGACGTGCGAAGTCGGCATGGCCCAAGGTGCACAGCGCCTGGAAGAATAAGTGGCACCACCTCGATCAGGTTCGTAACTATGCCAGCCGCTTTTCCTTCATCGGTGCTGCAGTCGGCGTCGGATACTGCGCGTACAAGCAGGCTTGGGGTAAGTGCGGACACTATGCGGTTCAAGGAATGGCCTATGGGGGAACCATCGGCACCGCATACGGCTACCATAAAGTCGGATGGTGGGGTGCAAAGTGGGGCGTAAAGCGGGGGTGGTCAGGCATAAAGCGCGGCTGGAAATGGTGGAAGAACCGCTGAAAGCGGCCCGTGAGTCGCTCGTAGACTCTCGGTAGCATCTTCAGAGATTCATTGAATAGTGGCGGGGGTGAAATGGTAACCCATTTCACCCCCGCCATGCAGAACGGGTGACACTTCCCCAACGGACCCCATCGTTCGGTTGGTTCCCGACGGCGATGACGAACGGTTCTCAATCAATGATTACACGCCGTGTTGCGGGGCCTCATATTGAACCGATTATATCGATTCGGGCACACCTGAGCCCTTTGTGTCGGCGACGAGCTCACCTAGCTGGATGATGTACTGACTCTGCGAAAGGCGCCCACTGATGCGGAGCAAGAATGATCGGTCCGTGATTTTGAAAATCTCCCTACGGATGACCTTCATCACGCCTCGATCATAACTGTTGAGGATATTGGAGAGCTCCGAAAAAGCCTCCTCCTCGCTGCAGTCCAGGCTCGCAATAGTGCGAATGCTGGAGGATTCTGCATCCAGAACTGACGCAAGGATGATCCATTTAGTCATGAAAGAAGACCTTTCGCCTTAATCTCCAGTTAAATCCAGCCTTGCTTAACCTACTGCAACTTGCGTGACACGGTGCACAGTTCGGAGGGGCGGTGCCCATAGTCAGCAGCGAAACCCGGAAGATGTGTTGCGTGGTGCCGGTCGCGAGAGCACCTTCAGTGATAAGCATCCGGCAAAGCCACTACAAATCCGACGAGGATCTCCTCATTGCCAGCTGCGGCAACCGGTTCGTGATCGCCAACTCGACCCTCTCAACCGATCTTCGGATGAGGCTGCATCGAACCTGTTGCGGACGTTCAGGTCCGTTGGTCGGCAGTTCCGTTCGGGCCTGCGAGGTGGGGTGGTCGCCTACCCTTGCCAAGGAAAAGGGCCCGTCAGCCGACGGGCCCTTCGGGAAATTCGATCGCCGGTCACTCCGCAAGCGGATGGGAGTATTTGGGCCACCTTCCCACGGCTGATCGAAGGTGTCTCGGTGACCCCTGCCTGGTCAGTCCATACGGGTTTCCCTGTCAGATCGCATTCCGGCAACTTTCCTTCGCTTAGCATCTCGTACTGTGCGCCAGAGCCCATACGTGAGGCACATTGTCAATGCGATGAAAATGATTACCTGCGCTTGTTCGATCAAATCAGTTTGATCGGAGGGTCGATGGAGTGCGATAGCGCCTGCTCCGACCCAGATACCGAGGATATAACGGAGGTCCCTTACTTGCATTAATCTTGATCCTTCTGCTCTGCGATCCTGCTGCTTTACCAGCGAGGGCGAGCCAGGCCGCGGAATGTTCGGTAGGCAAAGTTTCGACCGTGCCGGTAGATGTTCTTGGCGTGGGAGTAACTGTAGCTGAGGCCGGAAACGTTCCAGAGGCATCCGGCCGCACGTCGCCATGTTCGGCAGGCTCGCCCGATTCGATTGGCTCTTGTAGCCCGAGTGCCGGGCCACCATGATACGGCGATCATTCCGATTGAATGCAGTGTGTCGAAAGCGCCGTTATTCCTTCGCAGCTTATGGTATGCCCGCCAACCCTTTTTGACGTATTT
>NZ_JBSFEV010000119.1:0-1827 GCF_053594615.1 Streptomyces sp. NPDC001858
ATCCACACCCCCACCCAAACCATCACCCAACACCCCCACCAAACCCCCCAACGCAGTACACAACAACCCCCCCACCTCAAACGGATCAACAGAGTTGGCTACCTCGACGGTCACGCTCAACCCGCCAGAGCTCAGGTCGTTGACCGACGCCGTCAGCGGATAGTTGGTCCGCTCCCTGGCGAAGACACTCCGGATGCCGGCCTCCCAGTCCTGGACGGCATCGCTGTTCCGACCCTCGGTTTCATGGCCTATGTAGCGGTAGTTGAACAGCGAGGTGAACAGGGGCGTGTTCTCCTCGACGCCACTGGCCTGCTGCGCCACCGCCAACGGCGCATGCTCGTGCTCCAGCAACGCCGCCAGCTGAGACCGCATCTCCTCCACCGCGGCCCGTGCCCCGACACCATTGGTCCGCACCCGCACCGGCAGCGTGTTCATGAACGGGCCTACGACCCGGTCGGAACCCGCACCCGCGTTCATCCGCCCGAACAACACCGTCCCGAACACCACATCATCCCGACCCGACAGCGCCGCCAGCACCCGCGCCCACGCCACATGCAACACCGTCGCCGCGCTGACCCCCAACCGCCGGGTCACCTCACGCAACCGGTCCACAACCTCCTGCGGCACTGGCAACTCGGCCGACACCGACGCCGTACCATCGCCACGGACGTCCATCAGTCCATACGGCGCCGTCGGCTCGGTCACGTCCCCCAACAACTCCGTGAAGAACTGCTCATGCTCCTCCCGGGACACACTGCGAGCCTGAGCAACGAAGTTTCGGAACGGCAACGGCGGCGCCAGCTCATCTCCGCGCCCGGCCGCGATCGCCCTCAACTCTCCGGTCAGAACATCCATGCCCTGGTGGTCCAGGACCATGTGGTGCATCCGAAGGATCCCCAGCCAACGGCCGTCCTCGACCTCGGCCACATGCAAGTCCATCAACGGCGGCCGGCCCAGGTCCATCCCCGACCCGACCCGCTCCACCAAGGCCGCCACCGGATCGGCTTCGGCATCGTCGAGGACATGGGTCACCACCGGCAGTGCCACGTGCCGCCACACCACCTGGACCGGCTCCGGCAGCCCGTCCCACACCATCGCCGTGCGGTAGATGTCGTGCCGATCCACCACCTGTTGCAGGGCTTGGGCGAACCCGTCGAGTCGTCCCCGGGAATCGAACTGCAACCCCCGCATCATTACGTACGGGTCCTGCCCCCCGTCGGCCATCAGGTGGTGGAAGAGCAGGCCCTCCTGCAACGGCGCCAACGGATACACGTCCGCCACGTTCGCCGCACCGCCCTCCACCCCGGCGACGATCCGCTCCACATCGACATCCGACAACTCCACCAACGGCAACATGTCCGCCGTGATCCGGCCCGCACCCACCGGAATCAGATTCTCCGGCACCACCACCGGCACCACCGCAACCGCCTCGGCCAGGCCGGCCGGCGTCGGAGCCTCAAACAACACCCGGACCGACACCGACACACCCCGCCCACGCAAACGCTCCACCAACGACACCGCAAGCAGCGAATGCCCACCCAACCGGAAGAAGTCGTCATCCACGCCTACCGAGTCCAGCCCGAGCACCTCCGCGAAGACCGCGCACAGGATCTCCTCCTGCACCGACACCGGCCCTCGTCCCGTGCCCGCGGCATAGTCCGGCGCCGGCAACGCCCGACGATCCACCTTGCCGTTCACCGTCAACGGCAACTCCTCCAGGACCACCACCGCCGCCGGCACCATGTACTCCGGCAACCGCCGCCCCGCCAACTCCCGCACCTGCTCCGGTAGATCGCCCGCAGTCGCATCCGCATCGGCCGCCACCAC
>NZ_JBSFEV010000120.1:0-1644 GCF_053594615.1 Streptomyces sp. NPDC001858
GTCAGTCTCGCCTCGATCCTCCTGCTGATCCTCGGCAACAGCAGCAGCGGCGGGATCATGCCGGCGGCCTACCTTCCGGGTTGGCTGCGCCCGCTCTCGGACATCCTGCCCGTCGGGGTCGGCGTCCGCGCGATGCAGGGCCTGTCCCGCTTCCAGGACGACGGTCTGGTCCGCGCCCTGGTGATCCTCCCGGTGTGGGTGCTCGGCGCGGCCCTGGTGCTCTACCTCAAGGACGTGTACCGGCGCGAGCCTCCGACCGTCTCGCGCGAGCAGTACGCGCCGCAACCCGCAGCAGGCTGACGTGATCTTGTTTTCGACGAGCGCCAGGGCCTGTTCCACGCTTCGCCGGAGGGCACTTCGTTTCGGCGGACGGTAAGTGGTCGCGCGAGGACGGTGAACCCCGGCGGCGTCCTCCCCTGGCGTCGGCCGGTGCCCGGACGACGGGATGAGTCGGCTTGCCGGGACGGGCTTGAGCCCCATGCGGCCAGCAGGGGGCGACCGAACGAGGCGGCGGTCTCCGGCCCGGCTCCGCGGCCTGGACGTGGCACCGCCTCAGGCCGGCCGCATCGGGCGTCTGGGCGGGCCGGGCGGTCAGTCGGCGGTGGACTTCTCAAGGGGGGTCCGGGAGGTTTCCCGCGGAGAAGGCGCCGGTGAGACCGCCGTCGACGACGATGACCTGCGCGCTGACGAACGCGGCGGCGTCGGAGGCGAGACAGGCGGCTGCCGCGGCGATGTCATCGGGCACGCCGGCCCGCCTGATGGGCCGGCCCTGCGCAGGTTTCTCGGCGATGGCCTCGGTCAGGTGTGCGGCAGCTTCCCCTTCGAGGCCCTCGCTGTTCGCGAACAGGTTGATCACGGTACCGCCGGGGGCGATCGCGTTGACCCGGATGCCGAAGGGCGCCTGTTCGGCTGCCACGGAACGCGTGAGGCCGACGATCCCGGCCTTGCACGCGGAGTGCACATGCGGGCCCAGCCCGCCTCGCAGCGCGGCGACGGACGTGGTGCTGATGATGGAGCCGCCCCTGCCCCGCCTCGCCCCTGCCCTGCCTCTGCACGGCGCGCAGGCGTGCTTCATCCCCAGTGCGATGCTCCGCAGATTCACCGCCACGGTCCGGTCGAACGCGGAGACGTCGAACTCGGTGATCGGTCCTTGGACGCCGGTGATGCCGGCGTTGCCGTAGAACACGCCCAAGCCGCCGTGACCGTCGACCGCAGCGCCGACCAGCGCCTCGATGTCACTCTCGACGGTCACGTCACACCGGATGAAGGTGCCGCCGATCTCGGCGGCCACCAGCTTGCCGGCCGTCTCGTCGACGTCGGCCACCACGACGATGGCTCCCTCGGCGGCGAACCGGCGAGGCGCGCCGGCGCCTGTTCCGCTCGCCGAGCCAGTGATCACCGCGACCTTGCCGGACAGTCTCGTCATGGGTCGCTCCTGTGCGGTGTCGCCCATGGGGGAGCGCCGGGGCGGCACCGTCAGGGGTCGGTCGTTCGAGTTCTGTGTGCGCGAGTGTCCGGCCGGCCGCTCTGAAGAGGTCTAGCGATCGATGGGCGGCAAAAGAATCTTCCGGTGGACGGGAACAGAAGCCTTGTGGCGTAGGTTGTTGACTAACGATTGGCCGACCAACTAAATTGGTGGGCATC
>NZ_JBSFEV010000121.1:0-1479 GCF_053594615.1 Streptomyces sp. NPDC001858
CTAGGACTTGTCCGGCCGATCATGTGACTGCTTCTTGCCCGAGTCGTTCCTGTGGCATGGGGCGGGGTGATCTGACGGATGCCGAGTGGGAACGGCTGCGGCCGTTCCTGCCGGTCGGCAACGGGCGTTGTGGCAGGTGGCGGGACCACCGGCAGGTGATCGACGGGATCCTGCACCGAGTGCGGACCGGGGTGCAGTGGCGTGACCTGCCCGAACGGTTCGGGCCATGGAAGACCGTCTATGAACGCCACCGCCTGTGGTCGGCCGACGGAACCTGGGAACGTCTGCTCCAGCAGGTTCAGGCCGCAGCCGACTCCGCAGGCGAGATCGACTGGGACATCTCGGTCGACTCCACGATCATCCGCGCGCATCAGCATGCGGCCGGCGCCCGCACCGACCCGCCTCCTGCGCCGAGATCAAAAGGGGTCGAAGAGATGGAACACCAGGCCGAGACGCCGTGGCAGAGTCTCGTCGCCCGCCTGGTGGAGGTGGTGCTGGATGTGAGGGCTTGGGCCGCTCGCGCGGCGGGTTCACCAGCAAGCTCCACCTGAGCGCAGACGGCCGCTGCCGCCCACTGTCCCTGGTCGTCACTCCAGGTCAGCGGGCAGACTGCACCCAGTTCAAGCCGGTCCTGGAGAAGATCCGAGTGCCCAGACGTGGCCTGGGACGGCCACGCAAGAAGCCAGACAGCCTTGCAGCCGACAGGGCTTACAGCAACGGCCCCATCCGCGAATACCTGCGACGGCGGGGAATCCGGCACACGATCCCGGAGAAGACCGACAGCCAGGCCGCCCGCCTGCGCAAGGGCGCACGCGGTGGACGGCCGCCCGGCTTCGATGAGGATCGCTACAAGAAGCGCAACACCGTCGAGCGGGCGATCAACCGCCTGAAGCAGTCCCGGGCGGTCGCCACTCGCTACGACAAGCGCGGCTACGTCTTTCTCGGCACCGCTACCGCCGCGGCCGTCGCTATCTGGCTCCGAACCTGAGCTCCTACGCGACCCAGCAGTAGACGCTCTGGTTCTGGCGCCGGGCGCTACTTACAAGAGCAGCCAAATCACCCACGATCCCGTCCGCGATCTCGGTGTCGATGACCTCGCCGTCCTCCATACGCAGCTGAGCCCACGCGGCAGCGACGTCACGCAACCTGGGGTGCCCCGCGTCCGCAAGTGCAGTGGTCAGGCGAGGTGAGATCGCGAAGACGACGCACCCGTCGTTGTCTTGCCCAGCGACGAGGCGAGGCTCACCGGCTTCGACGATTTCCTCGAAGCTGCCGCCAGCCAGGAGGCATTCCCACTCGACCACGGCTTCTTCGGGATCGAAGTTGCCGAAGGAGAGCGACTCGAATGCCCGTCCCGGCCCAGTCTTGAGAGCCAGGCCCGCTGACGTGTCGTCCGGCGCCACGAAGAACTTCACGATGATGCTCACCTGGGCATCATGCCCGACTATCCAGAGCCATGATCGGCCGGACAAGTCCTAG
>NZ_JBSFEV010000122.1:0-1444 GCF_053594615.1 Streptomyces sp. NPDC001858
TCGCCATCCGCCGCATGGACAAGGCCGGCGCCACCATCACCTCCACCAACCAACTCCTCGCCGAACTCGCCCACAACTGGACCACCGAAAACGGCAGCAAGATCATCAACATCGTCATGGAACTCCTCCCGCAGCAGTGACGGCCGGGCGGGGGTGCGGGACGCGCCCCGCGCCGCACCCTGCCCGGCGCGCCTCGCCGACAGCACCAGAACTCACAGGAGAGAAGAAATGACGAGCACCGTCACCCCGCAGACCCCGGACCGGGCCGCGGCCCCGAACGTGCCGGCCTTCGCCGAAGACCTCCCCGAGGGCTTCACCCAGGTCGTCCGCGAAGTCAACGGCGCGCTGATACACAGCGTCGTGGGCGGTTCGGGCGAGCCCCTCGTGCTGCTGCACGGCTGGCCGCAGACCTGGCGGGAGTGGCGTTACATGCTGCGCCCCCTCGCCGACCTCGGGTACACCGTCGTGGCTCCCGACCTACGGGGTACAGGTGGTTCGGCGGTCACGGAGGCCGGCTACGACAAGGACAACCAGGCACGCGACGTGCACGAGCTGCTCCAGGCCCTGGGACTGACCGGCCCGGTCCGCATGATCGGGCACGACATCGGCGGCATGGTCGCCTTCTCCTACGCCCGCCTGTACCCCGAGCGGGTCCACAAGCTGGCCCTGATGGACCTGGCCGTGCCCGGTTACGGCCTGGAGGAGATCATGGACCCGGCGTCGGGCGGCCTCTTCCACTTCGGTCTCTTCATGACCCCGGAGGCACCGGAGCTGCTGTTCCAGGGCAATGAGAAGGCCTTCCTGACCTGGTGGTTCGCGAAGATGGCCGCCAACTCCGCGGCCTTCCCGCCCGAGGAGATCGACACCATCGCCGCGTCCCTGAGCGGCCCGGACGCCCTGCGCGGCGGCTTCGAGCACTACCGGACCATGCTCCAGGACGGGCGGGACAACCGGGCCTGGGGCGAGGCGGGCGGAGTCCTGACGATGCCCGTCCTGGCCGTCGGCGGCGAACACAGCGTCGGGGGCTATCTGGCGCAGACCCTGAAGCCCGTCGTGCCCGGTGTGGAGGAAGCGGTGATCGCCGGCAGCGGTCACTACATCCCCGACGAGTACCCCGAAGCCCTTCTCGCCCTCCTCGCCCCGTTCCTGGCGTAGCCGAACGTGCCGGTCGGCCCCTCACCCCCATCACCCCGTACGAGACAGTAAGGACTCGCATCATGTCCATGGCTTTCCTGGCCCAGCGCGAACAGCAGCAGACCCTCGAATGGCTGGACGGCGGCACGTTCTCCGTCCTCCTCGACAGCAAGGCCACGGAAGGCCAGCTCACCGTGGGACGGTTCGACGTCGCGAAGGGGGAGGCCCCGCCGTTCCACCTGCACACCCGCGAGGACGAGATCTTCATGCTCATCAAGGGCGAGGCGCTTCTCTGGCTCGGCGACGAGCA
>NZ_JBSFEV010000123.1:0-1323 GCF_053594615.1 Streptomyces sp. NPDC001858
GACGACCTCACCGGCATGCTCTCGTTCCTCGTATCCGACGACGCCGCCTTCATCACCGCCCAGACGCTCTACGTCGACGGCGGACTCATACGGTCATGAGCGTGACGGAGGTGCTCACGCCGGCAGGAGACGGTCTCGTGCCCAGCCCGAAACGTCCTCGCCGCCAGTGCGCAGCGCTCCCCTCCGCCCGATCGCGTACGCCGGCGAATGGAGACCGATCGGCCGGGCAATCCCACCGATCGCCGAAGTCAGGTGCCGAATCAAATCCCGCATGCAGCACAACACCGCACACCCGAAAGAGGCCCGTCATGCCCGTAGAGACCGCTGAGGCATTCACCACCGAGAACACCGCCATGCTCCTCATCGACCACCAGGTCGGCACCATGAGCTGGGTCGGCTCCATCACCTTCGAGGAGATGAAGGCCAACGCCCTCGCCCTGGCCAAGGCCGCCAAGGCCCTGGACATGCCGCTGGTGCTGACCTCCTCGATGGAGGAGTACGCGCAGGGGCCGCTGCTGTCCGAGCTCGCGGAGATCGCGCCCGCCGAGTTCGCCGGCCGCGTCCAGCGCCAGGGCGTCGTCAACGCCTTCGACGACGAGAACTTCGCCGACGCCGTCAAGGCCACCGGCCGCACCCACCTCATCATCGCCGGCGTCACCAACGACGTCTGCACCGTCTTCCCCACCCTCACCGCCCTCAACGCCGGCCACCCCGTCCAGGTCGTCGCCGACGCCGGCGGCTCCCCCACCAAGATCGCCGACGACATCGCCGTCCACCGCATGGACAAGGCCGGCGCGACCATCACCTCCACCAACCAACTCCTCGCCGAACTCGCCGAAAACTGGACCACCGAAAAGGGCGGCAAGATGATCGGCATCATCATGGAACTCCTCCCCCAGAGCTGAACCAGCCATCGCCACCGCCCGAGACAACGGCCGGGCGGGGAGTGGATCCGGAGGCGAGTCTGCGCCCCGCCTGGCGCGCTCGGCTGCCCAGTACCCCACGTCACCCGGTACCGACAGGAGCGGTACATGCCGCGCCCCTTCGCCACCGGCGTGTACGCCAACCCACACCCACTCACGTAAGGATCCGCGTCATGTCCATGGCTTTCCTGGCCCAGCGCGAACAGCAGCAGACCCTCGAATGGCTGGACGACGGCACGTTCTCCGTCCTCCTCGACAGCAAGGCCACGAACGGCCAGCTCACCGTGGGACGGTTCGACGTCGCCAAGGGGGAGGCCCCGCCGTTCCACCTGCACACCCGCGAGGACGAGATCTTCATGCTCATCAAGGGCGAGGCGCTTCTCTGGCTCGGCGACGAGCA
>NZ_JBSFEV010000124.1:0-1173 GCF_053594615.1 Streptomyces sp. NPDC001858
GCGGTCGGTGTTGGGTGTGGAGTTGCCGTTGAGGGTGTTGTTCGATGTGTCGTCGGTGGCGGGTGTGGCGGGTTGGTTGTCGGGGCCGGGTGTGGGTGGGGCGCGGTTGGTGTTGCGGGCGGGTGTGCGTCCCGAGCGGGTGGGGTTGTCGTTTGCGCAGCGGCGGTTGTGGTTCTTGGGCCAGTTGGAGGGGCCGAGTGCGTTGTACAACGTGCCGGTGGCGGTGCGGTTGAGTGGTGGGTTGGATGTGGCGGCGATGGGTGCGGCGTTCCGGGATGTGGTGGGGCGGCATGAGTCGTTGCGGACGGTGTTCCCTGCCGTGGACGGTGAGCCGTATCAGCGGATTCTGGGTGCGAGTGAGCTGGATTGGGAGCTGGCCGTGCGCCGGGTGGCCTCGGCGGAGTTGGCGGCTGCAGTGGAGGAGGCGACGCGGTACACGTTTGATTTGTCGGTGGAGGTGCCGGTTCGAGCGTGGTTGTTCGAGGTGGAGGCTGAGGGGGATGGAGTTGGGGACGGTGATGGGGATGGGGTCGGGTCGGTTGGGGGTGCCGAGTATGTGCTGGTCGTGGTGACGCATCACATCGCGGGTGACGCGTGGTCGCGGGCTCCGTTGGGGCGGGATCTGTCGACGGCGTATGCGGCGCGGTTGCGGGGTGAGGCGCCTGAGTGGGACGCGTTGCCGGTGCAGTATGCCGATTACGCGTTGTGGCAGCGGGAGTTGTTGGGGGAGGAGTCGGACCCCGACAGCTTGCTGTCGAGGCAGTTGGCGTATTGGGGTGGGGCGTTGGCGGGGGCGCCGGAGGAGCTGACGTTGCCCTATGACCGGTCGCGTCCGGCGGTGCCTAGTCATCGTGGGCATCGGGTGGAGTTGCGAGTGCCGGTCGAGGTGCACCGGCGGTTGGTGGAGCTGGGTCGCGCCGAGGGTGTGACTGGGTTCATGGTGTTGCAGTCGGCGTTGGCGGTGATGTTGTCGCGGTTGGGTGCGGGGTGTGATGTGCCGATCGGGTCTTCGGTGGCGGGGCGTACGGATGAGGCGTTGGATGATCTGGTCGGGTTTTTTGTTAATTCGTTGGTGATTCGTACGGATCTGTCGGGTGATCCGACGTTTGCTGAGGTGTTGGGTCGGGTGCGGCAGCGGAGTTTGGAGGCGTTGGAGCATCAGGAGGTGCCGTT
>NZ_JBSFEV010000125.1:0-1085 GCF_053594615.1 Streptomyces sp. NPDC001858
GTGGAGACCCAGTGCCTGGCCGACTCCCACGGCAACGTGGTCGTCGTCTCCACCCGTGACTGCTCCCTCCAGCGCCGCCACCAGAAGCTGGTCGAGGAGGCCCCGGCGCCGTTCCTGTCCGAGGCGCAGACGGCCGAGCTGTACGCGTCCTCCAAGGCCATCCTGAAGGAGGCCGGCTACGTCGGCGCCGGCACGGTGGAGTTCCTCGTCGGCGTGGACGGCACGATCTCCTTCCTGGAGGTCAACACCCGGCTCCAGGTCGAGCACCCGGTCACCGAGGAGGTCGCCGGCATCGACCTCGTGCGCGAGATGTTCCGCATCGCCGACGGCGAGGCCCTCGGCTACGGCGACCCGGTCCTGCGCGGTCATTCCATCGAGTTCCGCATCAACGGCGAGGACCCGGGCCGCGGCTTCCTGCCCGCCCCCGGTACCGTCACCGCGTTCGCCCCGCCGACCGGTCCCGGCGTCCGCCTGGACGCGGGCGTCGAGTCCGGGTCGGTCATCGGCCCCGCGTGGGACTCGCTGCTGGCCAAGCTGATCGTCACCGGCGCGACCCGGCAGCAGGCGCTCCAGCGGGCCGCCCGCGCGCTGGCCGAGTTCCAGGTCGAGGGCATGGCCACCGCCATCCCGTTCCACCGCGCGGTGGTCGCCGACCCGGCGTTCGCCCCCGAGCTCACCGGCTCCGCCGACCCGTTCACGGTCCACACCCGCTGGATCGAGACCGAGTTCGTCAATGAGATCCCGGTCTTCGCCGCCCCGACGGACGCCGAGGCCGAGGACGACACCGACCGCGAGACGATCGTCGTCGAGGTCGGCGGCAAGCGCCTGGAGGTCTCCCTCCCGGTCTCGCTCGGCATGTCCCTGGCCCGCACCGGCCTCGCGGCGGGCGCCAAGCCCAAGCGCCGCGCGGCCAAGAAGTCCGGCCCCATGGCCTCCGGCGACACCCTCGCCTCCCCGATGCAGGGCACGATCGTCAAGATCGCCGTCGAGGAGGGCCAGGAAGTCAAGGAGGGCGACCTGATCGTCGTCCTCGAAGCGATGAAGATGGAGCAGCCGCTGAACGCGCACCGCTCCGGCACGGTCAA
>NZ_JBSFEV010000126.1:0-1054 GCF_053594615.1 Streptomyces sp. NPDC001858
AGCCCCCGGCGCCCCGCTGATCGACGACAGGTGCCGACCCCGCTGCTCCGGGTCTGTCACAGGATCGGGTCGCGTCCGGTCTATGCAGGAGATGCGATTGGAGCGGCCATGTCTTTGAGTGATCACACGACCATGCATCACGAGCCGTCCGCCACGGACGGTGACCTCGACGACGCCGTCGCCGTCTTCGTGCAGTGCCGAAAGCGTCTCTTCGGGATCGCCTACCGTGTGCTCGGCAGCGCCGTGGAGGCCGAGGACGTGGTCCAGGAGGTGTGGCTGCGTTGGCAGAAGACGGACCGCTCGGTGGTCCTCAACCCCGTCGCCTTCCTCTCCAGCGCCACGACCCGCCTGGCCATCAACGTCGCGCAGTCGGCGCGGGTGCGCCGGGAGACCTACATCGGGCCGTGGCTGCCCGAGCCCGTCGACACGAGCTCGGACCCGGAGGTGGGCGCGCAGCGCGCGGAAGCGCTGGAAATGGCCCTGCTGCTGGTGCTGGAGAGACTGAGCCCGACCGAACGCGCCGCATACGTGCTGCGTGAGGCGTTCGACTACACCTACCCCGAGATCGCAGCGATCCTCGGGCTCAGCCTCGTCAACGTGCGGAAGATCGTCAGCCGTGCGCGCAAGCATCTGACGGACGAGCATCGCGAGACCGTGGACGCCACGGAGCACCGGCGCCTGCTCGACGCGTTCGTCTCGGCGGCTCGGACGGGGGACGTGGCCTCGCTGGAAGCCCTGCTCACCCCCGACGCCGTCAGCCTGTCCGACGGCAATGGCATGCGGGGCGCCGCCCGGGTCCCGGTGCTGGGGCGGGCGCGCGTGGCCAACCTGTCGACCGCCTTTCCCCGGTTTTGGCCCGAGGCGGACCCCAGGCCGGTCCACTCCAACGGCCGGACCGGCGTGCTGATCTACCGCAACGACGAGCCCACCACGTTCATGACGATCGCCGCCTCGGACGAAGGCATCCACAAGGTGATGTGGGTGTTCCATCCCGGCAAGATCGCCGCCTTCCTCGATTCGCGCACCCGTCAGGACAGGTTCTAGCCGGGCGGTC
>NZ_JBSFEV010000127.1:0-1010 GCF_053594615.1 Streptomyces sp. NPDC001858
TAGGCGCTGTTTCTCGGATCATGTGCGGAGCCAGGTCATGAGGGCCGCGAGGGTGACGGTTCCGAGGTAGATGTAGGCGCGTTTCTCGTAGCGCGTGGCGACGGCGCGGAAGCCCTTCAGCCGGTTGATGGCCCGCTCGACGGTGTTGCGCTTCTTGTAGCGCTCGCTGTCGAATCCTGTGGGCCGACCGCCTTGGGAACCTCGGCCCTGCCGGTGTCTTTTCTGGTCCAGACGTTCGGGGATTGTGTGCTGGATTCCGCGCCGTCGCAGGTAACGGCGGTTGCTGCGGGATGTGTAGGCCTTGTCCGCCAGGACACGGTCGGGCCGGGTGCGAGGTCGTCCGACTCCCATGCGGGGCACGGAAATCTGCCCCAGCACGTACTCGAGTTGGGGGCCGTCACCGTAGTGTCCGGGTGTCAGGACGAAGGCAAGTGGCCGGCATCGCCCGTCGGCGACGAGGTGGATTTTGGTGGTGAATCCGCCTCGGGAACGTCCCAGGCATTCGCCGGTCTGACCACCTCCTCCAGGCGGACAGCCAGTTTCCGCAGCACCGGATCGGCCTGGTTCGTCCCTGGGCCGACCCCCTTTTGAGGCATTGCGGCGGGCGGCGCCGTCCTCGCGCCGGCTGCATGCTGGTGGGCCCGCACCGCCGTCGAGTCCACCGAAACATCCCAGTCGATCCCACCCGCAGCGTCCTCGGCGGCCTGAATGCGAGACAGCAGCATCTTCCATGTTCCATCCGCCGACCAGCGGCGATGCCGTTTATAGACCGTCTCCCACGGGCCGAACCGCTCCGGCAGGTCCCGCCATTGCACACCCGTCCGCACCCGGTACAGCACCCCGTTGATCACCCGACGGTGGTCACTCCACCGACCCCCACGCGCACCACCACGAGGTAAGAACGACTCAAGCCGATCCCACTCTGCATTCGTCAGATCCCCACGGCCCATACAGCCAGCCTGGCCCCCAACATCCCACTCACGTCAGGAGATCCGAGAAACAGCGCCTAG